>JBJDZJ010000050.1:0-19072 GCA_051867915.1 Eubacteriales bacterium
TCAATCGCACGGTCACACCCCGTAAGTAAAGTCGCCGCCAGCAGAAGGCCTGTAAGCAGCACTGTCAAAAATTGAATCGGTTTTCTCATTAACTCCTCCTTCTGTGCCGTTTTCCCGTCGGCACAATTCATTTATTCCAAAACGGCGCTGTCGTGCCGAATTGTTCATGCGAAATCAGCTTTCTTTGGTGTACACAGTATCGCCGACCATGATTTGAGTGCAATGAAAATTATAAATCCAATCATGTATGTCTGAACCATATATCTCGATGTCTAAATGATGATCCTCGATATATCCGAGTTCATCTATTAAAAAAGTATCCGATAAGATGATAGTTTCAGCATGAATGGCTAATTCAAATTCAGTGTTCCATCCAACTCCACCGGAATACGAAGTCAAACCCGATAAATCCAAAACTTCAACATGAACAGGCTTTGAATTTGTATGGCAATAATCAGCAGAAATAGATGTTACACCCGATAGATCGAGTCTGGACAGCGAGAAGCCCAAATCTTCTGTTACATATTTTGGGATGCTTGTTGCTCCGGGAGCCGAAATCACACTCAGATTCTCACAGTTTGCAAACCATTTGAAATCCAGTTCCATGTAATCACTCAGGACAATTTCCTTCAGCGTGATACTTCCGGAAAATACATTGGCTGCTATGGAAATGACCTTCTTGTTTTCGATAATGGAAGGTATTACAACCTTTTCCGCATTGCCCTTGTATGCGGTTATTGTTATACCGCCTTCCCCGGCTTCCCACTCAAAGTCATCAATCGGTGTTTTTACAACCTCCTCTGCGAATGAAGTCGTCTTATTCTCCGACTTGTCCTTGTCGGACGGATTGTCCGGCGTCTCCTCCTTACAGGAGATCAGGGTCGCCGCCAGCAGAAGGCCTGCCATCAGCACTGTCAAAAATTGAATTGGTTTTCTCATAAACTCCTCCTTCTGTGCCGATTCCCCGTCGGCACAATTCATTTATTCCAAAACGGCACTGTCGTGCCGAATTGTTCTCTCGCCTCGTTGAATAACCTATCGAATGAATCATCCTTCCATATTTTGCAAATATGGTTCATAAGAATAAAGTTTTCCGTTTACAGTGATTGTTATTTGACCAAATAACTCAATACAATATAAATGGCTATAACTTCTATCTATAATATAATCTCTTAATGATTCATCTATTTCATCAATACCGTAAGGGTAAAAGGGATACTCCGAAATAAGAACCGGATCTGAATCATATTGATCCGAATACTTCGGATCAATAAAAAGCAGGGTATGATACACACCACCATTAATTATTCTATAATCTATGTATGCTTCAGTCAATAATCTCTCAGAAACAACTACTTCTGTCAATTTTGAAGTGGCGGCTGTACTATCAATTCCGTCGTAATTATAAAAATCAGGATTTGTTGTTACTGAAAGATATTCACAAGAAGGCATATTCAACTTTGTAAGATTGGGGCAATTCGCAGACAGGGATTTATTGTTCATTGTGATTGAAACTGCATCAGGAAGAACTATGGTTTGAACCGTATCACAATAGATATAATTCAAATTGGCTTCTTCAATACCGGGATATTCCAAGTAGGTCAGAGACGGACAATTCTTGATTTCGATTCCACAATATGGAAGATATTCAGGCATGACAATAGCTTCAACTGTTGGATTCCCGGAAAATGCAGTACCGGCAATCTCCGTTACCATTTTGTTGTCGATCAAGGAAGGAATAACCACATTTTTCGAG
The DNA here is from genome assembly GCA_051867915.1 of Eubacteriales bacterium. Classification (GTDB taxonomy): domain Bacteria; phylum Bacillota; class Clostridia; order Oscillospirales; family CAG-272; genus CAKSQF01. The sequence goes on from JBJDZJ010000050.1 coordinate 1,757, forward strand.
TTTCCTTTATAATTCGTAATGGTAATACCCTCATCCGTCACCTCCCACTCAAAATCGTCCACAGGGGATGCCTTTACCGAACTCGTCTCGTTCTCCGTCTTGTCCTTGTCGGACGGATTGTCCGTAGTCTCTCCCGAGCAGGAAATCAGGGTCGCCGCCAGCAGAAGGCCTGCAAGCAACACTGTCAAAAATTGAATCGGTTTTCTCATAAATTCCTCTTTCTGTGCCGTTTTCCCGTCGGCACAATTCATTTATTCCAAAACGGCACAGATGTACCGAATTGTTCTCTTCTCTCGCTTGATATCTAATCAAAATATTCATTTTTCTTTATTATATCTAGTTTATTTAGATTTGTCAAGAGAAATTAATGAAATAATTGGATATTTTTTGAATCATATAGGGTATGATATTGAATAGACAGAGGTGGTGAACAACATGGAAAAAGAAGACTTCATTCGACGGCTGGTTGAACTTCGAATGAACAAAGGTGTATCGGCACGGGACATGAGTTTGTCCATCGGGCAAAGCGCAGGATATATCAACAACATCGAAAACGGCGTCAATCTTCCGTCTATGACGGTATTCTTTTACATCTGCGAATACCTTGACATCACGCCCCGGGAATTCTTTGACACAGATGCAGGCAATCCCTCCAAGCTAAACGACCTCCTTTCTGCCGCAAAAGGGCTGAACAACGAACAGCTGGATCATCTGATCGCCATTACCAAATGGATCCGTTAACCTTCCGAACGAATTCCATCGTCATAAAAAAACAGAGACGATTGCACGCCGAAATGTGCTTTCGTCTCTCTTCTTTTTGAATTCGAACTTATGCTCTATCCTCCTGATGCCTTGGTTTCATCCCGTTTTTCACCCGTGAACAGCTGAATGGCTTCCCGAATCAGAATGGCTACAATGGGCGCCAGCAGAATTCCGACAACGCCGGCAATCCGATAACCGGCGTAGACCGACAGAAGACTGAGCAGCGGAGACAGCCCCAGCTGGGAACCGACAATATGCGGTTCCAGAATCTGCCGGAGAACGGCTACAATGCCGAAAACGATCAGAAGGCCGATCCCCCGTCCCGGGTTCCCCGAAAGGAAGCAGACTCCCGCCCAGGGTACCAGCACCGTTCCCACCCCGATGGCAGGAAGAATATCCAGCAGAGAGATCAGGGCAGACAGAAGCAGGGTATACCTGATTTTCAGAATGGAAAAGGAAATCAGCAGTTCGACAAAGGTAATAAACAAAATGATCAGATAGGCACGGATGTAGCCCACCACCGTTTTGGACAGCTTTCCCCGAAGATTTCCCGCAATTCTTGCCGCTTTCTTTGGAATCAGACCGTTGATTTTCCGTTCAAAACCGTCAAAATCCACGGTCAGATAGAATGCCGCCATGAGAAAAATCAGCGTGGAAAACAGGGTTCCGGGAAGTTTTGACACAAATCCCCCCAGAAAAGCCGTCAGCTTTGCCGACAGTCCGGTGACGGCAGTGGACAGCAGATCGGTAATGACCGTACTGATCTCGTCTGCATTTTTGATAAAGTCAAATCGCTTCAACAGGCGATCCACCAGTTCCCCGGCTTTGACGGTCAGACTGTCTCTGTTTCCCGTAAGGTAGGACAAAAGCTCCCGGATTTCCCGATACAGCCGGTTGCATATCAGGGCAAGCAGGACGGCAAGAAGGCCCAGAATCAGCAGATAAAGAACGATTGCCACCGGCTTTCTGCACAGTCCGGTCCATCTGGACAGCATCCCGATCAGGGGCTGCAGCAAAAGGGCAACCAGCCATGCGACAAATCCGGGCAGAAGGAGTCGGAAAAAGAGAAAATAAAAGGACAGTGCCAGAATCAGCGTGATTGCGCCGTAAAACACATATCGCTTATGCCGCTCATAGCTTTCCTGATCCATCCGTCCCTGCCCCTTCTCTCTGTCATTCTTCAGAAGTGTATGTCAATGGCGGCGAAAATATGTAAAATTTTCGAAACATGGCTGAAAACTCTTGACTTTATCCGAAAAGAAGGATATAATGATATTATTGTGTCAATAATCGGAGCAATAGGGGTTTTATGAAAATCGGGATTGTCGGCGGCGGTGCCGCAGGTATGATGGCGGCATACCATGCCGCCTCTTCAGGGGCAGATGTCACTCTGTTTGAAAAGAATACTATCCTCGGCAAAAAGCTGAGAATCACCGGAAAAGGCCGCTGCAATGTGACCAACTGCTGTGAATTAAACGAATTCATAGCGAATATCCCGCGTAACGGCAAATTTCTCTACGGTGCCGCCGGACGATTCGGTCCCGCCGACACCATGGCGTTCTTTGAATCGCTGGGCGTTCCTCTGAAGGTCGAACGGGGCAACCGGGTCTTTCCGGTATCGGACAATGCCAACGACATTGCGGACGCTCTTCGTCGGGGAATCCTCCGACAGGGCGTTCGGATTCTCAATGAGAAGGTCAGCGAGATTTCCGTCGAGGACGGCAGGGTCATCGGGCTGAAAACGGCGGTTTTCCATCCCTTCGACCGTGTGATTGTGGCAACCGGCGGACTGTCCTACCCCCGTACCGGGTCGGACGGAGACGGATATCGCTTTGCAAAGGCCTTGGGAATTGCCTGTACCCCTCTGCGCCCTTCCCTGGTACCTCTGGAGGTCTGCGAGCGTTGGTGTTCGGCATTACAGGGTCTGTCTCTAAAGAATGTTGCACTCAGCGCCTATGACGGCGACCGGCTGATATACGAGGATTTCGGCGAGATGATGTTTACCCATTTCGGCATCACCGGACCCATGGTTCTTTCTCTGTCCTCCCATCTGGATGTCTTTGCACCCGGTCAGATCCGTGTGGTACTGGACCTGAAGCCTGCGCTGGACGAGCAAACGCTGGATCGGCGAATTCTCTCGGATTTTTCCAAGTATTCCAACAAAAATTACTCCAATGCACTCTCCGACCTTCTCCCTTCCAAGATGATTCCGATTTTTGTTTCGCTCAGCGGTATTTCCCCCGAGCGAAAGGTTCACACCGTCACCAAAGAGGAGCGGGCGACCATCATCCGTCTGATGAAGAATCTGACGATGAAGCTGAAGCGACCCCGTCCCATCGACGAGGCCATCATCACCTCCGGCGGAATCGACATCAGTGAGGTATCCCCTAAAACCATGGAAGCCAAGAAGGTCTCCGGGCTGTACTTTGCAGGAGAGATTCTGGACGCCGACGGCTACACCGGCGGATTCAATCTGCAGATTGCCTTTTCCACCGCCGTCTGCGCCGCAAAAGCCGCCGCCACATAATCCGCTTTGTTTTGGGGCAAACTCCGGACAGCCCTTGATTTTGCGGCTGATCCATCGGTATTTACGGATCATACCGTTTCGAATCCGAATGGGACAAAATTGAAAGGAATATGAAAATATGATACAGATCGCTTTGGACGGTCCCTCCGGTGCGGGAAAAAGCACCCTTGCCAAAATGCTTGCCGCTGAGCTGTCCTTTGTTTATGTGGACACCGGCGCACTCTACCGTGCGGTGGGCTTATATGCGGCGGAAAAAGGATTGGACAAGTCGGATACGGAAGGAATCATTTCATGCCTCCCCGAGATTCGCCTGTCCCTTCGCTATGTAAACGGCAGTCAAAAGGTTTTTCTCGGCGAGCGGGATGTCAGCGAAGACATCCGCATGCCCGAAATCTCCATGTGGGCGTCCACGGTATCGGCAATTCCGGAGGTTCGGGCCTTCCTTCTCGACCTTCAGAAGGACATTGCCGAAAAGAACAATGTCATCATGGACGGTCGGGACATCGGAACGGTGATTCTTCCTCATGCTACCGTGAAGATCTTTCTGGATTCCTCCTGCGAGGCAAGAGCCAAGCGGCGATACCGTGAACTTTGCGAAAAAGGGATTGAAACCTCTTACGGCGAAGTTCTTGCCGATATGATCCAAAGGGACGAGAATGACCGCAACCGTGCCACCGCACCGCTCAAAAAGGCTGATGACGCCATTTTACTGGATAATTCCGATCTGAATCTGAAGGAAAGTTATGAAGCCGCCCTTCGGATCATCCGGGACAAAATCGGCCGGTAGAAAATCAAAAGGAAGGATATATCATTATGAGCTTCTATAAGGTTGCCAGAGCCTGCCTCGGCGGTTTTTTCCGTAAGCTGTACCGCGTCAGAATCGTGGGTACAGAAAACCGACCCGAAAGCGGACCCTTTCTGATCTGCTCCAATCATCTTTCCAACAGCGATGTGATCGTCGTTGCCGCCTGCTTCAAACAGCAGGTCCGCTATTTTGCCAAGAAGGAGCTGTTTAAAGTTCCCGTTCTGAAGCAGCTGATCAGTCTTCTCGGGGCCTTCCCGGTGGACCGATCGGATGCGTCTGCAAGTGTTTCCTCCATCAAGACCACCCTCTCCCTTCTGGAGAAGGGGGAGGTCGTGGGAATTTTCCCGCAGGGAAAACGGTATCCGGGAATGAATCCCAAAAATACGAAGCCCAAAAACGGCGTCGGAATGATTGAATACCATGCCAAAGTCAAAGTCGTCCCCGTTTTGCTGGAGAATAAAAAATGGAAAATCTGTCCCTTCCGAAAAACGGTGGTTCATATCGGCAAGCCCATTGAATATGAGGAGTTTACTTACTCAGAGGGAAAAGGCAGAGAGTTTGCCGATGCAGCCGAGCTGATCTTCACGAGAATCACGCAAATGATGGATTCCGATCAGACCTCCGATCGCTGACCGTCGGTTTTTCAAATTTTTTTTTCAAAATACTGTCACACTTTGTCCAATATCCCCGTCAATACTGTTATGGAGGAATTCCAATGGAGATCGTAATCGGCAAAAATGCAGGTTTCTGCTTCGGCGTCAAACGGGCAGTCGATACGGTGACGAATCTGTCGACCGATAAAAAAAGCCGCGAGCGCATCTACACGCTGGGCAGACTGATTCACAATCCCTGCGTGGTCCGTCGGTTTGAGGAGCAGGGGGTTCGGGTCATTGACGAGTCCGATCTTGATGAAATCTATCATGGAAGCAATTCGGAAAATCCTTCGGTAATTGTCATCCGTGCCCACGGAACCACAGCCGCCATCAGCAAAAAGCTTTTGGAATATTCCGAAAAAAATCCCGATTTTCGCATAGTGGACTGCACCTGTCCCTATGTTAAAAAAATCCACAGCATTGTGGAGAGCAGGACCGCAGACGGATCCGTGTTACTGGTTCTCGGCGATGGGACTCACCCCGAAGTCAAGGGCATCGTATCCTATGCGGGAGGCGAGGTTCGGATCGCCGGATGCGCCGACGAACTGGATTTGAGCAATTTGGACAAAAAATCGGTTGTCATGGTAGCCCAAACCACCCAAAAATTGTCAGAATGGAAAAAAGCTCAAGAAATTGCACAAAACCACTTGACAAATCTTCAAATATATGATACAATTTGTAGAGCCACTCAAAACAGACAGACCGAGACCGAACAACTCTCAAAAAAGGTCCAATTGATGTTTGTCATAGGCGGCAGGGAGTCTTCCAACACTGCAAAATTGTATGCTGTCTCGAAGCGGAATCTGGAACATACCTATCTCATTGAGGACAGTTCCGACATTCCGGAGGAAGCCCTTCGGCTTGCCGCAAAAGCCGGAAAAATCGGCATTACCGCCGGTGCATCCACACCAGGCGATATAATACAGGAGGTAAAAACCATCATGAGCGAAATCAATGAAAGCGAAAATTTCGAAACACTGCTCGAGAACTCTCTCAAAACTTTAAATACAGGGGATATTGTTAACGGAACAATCACGTCAATCTCTGCCACAGAGGTTCATGTAGATCTGTCTGCCAATGTTACTGGCATTCTCGATTACAACGAGATTGCAAATGCCGATCCTGCATATAAGGTTGGAGATTCCATCGAGGCGTATGTCGTTCGGGTAAGCGATATCGAAGGTGTTGCAGGTCTTTCCAGAAAGCGCATCGAGCGTATCGACGACTGGAAGAAGATCGTCGCCGCAAAGGAAAACGGAACGGTACTTGAGGGCAAGATCACCAAGATCAACAAGGGCGGTTGTATGATCGCTCTGGGCGCCATCGAGGCATTCATTCCCGCATCCCAGACCGGCATTCCCAAGGGCGAGGAGCTGGCTCCTCTCAAAGGAACGACCCAGAAGGTCATTATCATCGAGATCGAGGAAGGCAGAAGCCGTGCAACGGCTTCCATCAAGGCCGTTCAGAGAGCAGAGCGCAAGGAAGCTGCTGCCAAGATCTGGTCGGAACTTGAAGTCGGCAAGAAGTATGTTGGTACGGTCAAATCTCTGACCTCCTACGGTGCATTCGTTGATCTGGGCGGTGTTGACGGCATGGTACATATTACCGAGCTGTCCTGGTCCAGAATCAAGAATCCCGCAGAGGTTGTCTCTGTCGGCGATCAGCTTGAGGTCTATGTCAAGTCCTTCGACGCTGAGAAGAAGAGAATTTCCCTGGGCTGCAAGACCGAGGAAACCAATCCCTGGAACATCTTCACCGGCACCTACAAGGAAGGCGATGTTGCAACTGTTAAGATCGTCGGTCTGACTCCATTCGGAGCATTTGCCGAGATCGTTCCCGAGGTTGACGGTCTGATTCACATTTCTCAGATCGCCGATCGCAAGATCGCAACGCCTGCCGAGGTTCTCCATCTGGATGATGTGGTTCAGGTTAAAATTCTCGGTATCGACACTGAGAAGAAGAAAGTTTCTCTCTCCATGCGTGCGCTTCTCGAGGATGAGGACGACGCCGAAGGCGAAGCAGAAGACGCTGAATAATTACTACTGAAAGCGGGGCTTTCGCAGATACTGTGCATGCAGATACTTGTATGCAGATACTGCGCAAGCCTCGTTTTTCTGCATTCTTCCTGCTTTATATTTGTACATATCAGAAATGAGAAAGGAATCCGCTTTCCATGAAAGATCTTCTGAAATATCTGAAGGACTATAAAAAAGAAACGGTTCTGGGACCTCTGTTCAAACTGCTGGAGGCAACCTTCGAATTGTTCGTGCCTTTGGTTGTTGCCGACATAGTCAATGTTGGCATTAAAAATCAGGACACGGGATTCATCGTGACCCGCTGCCTGATTCTTCTGGCTTTGGGTCTGGTGGGACTTTGCTTTTCGGTAACTGCACAGTATTTTTCCGCCAAAGCCGCCATCGGATTCGGCACAAAGGTCCGACACGCTCTTTTTGACAAGATCCAGTCCTTCCCCTTCTCCGCACAGGACAGAATCGGGTCCTCAACCCTGATCACCCGTATGACCAGTGATGTCAATCAGGTTCAGTCCGGCGTGAATATGACGCTGCGTCTCTTTTTGCGTTCTCCCTTTATCGTCTTCGGTGCCATGATTATGGCGTTTACCATAGATGTAAAGTCTGCGCTGATTTTTGCCGTCACCATCCCTGCCCTATCGGTGGTGGTCTTCGGTATCCTTCTGATTACCATTCCCCTCTACAAGAAGACCCAGAATCGGCTGGACAAGGTTCTGTCTGCCACCCGAGAGAATCTCACCGGAGTCCGTGTCCTCCGCGCCTTCTGCAAGGAGGACAGCGAAAAAGAACGGTTCGATGTGGCAAACGGCGATCTGAACCACGCCCAAAGGCGGGTCGGATGGATCTCGGGACTGATGAATCCCCTGACCTATGTTCTGATTAACCTTGCCATCATCTGGTTGATTCAGGTGGGCGGAGTCAGGGTTCAGAGCGGCGATCTGGAGCAGGGCGATGTGATCGCACTCTACAACTATCTGTCCCAGATTCTGGTGGAACTGATCAAACTCGCCAATCTGATTATCACCATCACTAAGGCCCTTGCCTGCGCAAACCGTGTGGCAGATGTGCTGAATACAGAAGATCGGGACGAATATGCAGATCCCGTTCTTCGTTCCGAGGAATCCTTCATCACCTTCCGCAATGTGGGGCTGACCTACAAGGGCGCCGGCGGTAAGGCATTGGAAGGGATCTCCTTCACAGCAAATCGGGGTGAAACCGTGGGAATCATCGGAGGCACCGGATCGGGCAAATCCTCGCTGGTACACCTACTTTCTCACTTCTATGACGCCACCGAAGGAGAGGTCATCGTGGACGGTCTGGATGTGAAGGCGTACGATCCCGAAATCCTTCGCCGAAAGGTGGGCATCGTCATGCAGAAGGCGACTCTCTTCAAGGGAACCATCCGTTCCAATCTGGCATGGGGCAATCCGGATGCCACCGACGACGAAATGTGGCAGGCGCTGGAGCTGGCTCAAGCCAAGGATGTCGCCCTTTCCAAAGGAGGACTGGACGCAGAAGTTGCTCAGGCGGGTCGGAACTTCTCCGGCGGTCAGAAACAGCGTCTGACCATCGCCCGTGCGCTGGTACGGCATCCCGAAATCCTGATCCTGGACGACAGTGCCTCCGCACTGGACTATGCCACCGATGCGGCACTTCGGAAGGCCATCCGCACCCTTCCCGAAAATCCCACCGTATTCATCGTTTCACAGCGGACCTCGACCCTGATGCATGCCGATCGGATCATCGTTCTGGATGACGGAAAGGCTGTCGGAATCGGAACCCACGCCGAACTGCTGAAGAACTGCTCTGTCTATCGGGAAATTTATTATTCTCAGTATCCCGACGAGGCAAAGAGTACCGAATCCGATATGGGCTGAAGAGCTTTCAAGAAAGGATGATCCAATTATGGCTAAAACCAAATCTTCCGATATCCGTCAGATTCTGAAGGCACTGAAAAGCTATCGGATTTATCTGTTGCTTTCCATTCTTCTTGCCGCAGTCACCGTTGCGCTGACCCTGTACTTCCCCATTCTGATCGGCCGTGCCATCGACTGCATTGTGGGCAAGGGTGCCGTTGATTTTGCATCCATCAAAAAAATCCTGATTCGTGCGGCAATCGCCGTAGGACTGACAGCCCTCTCCCAATGGCTCATGTCGGTCTGCAACAACAAAATCACCTACAATGTGGTTCGTGACATCCGCAGACAGGCGTTCTATAAGATTCAGATCCTGCCTCTGTCCTATCTGGACAGCCATTCCACCGGCGACATCGTCAGCCGTGTCATTGCCGACGCCGACCAGTTCGCCGACGGTCTGCTCATGGGCTTTACCCAGTTCTTCACCGGTGTGGTCACCATTCTGGGCACGCTGGGCTTTATGCTGGCGCTGAACTGGAAAATCGCCCTGATTGTGGTCTTTCTGACCCCGCTTTCCCTGTTTGTGGCAAAATTCATCGCAGAACATACCCATTCCATGTTCTTGAAGCAGTCCGAAACCAGAGGCGAACAGACCGCCTTTATCGAAGAAATGATGAACGGTCTGAAGGTGGTCAAGGCCTATTCCCACGAAGAGGAGAACATGAAGACCTTCGACGAAATCAACGAGCGGCTGGGAAAATATTCCCTGCGTGCAACCTTCTTCTCTTCCCTGACCAATCCCTGTACCCGATTCGTCAACAATGTGGTCTATGCGGCAGTGGCATTTGTGGGCGCACTGACCGTAGTTTCCGCCGCAAAGGCGGGAACGCCCGACCTGTTCACCGTCGGCGCCCTGTCCACCCTGCTTGCCTACGCCAACCAGTACACGAAGCCCTTCAATGAGATCACCGGCGTGGTAACAGAGCTTCAGAATGCCATTGCCTGCGCCTCCCGTCTGTTTGCGCTGATTGAGGAAACGCCCCAGCTGCCCGACAAAGAGGATGCCGCGGTTCTCACTCATGCTGACGGCCGTGTGGAACTCAGCGATGTTTCTTTCTCCTATGTTCCCGAGAAAAAGCTGATTCAGAATTTCAATCTTCAGGTGAAGCCCGGTCAGCGTGTGGCAATCGTCGGTCCCACCGGATGCGGAAAGACCACCCTCATCAATCTGCTGATGCGCTTCTACGATGTAAATGCCGGCTCCATCTCGGTGGACGGCGTGGACATCCGGGACTGCACAAGAGACAGCCTGCGGCACAATTACGGCATGGTTTTACAGGAAACATGGCTGAAATCGGGCACCATACGGGACAATATCGTCATGGGCAGACCGGACGCCACCGACGAGGAAGTGATCGCCGCCGCCAAGGCCGCCCATTCTCACAGCTTCATCATGCGGCTCCCCAAGGGCTATCAGACCGTGATCGGAGAGGACGGGGGTTCCCTGTCCCAGGGGCAGAAGCAGCTGCTCTGCATTACCCGAATCATGCTCTGTCTGCCGCCCATGCTGATTCTGGACGAGGCCACCTCCTCCATCGACACCCGAACCGAACTGAAGATTCAGGATGCCTTCGCCGAACTGATGAAGGGGCGCACCTCCTTTATCGTCGCTCACCGTCTGTCCACCATCCGTGAGGCCGACATCATTCTGGTCATGAAGGACGGCAACATCATTGAACAGGGCGATCACAAAACCCTGCTGGAAAAGGGCGGCTTTTATGCCAACCTCTGGAACAGCCAGTTTGCTGTATAAACTTCAAACATTATCAGAAACCGCATGGAGCGGTCCCGATATCCGAGACCGCTCCATGCGATGTTTTTTTATTTATTGAGCCAAAAGGGTATATTTTTCATACGAAGTTGTACCGAGAGCGGTCTTTTCCGACTCACAGATGATGCCGTTTTTAATGGAGAGATCGGTGGTTGTTTGTTCGCTTTGATACAGGACATTGCCATCCCTGTCGATCACGAGCTTCATTCCGTCCGCCTGTCCGACTTTATCCTCATCATAGGAAATGCCGATGCCCTCTTCTGTGCAGATATAGGAGGCCTCTGTCCTGATGGGTTCAAAGAGGAATTCGCCGTCGGGCTTCAAATAGGTGTAATAGCGGGTACCTTCGGAATTCACAATATAGATCAGCCAGACATCGCCCACATAAACGGCGTTGGTGATGTTCACATCCTCAAAAGACTTGATCAGCGTACCGTTTCGGCGCAGCTCCATATTCCAGCCGTTGCCGCTGAGAACAATGTATCTGCCGTCCTTATCCACATGGTAGCCGAAGATGCCGAAATTATAGGTGCCGTCCGGGAAAAGATCGGTGAGCTTCACTTTGCCGTCCTTGTGAATCTCGTACATTGTGCTGCCGTAGGTGCGGTAGATGACTCCGTTCTCAAATGTTGTGACCGTCATGATATAGTCCAGATTGCGAGCATAGCTGTCGACGGTAAACCGACAGACCTTATTTTCCCCGATGCTGTAAAGCACATAATCATAAGAGTACCCGTTTATCTGAACGGGTACCAGCAGAATGCCTTCTCCCATATACCGCAGTTTCTCCTGAAAGGCGGATGCGGAGCAATTCATACCGGAGGAAAGGATGGGATGATCGGCGGACAGCGGAACGATCCATTTGCCGTCCACACCCAGAATACCGATCTCATAGGTTACGCCCGCATAGGTCTCGTTGACTTTATAGGCAAGGATGTAGCCGTCGGTCAGGAAGGATATATTGGCGGTATAGTTTCCGTTCAGACCGAATCCGGAAATTCCAAGCGATTCGGTAGAGCAGATCACGGTGCCGTCTGCCTTCTTCAGATATTCTGTGTCTCCCTGCTTCGAGAGGAAGTATCCGCCGCCGTAGACCTCGGGATTCTCATCAGTGGCAAAGGTGTAGACAACCTCTTTGTTGGTGTTGAAAATCACCTTATCTGTCTTCATTCCGATAGAAACGAATCCCCGGTAATAGCCGGCAGAATCGGCATGATAGAACCCTTCCAGATCCATGAGGATCTCCCGTGAATCCAATTCGGCGCCACAGACCGAGCAAAGCAGAACTTCTTTTCCGGGAGCCTCCGGGGTTGCGGGAGTTGTAATCTGCCAATCACCCGCAGTATGCTCAAGCTTTGCAATGGGCTGTGTCTCGGTTTGACCGCACGCACAGCTGCGGGATGAGATGCCCTCTTCGGCACAGGTTGCTTCTTTCGTCACCGCCCATTCGCTCCAGATGTGGGTATGGTCGGGATCGGTATCGGAATCGGGATCGGAATTGCTTTCGCTGACCGTGGTTTTGCTTGTCTTTTTGCTGCCGCTGTCTTCATCGGAGGGTGAATCATCCGATCCGCCGCAAGCGGTCAGCGCACCGAAAAGAACACACCCCGCCAGCAAAAGTGTGAAAAGTTTGCCGCATTTTTTCATCGTTCTGTCCTTCTTTCGTCATGAAATTGTGTCATTTTATTGTACACGAATTTTTTCGGATTGTCAAGAGGAAAAAACGGAATATCGCCATGTTTATTTACAATAAGGCAACTGCCGCAAACGCTGATTGCATTTGCGGCAGTATCGGGGTATTTAATTCATTCGCTCTGAGTAGTATTTATACTGTGCCTCTGTTGCCTCGATCCATTGATTGATCACATTTTTTGCCAATATTGTGTCATCATAAGCATAATATGTATCTTCCGTTGGATTGCCATTGTCGTCATACTTACATTCCAAACGCCCGAGAACACTTCCGCCTGCATCAAATTCAATCTGTTCCGTCAGATTGCCGTTTTGGTCATACTGATATTCCAAACGCCAGGAAATACTTCCGTCTGAGTTATAGGCAATTTCATCCGTCATATTGCCACTTTGGTCATACTTATATTCATAACGAATGGAAATACTACCGTCCGATTCATAGGAAATCTCTTCCGTCATTTTTCCGCTTTGGTTGTACTGATATTCCAAACGCCCGAGAACACTTCCGTCTGAGTCATAGGCAATTGCCTCTGTCTTATTGCCGCTTTGGTCATAGTTGTATTCGGTACGGGTGGAAACACTTCCAAAGTCATATTCAACCTGTTCCGTCAGATTGCCGTTTTGGTCGTACTTGTATTCACATTGCCAGTAAACAGCTCCGTAATAATACCGATACTCTTCCGTCATGTTACCGCTTTGGTCATACTTACATTCGGTACGAGAGGAAGCACTTCCGTCCGTATCATAATGAATCTCATCCGTACGGTTGCCGTTGTTATCAAATTCCCGGTGATAAGCCAATACTCCATCCTTATAGCCATCCACACTGTTTTCCTGCCATATGAGCTCGTATGTAACTGTTTCGTCTTCGAATGTATTTGTTGTCATAGACGGAACATAGTATTTTTTCACCGTCCCTCCGTCCGGATCCCCATCTCCATCCTTCCGAGTCGTGGTCTTTTTGTTGCCGCCGTCTTCATCGGAGGGTGAATCCGATCCGCATGCAGTCAGCGCACCGAAAAGAACACATCCCGCCAGCAGAAGTGCGAATAGTTTGCCGATTTTTTTCATCGTTCTGTCCTTCTTTCGTCAATTAATGGTTTCATTTTATTTATACACGATTTTTTTCGGATTGTCAAGAGAAAAAAGCGGAATATCGCCGTGTTTTTTTCAATAAGCCAACTGCCGCAAACGCTGATTGCGTTTGCGGCAGTATCGGGGTATTTCATTCACTGTCTTAAGTAGGATTTATACTGTGCCTCTGTTGCCTCGATCCATTGATCGATCGTATATTTCCCCATCAATTCGCCTTCTGAATCATAATATGCTTGTTCAATCATATTACCGTTGTCGTCATATTTGTATTCCATACGGCCGGACACACTTCCGTCCGATTCATATTCAATCTCTTCCGTTTGATTGCCGTTTTGATCAAACTTGTATTCAGTACGACCGGATACACTTCCGTCCGAATCATATTCAATCTCTTCCGTCTGATTGCCGTTTTGGTCATACTTGTATTCAGTACGCCAGGAAACGCTTCCGTCTGAGTCATAGCAAATCTCTTCCGTCTGATTGCCGTTTTGGTCATACTTGTATTCATAACGCCGGGAAACACTTCCGTCTGAGTCATAGGAAATATTTTCCGTCCGATTGCCGCTTTGGTCATACTTATATTCCGAACGCGAGAAAACACTTCCGTCCGAATCATATTCAATCTCTTCCGTTTGATTGCCGTTTTGATCAAACTTGTATTCATAACGCCAGGAAACACTTCCGTCCGAGTCATAGGAAATCATTTCCGTCATATTGCCGCTTTGGTCATACTTATATTCCAAACGCGAGGAAACACTTCCATCCGAGGCATATCGAGCCATTTCCGTCATATTGCCGCTTTGGTCGTACTTGTATTCATAACGCATGTAAACACTTCCGTCCGAGTCATAGTAAATCTCTTCCGTCGGATTACCGTTGTTATCAAATTCCGAGTGATAAGACAATACACCATCCTCATAGCCGTCCACACTGTTTTCCTGCCATTTGAGCTCGCCTGTTAATGTTTCACCGTCGGATGTCATTGATAGCTTAACCGGAACATAATACTTTTTCTCTGTCCCACCGTCCGGATCGCCATCCCCTTTCTGCTGGGTCGTGGTCTTTTTGTTGCCGCTGTCATCATCGGAGGGTGAATCCGATCCGCCGCAAGCAATCAGCGAACCGAAAAGAACACACCCCGCCAGCAAAAGTGTGAAAAGTTTGCCGCATTTTTTCATCATTCTGTCCTTCTTTCGTCATAAAATTGTGTTATTTTATTATACACGAATTATTTCGGATTGTCAAGAGAAAAAACGAAACAATACATATTTTTTTGCAATAAGCCAACTGCCGCAACGCTGATTGCATTTGCGGCAGTATTGGGGGTTATCCGAAAAGGTTCAAAATACCTCAATCAAAGAACACATACCCCCCAACCATAAGAAAGAGAGTTTTCTTTTGGTTAGGGGGCTTGATTATCCGGTTATATGATGATTATGCGTCAAGTTTCAAAAAATCAAAATCCTTGAAAAATTGTTGCTGCGCCTTTGTTCCTTCGATGTATTGACTGTACATGTATTCCATAACAACACTTCCGTCTTCTCCATACCGGATCGTACCCATCCGGTTACCGTTTTGGTCATACTTGTATTCATAGCGCTCAGAACCACTTCCGTTCGAATAATAACCAATCTCTTCCGTCAGATTGCCATTATCATCATACTTGTACTCATAATATTTGGTAGAACCACCTTCACCTAAGTAGAAGTCATGCACTGCACGCATCCGGTTACCGTTACTGTCGTACTCGTAACGATCATAGGAAACAACATAGCCGTCTGAATAAGAGAGTTCCACTTCCGTCATATTTCCGCTTTGGTCAAACTTGTATTCATAACGGTATTCATTACTGTTGCCCGAGGTATTCTCAATCATTTCCGTCACATTGCCGTTTCCGTCATACTTGGATTCCAGACGGTAAAGAACACTTCCGTCCGTGTCATATTTGATATATTCCGTCTGATTTCCGTTATCATCATATTTGAATTCTTTTCGTGAGTAAACACTGCCGTCCTCATTATAAAAGATTTGTTCAGTCTGATTTCCATTGCCGTCAAATGCAACAGAAACACCCACTTTATCTTCGAAATAAAGTTCCATGCTGTTATCTTTCCATTTGACTTCGAATGCTCGTGTTTCGCCGCCGGCTGTCACTGATAAAACAGACGGAACATAATACTTTTCCTCTGTTCCGCCGTCCGGATTGTCAGTCCCACCGTTCGGATCGCCTGTTCCCGCCTGCTGTGTCGTGGTCTGCTTGCTGTCTTCGCCCTTGTCCGGTGTCTTGCTGTTGTCACAGCCCACAAGACATCCCACACAGCAGGTAAATGCCAGCAGTGCCGCCGCCGTCTTCCTCACAAGTCCCATCTTGAATAAACTCTTGGTAAACATTTCTTTATCCTCCTTTTTTCCGATGTTTCATCGGTAAAATCCTATTGAATGGACACAGAACCCTTCAAATGGTGATTCGAATATCATATCCCGCATTGGGATATTTTTATTATACCATAATGGTATAATTTTGTCAAGGGGGGTGAAGAAAAAATGTATGAATTTCGACTGAAATTTCTTCGAAAAAGTCGGCATATTTCGCAGTTAAAGCTCGCCCTTGATCTGAACATGAATCAAAACAGCATCAGCCGCTACGAAAACGGCATCCGTGAGGCAGACTACCATACCCTGATTCAGTTCGCCGATTATTTTGATGTCTCCATCGACTACCTTCTGGGCAGAACCGACGACCCGACCTTTCGCAAAATCTAAAGAGCCCATCATACACGACGAGGTGTAAAAAATGAACGGATATGATTCTCTTGACTATCAAAAACGCCGACGTATACTCATTGAAAAGCTATATCGGGAGCAAAACCGCTCCGGAGAGATGCCCTGCCGGACCGTCCGACTTGTCGACGGTTTTTCCGTCCTTTCCGAGTGTTTTGAGTGTGAACATGAGGGCTACCGGGTCCACGGAAGCCGAAACATCCTGACCGACTGCAACGGTCACCCCCTCTTCACATGGCATAATACTGACACGGCAGGTGAGTTTTTCTATCTGTTCCACCATTCCGACGGATCCCGCTATCTGTTATACCGGGAGGATCTGTACGGGTACGGTATTCTGAATCCCGACACCACGGAGTCCCATCACGAGATTCCTCTTAGTTCTGTCCAAAAAGGAGACGGTTTCCGGGAGACCTTCATTTGGACCGATCCCCGATACGATCCGAAAAACAGTCTTCTAGCCGTTTCCGGTTGTTTATGGGCAGCTCCCTATTCGGTTATTTTGCTGGACTTTACCGACCCAATGGCAGAACACCCGTCTGAAAAATGGGTAGACCTGCACGATATTCTGGACCTCGGATATCAAAAATACAGTGGAATTGACCTACACGGTTTCGATCATGAGGGCAATCTCCTTCTGGATGCCGAACCTGCGGATTCCGACGGTACCGTGCGTCTGTGCATTCCTGCGGAGGAATGCCTGCGCATTGTCGGATGTGTGTGAGAAAATCGAAATTTTTTTGCCAATCTACACAGTTTATTCACAAATATGGGTTATAATGGAGTGGAAAGAAACAGTGATCGGTAATACCGATCGGAAAGGATAAAGAAATGGCAAAGCTTAAGAAATCCGAAAAATTCGGCGGTGTGGAGGGTCCTGTGGTGACCATCGTCATGGACGGCATCGGACTGGCTCCCGCAAACGCCGGCAACGCAGTAGCTCTGGCAAATACACCCACGCTGGACAGACTGATGAGAGACTACCCCTGGGTCAAGCTCAAGGCTCACGGAACGGCAGTGGGACTTCCCTCCGATGACGACATGGGAAATTCCGAGGTAGGACACAATGCACTGGGTGCCGGACAGGTTTTCGCACAGGGCGCAAAGCTGGTTTCAAACTCCATCGCATCGGGCAAGATGTTTGCCTCTGCAACTTGGCTTGATCTTACCGCAAATGTAAAAGTAAACGACACTACCCTGCACTTCATCGGACTGTTCTCCGACGGCAACGTTCACTCCCACATCGACCACCTGAAGGCGATGATTGAGCGTGCAAAGGCT
>JBJDZJ010000051.1:0-18906 GCA_051867915.1 Eubacteriales bacterium
TACGCCGAAGTTTTTCCCCTTCCTCCAGACCTCCAACCCTATTCCTTGGCTGGCGGCATTCTAAATTTATACTTTATCGACAGCCTCAAGGGGGCTTTTTTCAAAAAAGCCCCCTTGTAAGCATTATTCAATAAAATACTCCAGCGCCTCACGGTAGCCGTCAAATCCCTTGCCGCAGACGGTCTTTTTTGCCGCCAGCGACACATAGGAAAACTGACGGAAGGACTCACGGGTGCTGATGTCCGACAGATGCACCTCCACCGTAGGGATGGCGACCGCCTTCAGGGCGTCCAGAATGGCAACCGAGGTGTGGGTATAGGCGGCGGGATTGATGACAATGCCGTCGAATTTGCCGTAGGCATCCTGGATTTTGTCCACGATCACACCCTCGTGATTGGATTGAAAGACCTCGATCTCAAGTCCAAGTTCCTCTGCCCAGCCCTTCAGCGACTCCAGAAGGGCGGCATAGGAGCGATTTCCGTAGATGGCAGGCTCCCGAAGGCCCAGAAGATTCAGATTGGGACCGTTGATAACCAGTATTTTCATATGCTGTTCTCCTTTTTCGGATGTTCTTTCCGACTTTCCGTCACCTTCAGAATTTCGCAGGCAACCTGCTCCGAACTTTCGAAGGCAATCTCATAATCCGCACACCCTCTGTACAGGGGCAGACGGCGCTCCGCCATTTCGTCAAGCCTGCCCGATTTGGACAGGGGACGACCGTCGGTGGCAAGCTGATCAAGGGGACGGTTGATGAAGAAAATCAGCCCGTTCTGCCGCAGATTCGGGATGTTTTGGGGAACCGTAACCACCCCGCCTCCGGTGGCAAGGATTTTGCCGGAGAGTTTGGAAACCTCCTCCACGACCTCGCTCTCGATGCGGCGAAACAGCGCCTCGCCCCCCTCGGCGAAGATGTCGGGGATGGATTTGCCCTCCCGTCTAGTCAGCCACAGGTCCAGATCAATCAGTTCTCTGCCGGTTTTTTCGGCAAGAATGCGCCCCACGGTGGATTTACCGCAGCCCGGCATTCCCACCAGCACGATATTCCGAACTTCTTCCTCCAGCTCGCCGAGGATCTCCTCAATGATGCCTTCCCTTGCCTTGGTGTCAAAGAAGACTTCGTAGGCACGGACTCCCTGAGCGACCAGCATCCGAAGCCCCGATACACAAGGGATTCCCATAGCCTCGGCATCCAGAATCAGCTTGGTTCGGGCGGGATTGTAGATCAGATCGGCGACTCCGCAAAGGGCGGTAAAATCGGACAGATCCACGGGGGTGACGCCGTTTTTGGGGTACATTCCCACAGGGGTGGTGTTGACAATCACATGGGTGTCGGCAAAATAGGGGCGAAGATAGTCCTTGCTGTTGTCCTTGTGGGCGACCACTCTGACCTCTGCCGCCCCCAGCTTTTTCAGCACATGGCAGACGGTGACCGAACTGCCTCCGGTGCCGAACACCATGCAGTTTTTCCCGGATACCGGGATTTTCGCCGACTTCAGCAGAACTTCAAATCCGTAGGCATCGGTGTTGTCGCCGTACAGACTGCCGTCCGGGCGTTTGACCACCGTGTTCACGCTTCCGATCGCCCTTGCCGTGTCGGACAGCGACTCGCAGGCGGCATAAGCGACCTTTTTGTAGGGGACGGTCACATTGATGGCATCAAAATCCCGCCGACGGAAGAAATCCTCCACCGCTTCGGGGGGCAGTTCGATGAGTTTGTAGGAATAATCGCCCAGACGGCGATGAATCTGCGGGGAAAAGGAATGAGGAAGATGCTCCCCCAGAAGTCCGCAGTTTGGCATAACAGGTCACAACCTTTCTTGACGGATGGGTCCAAAATCGGAGGTTTCGGCAATCAGACCTGCTCCAGATAGGTTCCCAGATAGTTGAAATATTCCACGCTGGCCTCCAGATCGTCCAGAAGCCGGGGAAGCGCATCGGAATAAACCGATTCCTCGATGTCGAAGTAGAACATAAAGCCGAAATCACTGCCCGGAATGGGACGGCTCTCCAGCTTGATCAGGTTGACGCCCGCCGCCTGAATTTTCGACATCACCGAGAACAGGGATCCGGGGCGGTGGGGGAGAATCATCATCACAGAGGTGCGGTTGGCTCCCGGGAAAATGTGGGGAACCGATGAAATGCAGATGAAACGGGTGAAATTGCCGTCGCTGTTCTGCACGCCGGAGGCCAGAGGGGTCAGCCCGTACAGGGAGGCGCAGTGAGCGGAGGACAGCGCCGCCTTTGTGAGATCGTCCGAACTTGCCACCATCCGTGCCGCCGTGGCGGTATTCTCAAAGGGGATGATCTTGGCATTCGGGAAGCGTTTCAAAAACTCCGAGCACTGGCTGATGGCCTGCTGATGGGAGTAAATTTCGGTGATTTCCTCCATTTTGGCGCCGGGCAGGGCAAGAAAACTGTGTTCCACCTTGACTCTGACCGAGCGGACGATGTTGGCACCGTATTTGGCAAAAAGATCGTAAATGGCGTTGACCGAGCCTGCGGTGGAATTCTCGATGGGCAGGATGCCGTAATCGCACTCGCCTGCCGCCACCGACAGAAAGACCTCCTCAAAGGTTTTGCGGTATTTGATATCGGGAGCGGCAAACAGCTTTTCGGCGGCAATCTGGGAATAGGCGCCCTCGCAGCCCTGGCAGGCAACCGTCGCCCGTTTGGGAAACAGTTTGGGGGTGGATTCCAGCAGACGGCTCAGCTTCTCGCCGAACCGGCTCTCACTGCCCATAAAGCCGTGCTGATAGGTGCGGGACAGATCCATCATGCACTGGTAGAGAATCCGTGCATAGGACTCGTACTCCTCGCCCACCCGCTCGGACACCTTTTTCAGCACCTGACGCTCTCTGACCGGATCCAGAACCGGAAGTCCGTTTTCCTTCTTGTAGCGGGCAATGCCCAGAGAGGCCTCCATCCGTTTGACGAACAGACGGCAGATCTCGTCGTCAATCTGATTGATCTCCTCCCGCAGGGAGGACAGTTCGTTTGCGCCCGTATCATTTGGCTTTGCATTCATGAAAATTTCTTCCTTTCGGGTGAGATTTCGGGATTTCGCGGGGATCAGCCCATCAGCAGATCCAGCAGAACGGTCGCCGTGACCGCCTCGAAGACGGGAACGGCTCTGGGGACGATGCAGGGATCGTGCCGCCCGACGATCTGAAGGGAGGTGTTCTCCATGGCGGACAGGGACACGCTGTCCTGCACTGCCGCAATGGAGGGGGTGGGCTTGACGGCGGCACGGAAAAGGATGGGCATTCCGGTGGAGATGCCCCCGGTGATGCCGCCGGCGTGATTGGTGGCGGTGACTACTTTGCCGTCCACGATCCGATAAGGGTCGTTGTTCTCCGAGCCCCTCATTCTTGATGCGGCAAAGCCTTCGCCGAACTCCAGCCCTTTGACGGCGGGAATGCCGAAGAGGGCGGCGGCTAGACGGTTCTCGATGCCGTCAAACATGGGGTCGCCGATGCCGGCGGGAAAGCCGACCACGCCGCATTCCACAATGCCGCCGATGCTGTCCCCCGCCTTCTTGCACTCGGCGATCAGGGTCTGCATCTGCTCCCCTGCCGCAGGGTCAAGGACGGGAAAGGGTTTGTCCGATGCCGCAAGGTCGGCAGGGGTCAGGGTCATGGGATTGTAGGGGGTATCGGATACCGATCCGACAGAATAGATGTGGGCGCCGACGAAAATCCCCTTTCGCTCCAGAATCTGCTTGCAGATACCGCCTGCCACGCAGAGGGGAGCGGTCAGTCTGCCCGAGAAGTGACCGCCGCCCCGGACATCCTGAAAGCCGCCGTACCGCAGATTTGCGGCATAATCGGCATGGGATGGGCGGGGAATGTCCTTCAGCTTATCATAATCGGAGGAACGGGTATTGGTGTTGCGAATGATGGCGGCAAGGGGGGCGCCGCAGGTGCGGGAATCCACCAGACCGCAGAGAATTTCGGGGGTGTCGGCCTCCTTGCGGGCGGTGGCGTATGCCCCCTGACCCGGCGCACGGCGGGCAAGGAAGGCGGCAAGGCGGTCGAGATCCACGGTCTCCCCGGCGGGAAGTCCGTCAACAACCACGCCGATTCCCTCGCTGTGGGACTGGCCGAAAACCGATATGCGGATTTTATTTCCGAACATAGATGACATGATGGGAACCCCTTTCGGAATTTATTTGAAATCTGTGGGTAAAAACAGCATTTTTGCGGGCAGAATCGGTCACCGAACCGGATTCGCCTTCCCGCCAAGGGCGGTATAATCCTCGAAAAAGCGAGGATAGGACTTTCGCACCGCTTCGGCACCGATCAGAACCGACTCCCCCACTGCCGCAGAGGCGGCAACGGCGGCGGACATGGCGATCCGATGGTCGTTGTGGGAATCTACCCGCCCGCCGACGGGACGGCCCCCGTGGACGGTCAGCCGGTTCTCGTCCGACCCGGAAGCGATGCCCATGGCCAAGAGCAGTTCCTGAACCGTCCGAACCCGATCGCTTTCCTTGATCCGCAGACGGGCGATGTTCTCAAACACCGTGTCCCCCTCGGCATAGGCGGCAACCACCGACAAAACGGGAATCAGGTCGGGAATGTGACGGCCGTCCACCGTGATACCCCGCAGTTTTCCGGGAGCAACGGTGAAACGGTTCCCCTCCCGTCGGCAGTCCGCTCCGAATTTGGCTAGGATGTCGAAAACTTCTTTATCTCCCTGCAAGCTGTCGGGGTTCAGTCCCGTACAGGTGACGGGGGCTTTTCCTACCGCTCCTGCGGCAAGCAGGAAGGCGGCAGAGGACCAGTCGCCTTCGACGGCGCAGATCCCGGGGGAATGATAGCCCGATCCGGCGGGGATGCGGTAGACATTGCCCGATCTCTGCACATCGACCCCGAAGGTCCGAAGGGCAGAGACGGTCATTTCAATGTAGTGAGCCGATTCGATTTTGCCGGTAACGGTCAGAGTGGACTCCCCGTGAAGCAGGGGAAGGGCAAAGAGCAGGCCGCTGATGAACTGGGAGGACACGCCTCCGTCGATTTCGTAGTTCCCGGGGGTCAGCTTTCCCCCTGCAAACAGGGGAAGTCTGCCGTTTTCGGACAGCTTGGCTCCGTGTTCTGTCAGAACCTCATAAAGGGGGGACAGGGGCCGCTCGGGCAGTCTTCCCTGCCCGATCAGGGTGGCGTCTGCGCCCAGTGCGCAGGCGACAGGCAGAAGAAAGCGTTCGGTGGATCCCGATTCGCCGCAGTCCAGAATTCCCCTTTTGGCAGGAGCGTCGACGGATACAGGCGTGACGGAAATCCGTCCGCCGTCACGGGTAATCCCTGCGCCCAGAGCCGCAAGGCAGGACAGGGTGGCGTCGATGTCGGCATTGGTCCCTTCACAGAGGATTTCGGTGGGGGCATCCGACAAAGCGGCGCAGATCAGCAGCCGATGGGCGGCGGATTTGGACACGGGTGCCGGAACACTGCCCGACAGAACCGAAGGAGTTAGGGTCAGAGTCATAACAGCCTCCTTGACAGGGAATTTCGGAAAAATAACCCGAATCGGGATTACAGAATCGCCCGTAAGATGGGCAGAAGCTCGGTACAGGGGATCTTGTGCAGAACGCACGCCCCGATTTCTTTGGGCAGGACCAGCGTAATGGTTTCGCCACTGCGTTTTTTGTCGGACAGGGCGGCATCATACAGCTGATCGGCGGTGTAGGGGCAGTCGGTGTCAAAGCCGTAGGAGCGGACCACCGATTCTATGTCCTTTGCCGTCTGAGGATCGGTCATGCCTAGATGGACCGCCGCCTTTGCCGCCAGCACCATGCCGACGGCAACGGCAGAGCCGTGGGAAACGGTAAAGTTCGAGTACTTTTCGATTCCGTGTCCGAAGGTGTGACCGTAGTTCAGAAGTCCACGGAGTCCACTGTCCCGCTCGTCCTGCTCTACCACATCCCGTTTGATCTGTACACAGCGTTCGATCACGGCATCCGGATCCTCCCAGACGGGCGATCTCAGCCGCTCATAAAAGGCTCTGTCCAGAATGACACCGTATTTGATTACCTCTGCGCATCCGTCCCGAAAGATGGGATGGGGCAGGGATTTCAGCAGATCGGGATCGCAGACCACCAGATCGGGCTGCCAGAAGGTGCCTACCAGGTTCTTCCCGGCGGGGATGTCCACGGCGGTCTTGCCGCCCACCGACGAATCCACGGCGGCAAGCAGGGTGGTGGGGATCTGGATAAAGCGGACGCCCCGCAGATAGACCGATGCCGCAAAGCCGCAGAGATCGCCCACCACACCGCCGCCCAAGGCAATCAGAAGATCGGAGCGGGTCAGGTGGTTTTCGGCGAGAAAATTCAGAAATTCGAAGAGTTTTTCGGGGGATTTGGAGGTTTCCCCGTGGGGAATCGAGAATTTGACGGCAGAATATCCTGCATTTGTCAGATCGGCAAGCAGTTTTTCGCCGTAAAGAGCGTCCACCGTGTCATCGGTCAGGATGGCGATGCGGGAATGCTCCGCAAAAGGGGCAATCCACTCGCCGACACGGGAAAACAGCCCCTTTTCAATGAGAATATCATAGTTTTTGGATGCATGAACAGTTACTTTACGCATAAGTTCGACCTTTCTTTATATGAAATATCCGAAGCCCCGGCATTCCGCCCTGCTATTGCGGATGCAAGCACCCGACATGAAAGCATCATCCGATGTTCTTTCGTTTATGCCTCGGATTGCTCCTTGGCAATCCGACCGTCCCGAAGGAGTTCTTCCAGATACCCGGCATCCTTTTCTCGGATGGCTGTGGAATATTCGGAAAGATTCTTCACAATCAGATCAATTTCGTCCGCCAGAAAATCGCCGTTTTCCAGAAACAGCTCGGTCCACATCTTTTCGTTGAGCCATGCTACACGGGTCAGATCCCGGAAGGATCCGGCGCTGTACCCCTTGTGCCGCTGGGCGGAGGGCGATTTGATATAGGCGGAGGACACCACATGGGCAAGCTGGGAGGTGTAGGCGATCATGCGGTCGTGATTTTCCGGGTCGGTGGTGACCACCTTTTTCAGATGAAGGGGCTCCAGCGAGGCGGTAACCCGCTCGATCAGCAGAAAATCGGTCTGATTTTCGGGAACCAGAATCATGGATGCGCCGCTGAACATGGTGGCTCTGCTGTAACGGAAGCCCGAAAAATGAGTTCCCGCCATGGGATGTCCGCCCACAAAGGTGAAGCCGTACCGATGGGCGATCTCAAAGCAGGCGGCGCAGATCTTGCGCTTGGTGCCGCAGTCGTCCAGCACGACGGCGGTTTTGGCAATGTGGGAGGCGTTTTCCTCAAGCCATGCGATGCAGGCATCGGGATAGAGGGTCAGATGGATGAATTCGCACTTCCCCATTGCCGCAGGGGTCAGCTCATCGTCCACCACGCCGGCGGCAATGGCGACCTCCAGGGTGGAATGAGTGCGGTTGCAGGCATAGACCGTGTGTCCTGCCTCTTTATATGCTTTTGCCAGCGATCCTCCGATCAGTCCCAGCCCTACAATTCCGATGGTCATAGTAAAACCCTTCTTTCCAATAAAAAACCCGCAGCCGGTGCTGCGGGTTCATCTGTCAGATTCCAGACGGACAATTCACAAAAAAGTGCAGCACAAATCGCTATTATTTCGTAAAATAGAAATAATAGTAGGAATATGCGACTGCAAAATACTGTCTCATGGCTTTGTCCGTCAATTCTGTGATATTTGCCCCATTTTAGCACAGATTCCGCGCTTTGTCAAGAGGAGCGCGAAAAAAAGTCGGATTTTTTTTGAAATATTCCCGAAAAAATCCGATATGGGCTTGACAAACCGGACAAGATACGCTATACTATAATTGTAGTCTGGCATGATCGAAAGAAAGGAGAACCGCAAATATGAAAACTCTGAAGCAACGGACCGTCCTTGCCGCCGTCCTTCTTTTGGCGGCTTTGACCCTTACGGGATGCCAAAGCACAAAGACTCCGGAGGGCATGACCGATACCTCCGCAGAAGCACCGATTGTCGATCGGCTTCTGCCAAAGGAAAGTCCCGAATGGATTTCGTGTACCGACCCGCTTTCCTCTTTCAGCATTGAATCCGTATTGTCGGTGGACGAAATTGACACTTTTATGGACATGATGCAAAAATGCCGGTATGTGGAAATCAGCAGGGAAGAAGAAAGGGAACGGACCGCCGGTATCAATATGAGCGGCAATGTATGGTTTGTCCGTTTCCCCGACGGGAAGAACTTCATCCTGAACAGTCAGGCAGGATGTCTCACGGTGGATGCCGATTCTGACGATGCAACCTGCTACCGTATAGACGGCTTTGACAAAGAAGTCTTTGACGCTCTGGCGTCATCCTGAGAGGAAGACCTGCCGACCGACATGTAACGCCCCGAAGAGATAAACCTCTTCGGGGCGATGAATTCTGCCTTATTTCGGATCGTCCGATTTTTTCTTATTCTTTCATAAAGTTTTTTAAAAGGGGTCCGGGGTTGTAAACAAAGTTACTCAAATTTCATCACAAACTGACAAAATGCACAAATTGCCAGCCGCTTTTTCTTTTGACCGAAGTCGGCGCAAAAGAAAAAGCTAACAAAAAGAAAACGCCGTAGGACATTTCGCCGCTTGCGAGCGGCGACGAGGGCTATGCGCCCTCGACCCCACCGCCTTTTGAAAAAGGCGGGCGAAAACTTTTGTGCGAAATGTCAGCACCGTATACTTTCTTTACAGTCCCGATGTATGCCTTATTGTTGGATCGTCCGATTTTTTCTTATTCTTTCATAAAGTTTTTTAAAAGGGGTCCGGGGAGAACTTTTTTTCAAAAAAGTTCTCCCCGGAATTTTCTTACCTCTTAAAATAAGCCGTGTTGATGGTGACAATATAGCCGTCGGTGTTGTTGCCCGAAACGGTATAGGAACCGGGAGTGGCCGTCATGGTGATTTCGGTACTGCCGGCAGTTGCGGGAACATAGTAGACCTGCCATGCCACATCATCCCTGTCGGAGATGGTCAGCACCCTCTCAATGGTGTGGCTCTTCAGAATCTCCAGATAGTCCTCCAGATCCTCTATATTGTTGTCGTGCATATAGGTGGCGTGGGGAATGCCCACATAGCGGAAGGAGGAATACAGATCCTGCCCGGTGGTGGATTTGATCTCCCACAGATGGATGAATCCGAAACGGTAGCAATTGTCGATGAACCAGTCGTAATAGTCCGAACGAAGGGTCTCGTAATTCAGAGGATACAGTCCGTCCTCCTTGTGAATCTCCAGATCCACATACAGACCGGTGCAGTTGTAGCTGACCTGCTCATTCTTGTCGTAATAGTAGGCGTTGCGGAGCTGAACATCGGTGTTGCCCGTATCTGCGGCAAAGGCGTTCATCATGTTCACGAATTCGGTGTTTGCCTCTTTGTTCAGAAACAGGGTGTTGCTCTTTCTGGTGAAATAGGGACTGCCGGCGACTCTGACAAAGCCGTATTCGGACAGCAGTGTGTTGCTGCTGATTTTGTCCATCTCGGTTCTGCCGATCAGCTTCTCCGCCGAAATGTTGTAACGGTGATTCTCATCAATCAGAATCAGACTGCCCCGGAACAGGTCGGTGACATCCGCTTCGACCGTGACGGTGACGGGTTCCGACTGATCATACCGACGGGTGGTGGTTGTAATGACAGGCTCGGTGGGCTTGGATACCGCAGGCGTGGTAACCGCTCCCGTGGAGGGTGTCTCTTCACTTCCCGAGGGGGCAGGCGTGGTGGTACCGATGTCGCCGCCCGTCGTCACTTGGGGAGTCGTCATCACCGGTGTGCTGTTTGAACTCTGAGTTGTGGATTTATCGGTAGGCAGGGGTTCGTCTCCTTCGTCCCGAAGCAGAAGAAAGGCTGTCAGTCCGATGATTACTACCACCAATACCAACAGGAGAATACCGATGAGCAGCGGTGTCTTTTTGGGCTTGTATACATTGTCTATGCCGGATCCGTTTGTATCATTGGTCATAGTCATACCTCCGTATGTGTTTCTTACTCCTATTATAGCCCGAATTTTTTAACAATTCAAGACTCTGTTGGAAATTTCTGTCCATATTTTCGATTTTTTCCGGAATATCAATAATTTTTAGGACTTAGTCCTAAAAATTCACAATTTAGACTTGATTTCGCCATGATAGACGAGTATAATGAAGGTACCAAAAAAAATATGAGGTGATTGAAATGGCAAAATATGTATGTCCCGTATGCGGTTATGTTGAAGAGGTTCCGGACGGTCAGCCCGCTCCCACTGTATGCCCCATCTGCGGCAAGCCGATGGTAAAGCAGGAGGAAGGCGAGAAGGTTTGGGCAGCCGAGCATGTTGTCGGCGTTGCAAAGGGTGTTCCCGAGGATATTCTGGAGGATCTGCGCGCCAACTTCAACGGCGAATGCAGTGAGGTCGGCATGTACCTTGCAATGGCAAGAGTGGCTCACCGTGAGGGTTATCCCGAAATCGGTCTCTACTGGGAGAAGGCAGCTTATGAGGAAGCAGAGCATGCTGCAAAGTTTGCCGAGCTTCTGGGTGAGGTTGTAACCGATTCCACCGAGAAGAACCTTCAGATGAGAGTAGACGCAGAGCATGGCGCAACCGAAGGAAAGGTTGATCTTGCAAAGCGTGCGAAGGCTTTGAATCTGGATGCCATTCACGATACCGTTCACGAGATGGCTCGCGACGAGGCAAGACACGGCAAAGCATTCGAGGGTCTGCTCAAGAGATACTTCGGCAAATAATCCATTCGGACAACCTATTCTGATAACACCAACTGACGAAAGAAAGGATTTCCGATTATGAAGTATATCTGCCCCTGCGGTTATGAATATGACCCCGAAGTAGGCGATCCCGAGCACGGAATCGCTCCCGGCACCCCTTGGGAGGATGTTCCCGAGGATTTCGAGTGCCCCATCTGCGGACTTGGCAAGGACGCATTTGAGAAAGCCGAATAACATAACCCATGAATACAAAAAGCAGAGCGTATGCTCTGCTTTTTGTGTTGCCGAAAATTTTCCAAACCGGACAAACCCGGAGTTTATTCGTAATAGCGGTTGGTGTTCTTCTCCTGAAGGTGGCGGATCAGTTCATGGACGATCAGGATGTCCTTTTCGGTCAGCCCCTCCACACTGATGCTGGCGGTGGATTCCACACCAAGAAGGTAGTCGGTCGAAACCTTGAAAATATTCGCCAGCTCCACTACATATTGAGTGGAAGGAACCGATATACCCATTTCCCACGCATTCACGCCGGATCGGGTGATGCCAAGCTGTTTGGCCAAATCGGACTGCGTAATGCCCTTCCGATCCCGCAGTTCCCTGATTCTGTCGGCTATCATTTTACCACCTCCCGATATAGTATACAAAAATCTTTTAGATATTTCATTATCATTTTGATATTTATACTTAACAAGATGAAAATTATATGCTATAATACCCGTAACATGAGCAGTGCGCACGCCATGGTATGTCAAACAAAGAGGAGATGTCAAGAAATGAACAACAATCAAGGGTTTAACGAAGATCAGCAGCCCATCCGGAATTCAAATACACAGCCTGCTCCCGGAAAAGGAATGGCTATTGCGGGAATGGTACTCGGAATTATTTCCTGCGTAATCGCCTGGTTTGCATGGATCAATATTTTGGGACTTATTACCGGAATCATCGGTTTGATTCTGGCGGTTAAAGGCAGAAAACAGCTGAAAAGTGCCGGCGCTCCGACCGGCATCGGAACAGCGGGCCTGGTGCTTGCTGTCATCGGAACGGTACTTGCAGGAATCGGATTCCTGTCCTGCACGGTCTGCTTGGCGTGTGTAGGCGCAGGTCTTTCGGAGCTTGCCTCGACCTCGTTATAAGAGATACATGGGCACCGCATGAATATGCGGTGCCCCAAATGAGACTGTTTCGACAGGAGTGGCGAGCATTCTGTCGCTTTTTCTTGTTCTGCAATCATCAGACCCGGGACTGACGCAATGGCTATTGCGACAGTCTCCAATTGTCTATATTTTTTTCCCTGTCCTCAGGGGAAATAACGATCGAAAAACAAAATTCGTGCCGGGCAAAATGCCCTATAAACGGAGAAATGTTTCCTTATTTCACAATTTTTAACCGAACCGTCGGGGCCTATGCCCTTTTGTCCATGATCGGAATGATGGTCAGCTGCTTCGTTGCCGCCGGAATCGGAAAAAAATACCGGGTTCAGTGGGAAGATGTGATCCTGACATTTTTGGCGGCGGCAGGGGGACTGTTCATCGGCGGACACCTTCTGTACGGATTCACCCATCTGAGCGACTTGATTGCTTTCTTCGGGCAGTCGGACGCTCTGACTCTCCGGGATGCAGGGAGCGCCCTTCTGTCTGCATTCGGAGGCATGGTGTTCTACGGCGGATTTTTGGGCGGAATTCTCGGTATTCTGATCTACAGTCGGCTTGCCAAAGAGGTTCCGGCTCCACGGATGTTGGATCTGTATGCTGTATGTACCCCGCTTTTTCATGTATTCGGCAGGATCGGCTGTTTTCTCGGCGGCTGCTGCTACGGAATTGAAAGCGATTTCGGTTTTACGGCGACGGGAAATACGATCATCCCCGAATTGAACGGCGTCAGCCGCTTCCCCGTCCAGCTGGCAGAGGCAGGATGCAATCTGGTGATTTTTCTGATTCTCCTGAAGCTGTTTTGGAGCGGAAAGCGGGAAAATCGGCTGATCTATGTCTATATGCTGATTTATCCGCCGATCCGCTTCGGTCTGGAATTCCTGCGGGGTGACGAAATCCGCGGATTCATGCTGGGGCTTTCCACATCCCAGTGGATCAGCGTGGTATTGTTCGGAATTGCGGTTGTACAAACAATCCGATATCAACGGAATAAACCGCCGACCATTCCGGCTAACGAAAACAGGCTCCCGACTTAGGCCGTTCTGACCTTTTCGGGAGCCTGCAATTCCGTTTATGCACAGCAACGCACCGCCTTCTTATTCTTTTATAAGTTTTTTAAAAGGGTGCGGGGAAACTTTTTTCCAAAAAAGTTTCCCCGCAATATTTCTTTTTTGCCCTTCCTTCCGCCCGACTTCATCAGAACCCGACGAGGGCATTGAGGACATAGCCGGCGACAAGCCCTGCCAGAATGACGATTGCCGTCAGGGCGATGTTTTCCCGAAGGTTCCTGTTCTCCTTATACAGCACCATGAAGCCAAGTCCCGCATTGACGGTCAGTCCCGCCACCACCGACCCCAGCGACAGACCGTTCAGCAGATAGAACTCGGTCAGCACCACGCTGGATGCGCAGTTGGGAATCAGTCCCACCAGTACCGCCAGAAGCGGCTGGAGCCACAAGCTCTTTGAGAGAAAATCCACCAGCGTGTCCTCTCCCACCCATGCCACCAGCAGGGACATGATCAGATTGATGAGGAACAGATAGAGCACGATCTTCAGGCAGTGAATCAGTGGATGCTTCCACTCAAAATGCCCGCCGCCCTCGATGTCATGATGACAGCAGCCGATGGGACCGTGATGCTCTTCTTCGTGGCCGTCATGATCTTCGTGATCTGCCTGTCCGCCCTGTTCGCCCGTATGGGCAGATTCGGCGGCAGGTGCTTTCCGCTTCCAGAGAAGCAGAACGGGATAGCCCACGATAAGAGCGAGAACGATCTTGATGCCCACCAGAAGGGCAAGATCCGCATAGCGGTCGGGATGGGACAGCAGAATGGGGATCGCCTCGTCGGAGGTGGCGATATAGACCGCCGCCAGTGCGCCCGCCGACAGCGTACCCTTGACAAACAGCTCGGTGGATGCCACCGAGAAGCCGCACTGGGGAACCGATCCCAGCAATGCGCCGAACAGCGGGGACAGCTTGCCCTGAAGAAGCAGCGACCTTCCCGCCTTTGCATAATTTTTATACTCCACCCATTCGATCAGAAGATAGACGATCAACAGAATGGGCAAAACTCTGAGTGCGTCCAGAAACGCATCCAGAAGACAGTCAAAAAAGACCTGCATGAATGAACCTTTCCTTTCCGTACCGCCGGAACAAAACCGATTTTAACCGTCGGCATTGACTCATTATACCACAGATCGGCAGTCTTGTCAAGAAAAATCTGATAAAATATGCTTTCCGAACACATTCCCGGACAGAATGCTGCCAAATCGTCCCCTCGGACCCCTTTCGTCGGTTTTTTTATGCAAAAAACTTTCTTTGAATCATTCGTTTTTTTCACAGTTGTAGATTTATTCATATTTATCTGCTATACTGTTTTTGTTATCCCTTCGGGCATGTTCCGGCAGGAATCCCGATTCATCAAAAAAGTTTTTTCCGATTTTCGGAAGGATTTTTCCGTCCTCATCCGAATCAGTTAATATCTGCAAATTTACAAGAAAGGAATACGAAAATGAACGACAATACCGTAAATCCGTCTCCCGAAGAGCCGACGAAAAAGGAAAAGCATAAGAAAAAGAAAACTCCTGTCACCAAGTCTCAAATCGCCCTTCGCATTTCCCTGATTGTCCTCGGCGTTCTGATCCTGATT
The DNA here is from genome assembly GCA_051867915.1 of Eubacteriales bacterium. GTDB lineage: Bacteria > Bacillota > Clostridia > Oscillospirales > CAG-272 > CAKSQF01. Next base: position 14,509 of record JBJDZJ010000051.1, read on the forward strand.
CTGCTGACGGCAGGCATCGCCGTCTATGCTCTGTTCTCCCACTACTACAATCTCTTCAATGTTGTGGATCCCTTCGACACAGACAGTCCCTATTACTCCAAGGAAGAAATCATCTGGGAAATTCCGGATGAAACCGACGATCCGAACGACATATACAATCCCCCCGTCACATCACAGCCGGGCGACAATCCCTCCACAGGCGATGCACCGTCCACAGGCGGCACACCGTCCACAGGCGACACGCCGTCCACCCAGGTGCCGCCGGTAACCGACACGCCGATCACCATTGAAGGTCCTCCCACCGAAGACAGCGGCTATGTGATGCAGTTTTCCGACAAGGTCAAAAACATTCTCCTGATCGGAACCGACGGCCGCACCGCCAACGAGCGGGGCAGATCGGACTCCATGATTCTGCTGAGCATCAATGAGGAAACCGGACAGATCGTCATGACCTCCCTGATGCGGGACATATATCTGCACATTCCCGTAGTGGACACCTACAACCGCATCAACGCCGCCTACGCCTACGGCGGAGTCTCCCTGCTGGCTCAGACCATCGAGGAAAACTTCAAGATTCACATTGACAAATATGTCCGGATTAACTTCACCGGATTTGAAAAGGTCATAAACATTCTGGGCGGCGTGGATGTCCGGCTGAGCGCCGAAGAAATCAAATTTGTGGGTCTGGAAGGAAAAGCATCGCCGGGTCTGGTCCATCTGGACGGCGCCGCTGCGCTGAAATTCTGCCGATGCCGTTATCTGCCCAGAAACGGGCTCGGCGGAGATTTTGCCCGGACGGCAAGACAGAGAGAACTGCTGACGCTGGTCTCGGACAAGCTACGAACAATGTCGCTGACCGAAATCAACAATCTGCTCAACAAATTCCTTCCCGAAGTCACCACCAATCTGACCAAGGATGAGCTGTTGTCCATGCTGACCAAGATCACCTCCTATTTCAACTACGACATCAAGTCCTATTCCCTGCCCATCAGCGGCTCGTGGAAGTACGCCACCATCCGGGGAATGTCGGTGCTGTCGGTCGACTTCAAGAAGAACTACGAAGCACTGGAAAAGATGATCAAAGGCACCTACGAATCGTAAAAATCCACTGTAAAAACTGCATATTGACAAAACCACGGTTTCGGAAATTCCCGGAACCGTGGTTTTTGCACCGTATACAGCAGGATCACCCGCCTCAGTCCCGCCCGACCGTCCCATCCCTGCCTTGAAAAAAATTTCATCTTTTTTCCGCAAACCCCTTGACAGCGTAACAATGTTATGCTATAATGACCGTAACAAAACATTGTTACATTGAAGGAAAGGATGAAAATCGCCATGCTGATTTCCAAAAAGGAGTTGCTGAAGATCACAGGCATCTCCTACGGACAGCTTTACCGATGGAAACGGGAGGGTCTGATCCCCGAAGAATGGTTTATAAAACAGCCCTCCTTTACGGGGCAGGAAACCTTCTTTCCCCGTGAAAAGATTCTCAATCGGGTACAGGCCATCAATGAACTGAAGGACCGCTACTCCCTGGAAGAGCTTGCCGCGCTTCTCTCTCCCGAGCTGTCGGGGCGTCTGTTCACCGCCGAGGAGATGTCTTGCGTTGAAGAGGTGGATACCTCTCTCGTTCCGATCTTCAACACAGTTCTCGGAAAAGATCATCTGGGCTTTCCCGAACTGCTTTTTCTGGTCTGTCTTTCCCGATGGAAGGAAGACTTCGGGCTGACTGCCGCCGACGCCGAGGGACTGTGCAGGGGAATACGGGAGAATCTCGGAAGCCTCCACAGCGAAGGATGTTCACTGACGCTCTTCCGTCTTTTCGGAGGCTATTATACCTGCATTCTGACGGGGAAAGGCCGGTGGATTCCCGACGGGCGCATGGAAGAGCTGGACACGGTGGATCTGGAGGGTCTGTCCACAAAACTTCGTCTGAAATATCAGGGAAAGCCCTTTTTCCACTTCACCCCTGAGGAAAAAGCCGCCAAAAACGGCATGGAGGAAGAACCCGTCGACCGAGCAGAACAAAGGGAGCATAGATGCAGGGAAGACGACGGGTTTTCGCTTCAGATCGGCGGAACAACCGTTAGATTCAAAAGCGGTATCGAAATCGACACCCCGGTAACGGGATCAAAGGAGGATAAGGACAATGGCAAATAACAAGCTGATCCTCGGCAGCGGGGATATTGAAGGGGACTTTCACAACATCACCGCCGCAGGAGCATTGGAAGCAAGAAACGGTTCTGCCCGCAAGATTCGGGTTGCCGGAGCGGCAGAGCTGACCCGATTCAGGGTCGAATCGCTGGCGGCGGCAGGGGCGGTGGACTGCGACTCGGCGGAAATCGTCGAGGGCAAAATTGCCGGTGCGGCAAACATGAAGGGTATCTGCACCGGAGACACGCTGGAACTGGTGGGAAGTCTGTCCGCCGAAAGTCTGCACTGCCGTCATCTGATCTTTTCCTTCCCTTCCGTTCATGTGCAGGTTGACTCTTCCGGAGAACAAAGCACGGCGTCCGGAACCCTCTTCGGCGATCTTCTGGAGAGCGGAAGACCCCTTTATCTGTCGGCGGACTGCAAATTTGACAGTTATGCGGTCAGCGGCGAACTGGAAAGCGATCGGGAAATCTCCTGTGAACGGTTCTACGGCTTCGGAAAGGTTGTTCTGCCCGCCGTCAACGCCGACAGCATCTTCCTTCTGACGGGATTCGGCGGCGCCGTCGATGAGATCGGCGGAGCAAAGCTGACCGTCTCCCACAGCTTCACCGCCGATTCCGATTTCCGTAAGCTGAAATGCCGCATTTCCCACCCCAAGGAGGGAAAAGACGGCAAGATCCTGCGGATTGATCGGATCTCCTGCGACGAAGTCCGTCTGGAAGGGGTACACTGCCGCCTTGTGGAATGCGGATATGCCGAGATTGCCGCCGACTGCGAGATCGGGGAGCTGATCTGCGGCAGGGATTCGAAAATCGCCGAAGGAGCCTGCATCGGCAAAATCAGCTACACCGACGACGACCGTTTATCATAAAAAGGAGGGGAGCATCATGAGAAAAGAGACCATAGCCGGCATCGGGTCGGTTCACGCCGGCGAGTATTCCTCCATCTGCATCGAAGGCATGGGCAAGCTCAAGGGCAAAATCAAAGCCGAAAAGATCAACATCGAAGGCATGGGCAAATCCAAGGGAACGCTTGAGGCGGATGAACTGTGCATCGAAGGCACCTACAAAAGCAAAAAGCCCATCAAAATCGGAAAGATGTCCGTCGAAGGGGCGGCTCGGCTGATGAATCACGCCCGATGCGATGAAGTCCGCATAGACGGAATGCTGAAGATCCGCCGGGGCAATCTGGTCACCTGCAAGCTGATCTGTGATGGGATGCTGGTGTCCACCAAAGAAGTAGGCGGCGATCAGGTAGATATTTCGGGCATCTGCTCTGTGGACTCCCTTGTGGGGGACGAAATCAGGATTCTGTGGGACGAAAGCGGGAATCAAAACATCCGCATCAACGGAAACATCGGAAAGTTCCTGAGGCTGGGACGCCTCTACTTCGGCAGAAAACTTTCCGAAAGCCACAACCTTGCCGACCGTGTGGAATGTACCCATCTGGTCGCCGCAAGGCTTCACAGCAGGGAAATCCGTGCCGGTTCGGTAGAGCTGACCGACAGGTGTGTAGTGGAACGGCTGATCTGCGACGGCGAAATCCGCATGAGCCGGGACTGCGAAATCGGCAAAATCGTCAGCGAGGGCGAGCCGAACATCATTTGGATAGACGAAACTCCCGATCGGGAATACAGTGAGGAGGAAATCAGAATGGCAACGAAGGAATTTGTGGAAATTTTAGAGGCATACAAGGTGGGAGCCATCGACGCCGACGAAGCAGAGCGGCGCACCGACGAGATCAAAGGACACTTCGGAAGGACTCTCCCTTGGGAAAATGACGGAAAAGTGCGGATTGTGGCATTTATCGGTCAGAAACTGCTGAAAAAGGGGGACAGCGACTGCCGAAATCTGGAAGCGACCCTTGACGGCGAGATCCGGGATGTAGACTGCTGGGGAAATCTCAGCTGCGGCGATGTCCGTGGCAATGTCAAGGCGGGAAGCCATGTAACCTGCGGCGATGTGGGCGGCAGTGTTGCGGCAGGCTCCACGGTCAACTGCTCGGATGTCGGAAACGGCGTCTCCGCCGGATCCTCGGTGAAATGCGGGGATGTGAACGGCAACATCAATGCCGGTTCTTCGGTGGACTGCGGCGATGTCAGCGGGGCTATCCGTGCCGGCGGCGGCGTGCATATGAAGTAAGCAGGAGCCACATAGCCAAGGGGCTTTTCGGGAAAAGCCCCCTTGAGGCTGTCGAAAAAGTCTAATTACCTTCACAACAGAGGTAAAATTGTCCAAAGCCGTT
>JBJDZJ010000052.1:0-3597 GCA_051867915.1 Eubacteriales bacterium
CGAACTCAGGGAAAAATACAGGGTGAAAATGCCGCAAATGATTCCAATAACGCCGCCGACCAGACACATCCGGATGGGCTGTGCCAGCCGATCCTCATTCTCGAGATCCTTCTCAGAAAGTCCGAGAAAAGGCGCCAGAACGCCGTTTCCGAACCGACTGGTCAGAATATAGCGACGAACAGATACGCTGTTTTTGCTTATCATCGGAGCAGAGGCAATCAGCAGAGCAAAGCCCGAAAACAGGGCTCCTACCAAAGGGGCGATCTCCGCTCCCATGAAGATCCTCACAATCTGCATAAGCGCCGTGGAAACACCCAGTGAAAACATCAGGGTACCCAGAGCAGATACCGGCGCATAGGGGATATCCCTGAGAAAGTCGATCAGACTGCCGATCAACCGGTTTTCAGACAGAACCCGCCGAAAATGCTTGCTTGCCGGCTGACGGAGAGTGGAGGCATTATAAATTGAGAGATGACGGTCTATTTTCTCGGTTCCGACCTCTTTTTTGGGGCTGTACCGTTTCTTTCTCTGCCGTTTGACCATTTTCTTCGGGGCAGTTCCCAGACGGGAATATCTCGCAGCATCCTCAAAGCGATCGTAGGAGATCAGATAGCCGCCGATCAGGCTGGATCGGTAGAGCTTCCGAAAACCGTCATGAATGGCAGCGCCCAATCTTGACCAGAGGGTATAGGTTTTTCCTTCGGCTGCTTTCTCCGATTGGGCAGACGGCTTTTCCTTTTGTTTCAAGGGTATCTCCTCCTCTCTTCAGGGATTTTTATCACAACAGATCCGGTCGGCATTTTTGGGTCATGCGAAGGGCCTCCCGCCGTCTCCATGCCAGAATTTCGGCATGATTCCCGGACAGAAGCACCTCCGGCACCTTCATACCGTGATAGTCATAAGGGCGGGTATACTGGGGAAATTCCAGTTCCCCGGAGGCAATGCTTTCCTTTTCGTAGCATTCGGGGTCGGCGAGTACGCCGTCAATCAATCGGGACACCGCATCAATCAGGATGCAGGCAGGCAGTTCCCCGCCCGTCAGGATGTAATCGCCCACCGATATTTCCTCATCGACAATCTCATCAATAACCCGTCGGTCAATCCCTTCATAGTGACCGCACAGAATCGTCAGATTGTCATATGCCAGAAGTTCGGAGGCCTTCTTCTGAGTCAGCACCTGTCCTTTCGGGGACATATAGATGCACCGTGAACTGCCCGTCTGATTCCGGCGAACCGCCATGAAGCAGTCATACACCGGGGGAGCCGCCATCAGCATGCCCATTCCGCCGCCATAAGGGGTATCGTCCACTCTGCGGTGCTTGTCCGTGGAATAGTCCCGAATATTATGGGTACGGACCGTCAGGATTCCCGCCTGTCTGGCCCTGCCGATGATGCTTTCGGAGGTGATCCGGTCAATCAGCTCGGGGAACAGCGTCATTACATCAAAAATCATGAAAACATCCCCTCAATCGGAGCGATCAGGATTCCTTTTTCCGGATCAACTTCCTTGATGAATTCGGGAACCGCCGGAATAAGGCTTGTCTTTCCCGAAGCATCCTCCACCTCGTACAGATCGGACGCTCCGTAGTTCAAAACATCCCGGATTTTGCCGTATTCTCTGCCGTCCGAGACATCAATCACGGGCAGTCCGATGAGATCGGCGATGAAATAGCACCCTTCCCCGGGAGCGGGCAGATCCTCCCTTGCGGCATACAAGGACTGATTTTTCAGCGTCACAGCCGTCTCCCGGGACTCGTATCCCTCAAGATGCACAAGCATCATATTCCCGCCGAAGGGCTGATTTCTTGAACAGCGAAGTTCCCGCCAATCCTTCCCCATGGGAAGATACAGCTTTTTCAGCGACGCAAAGATTTCCTTGCTGTCGCAGAGACATTCGACGGTCAGATCGCCCTTGACTCCGTGTACATTCCGGACAATTCCGGCTTCAAGATATTTTTTCATATCCGCTATCCGTTCTTCTGATTTTTTTCATTCGGGATTCTTTTCAAGAATCTTCTCGATCTCGCAGACATACATGGTATGGAAATCCCGATCGGAATACCATTTATCCACAAGGGACGGGTCAACAAAGGCTTCGGGACGGATCTCGTCCTCATACAGCTTTTTCAGGCAAAGAACCCTTTCCGCCTGCTCAAAGCAAACGGCACCCTCGTCCTCAAACAGCGGTGTAAACCCGCAGAGCGAAACCTTATCGGTATCCCTTCCGCTGAGTTTTCCGCAAAGCTTCAACTGTTCCCGGTACTCCTCTCCGAAGATCGACACGCCGATCTTTCTGCCTTCCCCGATCAGCTTATGGGTATGGCGGGATTTCCGAACGAACAGAATGCAGACCGGCTTTCCCCACAGAACGCCGACAGCTCCCCAGCTTGCCGTCATCAGATTGATCCTGTTCTGTGCGCTGTCCCGGCATCCGATCATCAGCCATCGGCTTCCGATCTCCTCAAAGGCATTGGCAGTCATTTCGGTGGGCTTGATTTCATGGAAAAGATTCATGTCTAATCTCCGCTTTCTTCTTAATAGAGCCGTATGTATTCCGAATGCGGCTTTCCGCATGTGTATACACACTGCCGATCCTTTTATATTATATACTTTTTTTGTGAATTCGTCAATAGATTTTTCAGAAATTGCTTTACAATCCAAAAAATTTGTGCTATAATGGATCAGGCTCGTATGCGCTCTCACATGCGCTCATGCAAGAGTCTTATTTTGAAAAGAAGGTTGTTTATGTATCAAGAACCCAATCTGCCCAAAATGCCATCCGTTGGGACCGCACGGCTGTTCTTCGCCATGTCCGTCATCACCGGTGCAATTTCGGGAATGCTCGGCGATGTTATCCTGTTCGATATGATCGCCGCTGTAATGACATCGGTAGCACTTCTGTCCATCCGACGCCCGACCGTCGGCAGAATGATCGGCTATGCAGTGGGATGTGCCGCACTGTCCGCTCTGATTGCCGTAGGAACCCGTTTGATTCTTTTCAAGGAATTCGCCCCTATTGCCCTGACAGCAATGGGATATGCCATCTGCGCACTGGTCATCGCTCTCTGCGTCTTTCGTCTGAAGAGCCGTTCGCTGACCGTCCTGCTCGCCGCCCTTGTTCTTCTGCTGACCTTCGTCTCCTCTGTTCTCTGCCTGATCTACAACTACTACGGAGGACTGAGTCTCTCTGTATTTGCACAGCTGGAAGAGGACATCCTCAACACTATGGTCTCCTACTTTCAGCATTATGTGGATCTGGCATCCGTCGGGCAGTCCAATCCGCTCCTGAGTTCTGCCGATATACTGGATCTTTCAAACGAGATTATCCTGAACTATAAACTGATGCTCCCCGGCATTCTTTTCGACATCACTCTCCTGGCTTCCTTCATCGTGACCGGCATCTTCCGCAGAATCCTTCTCGGCTACTATTTCGGCAGACGCAATCTGTCGGGCTGGCTGGTCACCATCTCCCGCACTACAGGCATTGTCTATCTGTCTGCACTGGGTCTGTATATGATTCTCTCGGTCATATCCCTGTTTTCGTCCGGAAACTGGTCCCTGATTCTCTCGGCGGCAGTAGTCAACATTCTGCTGTTC
>JBJDZJ010000053.1:0-8182 GCA_051867915.1 Eubacteriales bacterium
GGAAGCCAAGGTATTATCTCGGTGAAAAATAAACCGTTGATTTCCGATGGAAAAGCAAAGGCATATATACGGAAGTATGAATCCCGGGGATAACGGTCTTGAAAGAGAATAGCCGCAAAAAAAATCCGCACGCAGGCTCTGTGTCGGTAAATACTCGTACGGTGCTGTCGCAAACTGCAGTTTGCGACAGCACCGTACCGTTGTTTTATTTGATTATCGGATCTCAAATGCGTCTACTTCCACATAGGCGCCTGAGGAAGAGGGATTCTTCTTGCCCGTGCCCCGGATCTCGATGGTATGACTTCCTTCCGACAGATCGTTTTTACTGAAAATGATCTGCTGGCGGGCGGTGGAAGCGGAGTACAAATCGAACTCGCCCTGAGAAACGCCGTCCAGAAGGATTTCCACAATCCCTCGATTGGACTCCAGGCTGGACAGGAATGCGATATACTTGCCTTCAAAGGTAAGGGTTGCGCTGTTTCCCGCAATATTGGAGTAGCTGAAGGTGCCGTTGTAGGCGCTGCCCATGGGATCGTGCGTCCAGTTTCCGGTGTAGTGAACCGCACTGTTCTGATCGTCCACGATTTCGGAGGTGGTCTGCGTGGGATCGCCGCCGCCCAGTCCGAAGAAGATGGCGCTGAGTACGGCATTGTCTCCCCGGATGTGGTCGATCCGGAAGCGAACCGAATCGTTGTAGGAATAGATCAGATACACGCCGCCCTCAAAATCACGCACGGCCGCAATGGGTGCGATCAGATTCAGCGTGTTTCCGTCAAACATCTCCACGCATTGCTCTCTGCCGCCGCCGTCGCAATCGGCAAAGTAGAGGATGACGGTATATTCCCGCTTTTGATTTAGTTTGATATCGACGGTGAAGGTCTGGTCACAGGCCACATTTCCGTTGGAATAGTAGAGGCCCAGCTTTCCGCTTCCTGCACCGGCGGTCAGCTCTGCCGCCTTGGCAACTTTGCTTGAAACGGTCCGTTTGCCCTTGTTCAGCGTAACCGACGCCACATAATCGGGCAGACTGCGGATATCTGCGCCGTTATTGGCGGCAAGCAGCAGATAACCGTCGGAACCGTATGCGCTCTCCCACTTTCCGCCGGTTTCACGGTCCTCGCCCTCAAAGGTTGCGGGATATTCGTAGGATTCCTCTTTTGCCGTGGCGATTTTGCCGGAATAAGCGATTTTGAAGGTATAACTGCCTTCGGTGAGATTGTCAATGTAGACAAACGACGAATCCTCTCTTGAAGCGCTGACCGTCTTGCCGTTTTGGGTAATGCTGTTTACGGTCCGTCCTTCCTTGGGCAGTCCGATGGATGCGGTGGTTCCTTCGGGAACGATCAGTGTGACTACGCCGGTATTCAGATCCACAGATACCGTAATGTCGCCGTACGGAGTCGGGGTGGTACCCGAAATTTGGGTGGTATAGCCCGCCATGTGAGGCGTTACCGTGAAGGTTTTGAATCCTGCGCTTGTCGGCTTGATTCCGAGAATCTCCTCGTTCATCCAGGACAGCACGCCTGCCGACCAGGGATGCGCAAGGCTGGTATAGCCGCACTGACTGTTGGGAACCGGATCGTTTGTATCGAGAATGTCATTCCAGCCCGGTCGGAAGTTTTCAAAGAAGGTGGTTCCGCCGTATTCGATCTGACCGCCCCACAGATCCAGGATGGACGCAATGGCGTCCGAATAGCCGCCTGCGCTCGCCATGGCCTCCAAGAGGAAGTACTGATTGAAGGGGGAATAGGAGAGACGGTTGAGACGGTCGGAGAAAGCTTCGTGATAGAGCAGCGAAAGATCGGAAATCAGACCGGCGTTGATGGCATCCGCAGAGGCGTGGATTCCGAGTTTGGTATAGAACAGCGGATCCGAGGTGATCTTTTGGGTCTTGGTTTTAGCGTATTGCAGATATTTTGCGGCAAGCTCTTTCTCGCCCAGATCTTCCAGAACGGCGGCGAAATGCTTCCATGCGCCGATGGCTACCATGCGGTAGGCGTTCTGATTTTCCGTGCAGTTGGGATTCTCGAATCCGGCGCCCAGCCGTTCGTCCCATCCGAAGAAGCCGAGGTTTGGGGGATTGTCGAAGATGGCATATGCGTGATCCAGACGGCGGGTCGCCTCTGAGATCAGGCTTCTCGTACCTTCGGCGTCTCCCGAATACTGGTAGTAGTCGATCAGACTTTCCACCCAGTAAAGCTCATAGCTTTCGATTCCGTTGGAGTGAGCGGAGGTGTAGCGCAGGTTCTGCAGAACCGAATCGTAGTTGGCAAATGCCACAAGGGATGCCGCCTGAGAGGTGTAGGCGTCGCCCGTCCAGGAGTAGCGGTCGCCACGATCCACCAGAATGGCGGAGAAATAGTCGGAACGCAGATTCAGTCGCACATCGTAGGCGGCGGCGTACCAGATTTTTTCCAGCATCTCGTTGTCGCTGTGGAAGGAGCCTTCATAGTTGACCGGCTTCACCTGGCAGACCATCCGAACGGCGGTGATGGTAAAGGGCTTGTCAAAGGTTTCCACATGAATGAAGGCGAAGCGTGCGCCCTCGTAAAGCTCGCTGTTGAGTTCCAGACGGTAGGTGCTTCCGTATTTCACGGGCGTCGCCGTCTTGCAGGGGGATTTGGGTCCCGCATTGACATAGGCGTCCCGATTGTATTCGCTGACGCCCAGCGTCACCTTTCCCGAGAGATCGGCGCTGTCAATTTCCAGCCATCCCGCCAGCTCGCATCCGAAGTCGATGACGATGGTGCCGGGGCCTGTGACCTTGATCTCCGTTTTTCCGGAGACGGCACTGTCAAGTCCCGAAAAGCTTTTCGGCTCGGTTGCGGTCAGCGTCTCGGGAGATTTCAGATAGATTTCCAGCCCGTCGGAGGCGGTGGGATTTGCCCAGCGGTAGGCCACCAGAGGGTCGGGAGAGTAGGGTTCTGCCGTTCCCGAGAAGCTGCCGCCGAAAATATAATCGTAGGGCTCGGATATGGGCGACTCTCCGAAGGGGGAGGGCTCCCGTTCTTTAATGATTGTTCCGTACAAGCTGATATCACCGAATTGCATAAGATAGTCCCCGTTATCGTCGGTACCGTAATGCGTTCCCACAATCCGGATTTTCTCGGTTTCCACTGCGGGAAATTCCAGGGTCAGGGTGCCTGTCGGAACCTTCAGGTTGTCATAGATTTGTCCCGGGATGTCCTGCCAACCGCTGTCCGAACAGTAGTATTGCAGTTTGAAGCCCCTGGGGAAGGCGGTGGAAATGCCCTTTCGGGGGGTCAGCTCCACCTTGCTGACCTGTGCGCATCCGTCGACGGACAGGGTTACGCTGTCGCCGGACGAAGGATACTCACTGCGCATACTCGATGACCAGAAGGTGGAGGGATTTCCGTCCAGCAGATTTTCCGCCTTCAGATTGCTGAAAATGGTAGAGGATGCGCTGATGGAGTAGATGGGCAGTTTTTCGATTTCATCTGTCGTCGGACCTGTCGTCGGGGTATCCGGGGAGGTACCCGTGCCGCCGGGGGTGGTGACGGAACCGGTTCCGCTGCTCTCTGCGGTTGTCCCTGTGGGATCGGATGTGGTGGGTGTGCCGTCGGTGCGGACGGTGGTCGCCGTGGTCGGATCCCCTTCGGTCTTGCCCGCCGTGGTGGGCAGGTTCGTCGTGCCCTGATCCGGAACGGAGGTATCGGAAGAAGTGAGCGTGCCGTCTGTTGGGGGCGCTTTTTCGTCCTTACCCGAACATCCGGTCAGAATTGCCGACGAAATCAGCGATGTCAGCAAAAACAATATACATATTTTTTTTCGGATCATGTCTGAATTCTCCTTTGATATAACTGCCGCAGGTCGATGCGGCAACCCGACTTCGTTCAGTTGCGATTATTCGCCGAACGGAATGTTTTCTACGGTATCCGAGACCAGGATCACATCATCCCCGTCCGGAACCGTTATTGTCGCCTGCGGGCAAAGGTAAACCTCTTTTTCCATATTTCCGACCTCCTTTTTCCTGTTTCTTGGACTCAGTCGGTGATTCCTGCCGCCGTCTGATAGTCTATATCCGATGTGCGGATGTCGTCCCCGTTGGTCAGGGTGACGGTAAGCGTATCAAAGGCATCGGCGGGAATTCCGGTAATCACGCATCCGAACAGCTTGCATCCCTGTCCGGTATAGGTCTGACCGCCTGCGACGACAGAATCGTACAGCTTCATGGTGGACCCGGCAACATAGGTATCGGATACCGATCTTTCCGCCGAGAAGACCTCTTCGCCGTTTTTGGTAAAGCGGACCGTCACGGTTCCGCCGACAGCGGCGTCGGGATCTGCGGCGGCAAAAAGAATCCGAAGGTCAAACTTTTCGCCGTTTTGGCGGTTGGATACAAATGCGCCGATTCCTTCTGTGGCGATTTCGCCGGTAGCGTCATTTGCATGGACGGCATCGAAGGAACGGGGTTCGGGGGCAATCGGAGTCTTGACCGAGAAGGCGTCGATGTCCACATAGCATCCGGCGGCAGCGGGATTCTGACTGCCGGTGACGACAATGCGGAGGGTATGACTGCCGTTTGCAAGATCGTCTTGGGTAAATACCGTCACCTGCCGACGGGCGGTTTCGGAATACAGATCAACCGTACCTTTGGAGACCCCGTCGAGGAAGATCTCGGCAATGCCCCGGTTGGATTCCATGCTGCAGATCAGCGAAATACCGATGCCGTTGAAGGTGAACTCGGCAGAACTGCCCGCTTCGTTGGAGTAGCTGAAGGTTCCGTTGTAGGCGCCGGGAAGGGGATCGTGAGTCCAGTTTCCGACATAGACCGCCGAATCATCGGTTTCGTCATAGACGGTGGTGATGGAGGTGGCAGCCGCATCCACCACCTTGAAGGCGTCGATGTCCACAAAGCATCCTGCGGAAGCGGGATTCTGACTGCCGGTGACGACGATGCGGATGGTGTGACTGCCGCTTTCCAGCCCGTCTGCGGTGAATACCGCCACCTGACGGCGAACCGTTTCGGAATACAGGTCCACGGTGCCTTTTGAGCCCCCGTCAAGGAAAATCTCGGCAATGCCGCGGTTGGATTCCATACTGCAGATCAGCGAAATTCCGGTGCCGCTGAAACCGTATTCGGCAGAACTGCCTGCTTGATTGGAGTAACTGAAAGTGCCGCTGTAGGCACCGCCGATGTTGTCGTGATTCCATGAGCCGTTATAAATCACGGCGCTGTCCTGCTCGTCAACGAAGGTGACGGCGGCGACGGATTCGGAAGCGGTCAACAGGAAGCAATCCACATCCACAAAGCATCCTGCGGAAGCGGGATTTTGCTTTCCGGTGACGACAACCTGAACGGTGTGACTGCCGGATGCCAGTCCGCTCTTTTCGAAGACCGTCTGCTGACGCTTCACGGAAGCAGAATACAGGTCGATTTCACCCTGGGATTCGCCGTCCAGAAAGATCTCGGCGATTCCCCGATTGTTTTCCAGACTGGAAAGCAGAGCGATGTAGTTTCCCTCAAAGGTCAGCGTGGCGCAGTCCCCGGCGGTGTTTGCATAGCTGAAGGTGCAGTCGTAGGCGTCTATGATCGAATCGTGGGTCCAGTCCCCGGTATAGCTGACCGACGGGTCGGCGTCGTCAACGGCGTCGCTCCCTTCGCTGACTGCACATACGGGGAAAACAAATGTGCAAACCATTGCCAAAAGAAGAGATAAAGCAGAAATTTTTTTAAACATTACACAGAACCTCCCTGAAAATCATTCTGATTTTATTGAAATTATACAGCAAATTCGGTCGGAAGGCAATAGGGAATTGTGACCTGGATGAGGGGGTATTTTAACCTGTACCTCTTGCAATTTCCGTCGGAATATGCTATACTGAATCTATGGAAAAGGAGGATCGCCATGGACATCATTTTGCTGACATACCGAAGTTTTATCGAAAAGCCGGATGACATCAATGTACACAGTAAGATCATATCCGACAGAACCGGGCTTCATAAGCATGATTTCGTTGAGATTGCCTACATTGCGTCGGGCAGCGGCAGGCATCGGGTGGAAGACGAGGAGTACCCTGCCCATAGGGGGGATCTCTACCTCTTCAACAGCGGCGTTCCCCACGATTTTATCGCCGATCCCGGATCCACCCTGCTGATTTACAACTGCATCTTCCTTCCTGCGGCACTTCACGACGAGCTGATGGGCGGCTCCGATTTTCTGAGCGTGGCATACGAATATCTTTTCCATTCCCTGATTTCCCCGGAAAAGACCGTGAAATACATCCGGCTTCAGGACAGCGCCTCCGAGCTTGCGACGGTGCTGGAGGAAATGCAGAGGGAGTATCTGGGGAAGAAGGACGGCTATCGCAATATGATGAAGGCCGATCTGCGCCGTCTGCTGATTCTGATCTTCCGTGCCTATCGGAACGACGGCAGTCAGATTCAGGATCCCGGGGTCTATCGCCGGCTGATTGTGTCCAGCGTCCTGTCCTATATGAGAGAGCATTCCGGAGAGGAGATCCGGTGCGACGATCTTGCCGAGCATGCCTATGTCAGTTCCGGATATCTTGCCCGCATTTTCAAGGCGGAGACCGGAAAAACGATGAATGTTTTTTTGCGGGAAATCCGGATGGAACAGGCGAAGGAGCTTCTTCTGTCCACAAACGATACCGTTCGGGAGATCGCCGCCCGGGTGGGCTATTCGGATCTGAAGTTTTTCTATGAAATTTTCCGAAAATCAACCGGTGTCACGCCCGGCGAATGGAGAGAGCGCGCAAAAGAGAAGGCCTGATCGGGAGCATCCTTCCGAATGTTTGTGAAGGGTGCCGATCGGGCGCCGCGGGATGATATAGATAAAATTTATTGTTAATAATTGAAAATCCATTTGATTTTTTTGTAAAATAGTATTGACAAATCAGATTTTGAATGGTATAATGTTCCATAATAAAGCAGGAAAGATAGGCGGCATCCGGAACACGGATTCCCAATGTTGCGACAAGGGCGTCGCTGTGAATCATGACTCACGGACTTCCCATGTCGCATTCTGTCTTTTTGTAATCAATAAGGAGGTTTGATTATGACGGAAATGCGTAATGTTTACGAAGCACCCATGGCGAGCTTTGAAACGCTGGAAAATGATATCGTCCTGATATCCGGTCCCGGCGACGAGAAGCCCTGGGACGATCTTACCGGTCCCGGAGACGAGCAGAATTGGGGCGATTCGGCCGGATCCGGCGATGAAGCAGCCTGGTAATTTCTTAATTAAAGCGAAAATGAAAATCTAAATTAATAATGGAGGATTTTTTATGAAAAAGAAGATTTTGGCAGCATTTTTGTGCGTAGCTCTTCTCATTCCCGCCGCAGCTCAGGCCGTCAGTGCCACCGCTGCATCGGATGAACCTGCTGTTGTAGAAAATGTTACCGCAGAAGCAACGGGACTTGTTCCCAAGGCGTTCCAGCTCTCCGCACCCTATGAGCTGAACGGAACCGAGGTCTTCAACATCCGTTTTGTTTCCCTGCTGGATTCGCTGGATTATACCGCACTTTCGGTAACCATCAGCGAAGAAGTAACCGGCAAACAGTGGCTGTTTGATGTTCCCACGGTTTACACCACTCTGACTGCACAGTCCAAGGACGGCGTTTCTTACAAGAATGTCACCGCCGAGGATCTGGGCGGAGAGGCAGGTCAGTATATCGTCGGCTCCGCAATCATCGGAGTTCCTGCCGATCTGACTCTGAGCTTTTCCATCGTAACAACCGCAACCACGGCAGACGGAACGGTTCTCACTTCCGAGACCAGACACGCCTACATCATCGATGCCGAGGCTGCAGCACTGGGCGATGCCCCCGAGTTCCCGATTCCTCTGGAACTGGATGTTCCCTCGCCCGTAACCTTTACCGAAAACAAGTCGGTTTATTACAGCTTTACGCCCGCTGAGGACGGCAACTATCCCGTTACCACCGGCAATTCTGCCATCAGCGCAAGCTACTGGAATCCTACCGACTATCTGGCAGCCAACGGATACTACATCATTCAGGTTTCCGCTGACGGTTCCGAAGAAGCCGTTTCCGGCGCAGTTACCGTAAGCAAGGTTGTTGAAGGAGTTAACTATCTTGAAATCGGTTTGAACGAGGACAAGGCTGTCAGCGGCGAAGGAACCGAGTATCATGTAATCGCAACCCAGCCCGGCAGATACACCATCACGGGTGACGGAATTG
>JBJDZJ010000053.1:8282-18870 GCA_051867915.1 Eubacteriales bacterium
TAGTCGGCATTGTTGTTGACAATGAAACATCTTGGGAAGACAGCTACATTGATGTGACTGTCAAGGGACAGGAAATCATCTTCGTAGTTGCACCTACCGGTTGGGATGATATTACCGCAGACCTGACTGTTGAAGTTACCGATATTCCCGAAGAAGTCAACTACCTTGAAATCGGTCTGAACGAAGACAAGGCCGTCAGCGGCGAAGGAAGCGAGTACCATGTAATCGCAACCCAGCCCGGCAGATACACCATCACGGGTGACGGAATTGTAGTCGGCATTGTTGTTGACAATGAAACATCTTGGGAAGACAGCTACATTGATGTAACCGTCAAGGGACAGGAAATCATCTTCGTGGTTGCACCTACCGGTTGGGATGACATTACCGCAGACCTGACTGTTGAAGTTACCGATATTCCCGAAGAGCCTGTATCCGGCAATGACTATACCTTGGCATTAGGTGAGAGTGTTGATATTTCGGCTGATGTAGGCGATACTGATGAAACTTCCGCACTCGTCACGATCACTGCCGAGGATGCGGGAACCCTGGTCATCGCAACCGCAGAGGGTGAGGAAAACGCATGGATCTCACTGATCACCGATTCCGGATCTGAAGCTGTCATTTTTGGCAGCGGCAGCTATGAAATCGAAGTAGCAGCAGGCGATGTTGTTACCATTGCTGTATCTGCTTATGAAGGAACTGATACCGTTGATCTGGTTGCTACTCTGGAATCAGCTGAAGAACCCGTAACCGATGAGCCTGATGAGACCACCGAAGTTGAATACAACATCTATATTGTAGAGGGAACCACCTTCTATGACGGAACCATCACCCTTACCGATGTGGACACCGGCGCTATTTACAACTGCGAAACCGACACCTATTTCTTTATGTACGGTGCTGCAGGCGGTGCAGAGCTGACCGGCAACAAGGCTGTAATTACCCTTCCTGTAGGTCACACCTTCACGGTTGAAGTTGTCCTGTCCGACAGCGAAGTTACCGGCAAGGTTCTCAATACCACGACCGTAACCACCAATCCCGAGGGATCCACTGATCTGACCCTCAGCCTCAGAGATGAAGTTGAGACCTTTAATATCAATGCTACCTATTCTGATTGGAACACCCTTACCTTCGTGTTTACATGGGATGCAACCATCTCCTTTATCGATGAAGAAGGAAACGAGTATGTTTCGACCGTATCGGTTGATCCTGATACAGCTACCAATATTCGTACCGTTGAGCTGTCCGCCGGCAAGACCTACACCGTATCCTGGTCCGGCGTAAAGGACGGATATGAGATCACAACCGAGACCGTTACCCCCGTGTCCGGCGAAACGATCTTCCTGGATGTCGAGCCCATCGCTGACTGATCTGTCCGATCGGAAAAGCAAATAACAAAACAGATCCCGCCATAATCGGCGGGATCTGTTTTTGTGTGCATCCCCTGTGTCAAGGACAGGGGGTGAATTTGTTGAAGACTCTTCTTCGGGCGGTCGGAATCCGATGCCCGGCGGGTGGGTCTGCGACGGTCGGATCGGTGCCTTACTTCAGCAAGAGCTCGCCCACCCGGTTCGCCTGCCCGGCGCCCATGGTCAGAATCAGATCTCCCGCTCTGGCGACGGTGTGCAGGTAGCAGGCAATGGCGGGAAAATCGGGGAAATACTGCGCCCCCGTCTCCTCTGCCAGCTTTTTGGAGCTGACTCCGAGAGTGTCCGACTCTCTGGCGGCATAAATATCGGCGAGAATCACGGTAATGCCGTGATCCACCGCATAGCGGAAAACCTCTACCCATCTGCTCCACAAATCACGGGTTCGGGTGTAGGTGTGGGGCTGGAAGACCAGATAGACCTTCCCGTAGCCCAAAGCAGGCAGGCCGGAGAGGGTCGCCTGAACCTCGTCGGGATGGTGGGCATAGTCGTCGTAGATGGCAACACCGTCCATGTCGCCCATGTGCTGGAATCTGCGGTCCACGCCGACAAAATCGGCAAGGGAACGGGCGATCTGTGCGGGAGGAATCATATAGCTGTATGCAACCGCCGCCGCGCAAAGGGAGTTGCTGACATTGAAGGCGCCGATGACCGGCAGGGTGATGCGGCAAAGCTCCTTGCCACGATGGACAAGGGTGTAGCTTCCGCAACCCTTGCGGAAGGACAGATCGGCGGCATAGAAGGTGGCGGTGGGATCCGATGTGGAAACCGTCACAACTTCACCCTTGAACTCTGCCACTGCGGCACGGGTATTCTTGTTGTCGATGTTGATATAAACGCATTCGGCATCCTTGATGGACTCCCGGAAGGAGCGGATGACTGCATTCAGATCGGCAAAATAGTCGGTATGATCCAGTTCGATATTGGTAATCACCGCATCGGTGGGGCAGAAGGACAGGAAGGAATCCCGGTATTCGCAGGCTTCGTAGATGAAGGTGTTCTTGTCACCGCCGATCTTGCTGGCTCCGCCGATTTCGGGCATAACGGCACCGCAGGCGATGGTGGGATCGGCTCCCGCCTGGAGAAAAATATGGGACAGCATTGCCGTGGTGGTGGATTTGCCGTGGGTGCCGGAGATTCCGATGCGAACCCGATAGAAGGACATCATATAACCGAGGAATTCGCCCCGGGTCAGGGTGGGGATTCCCATGCGGGACGCTGCCACCAGCTCGGGATTGTCGGGCTTCAATGCCACCGAGTAGATCACGGCGTCGACGCCTTCCACATTGGAGGCCTTCTGACCGATTTGAACGGTGATTCCGCTTTCCCGCAGGGTGTCCAGAATCGGCGAGTTTACCCGATCCGATCCCGTGACACGAAACCCGTGACGAGCCGCCCAAAGGGCGAGGCTGGACATACTGATTCCGCCGATTCCGGCAAAATGAAGGCGGGAGGCGGCTTTCATGATCTGTTTTACATTTTCTTTCATCATAGCAGTATAATTATTCCTTTCTCCTGTTTTCTGTTGCCGTAAGAACGGTCATTTGGAAGCAAAAAACAGAAAAAGTTAATATTTGTTAAAAATTCGTTCGTAGATTGGCAGTATTTATGTCAAAATACCGTTGTATAATTATGTCAAGTTCGGTCGATGTACACAATCGGGAATCCGACGGAAAGTCCGATCGGGGTTCCGATTTCACGGGGAGAAACGGATGCGGGTGGTCTGAAACGGGCCGCTTTCGCGGCTGATCCCCCTTGAATACAGCAAAATATTAAAAAAAACAGAAAGGTGTGGTCAGAAAATGCAAATCACGGATATCAGGGTCAGAAAGAGGTTCGATGATGAAGGTCCCCTGAAAGCGATTGTGTCTGTGACACTGGACGGGCAGCTTGCCATCCACGACATTAAGGTGGTATATGCCAAGGAACATTATTTTATGGTAATGCCCAGCAAGAAAACGCCGGAGGGCAGTTATCGGGATGTGGTTCATCCCACCAATGCGGAGTTCAGAGGCTATCTGGAGTCCGCTGTGATTGACGCTTACGATCGGTCGCTGGAGGAAGCCGCAGAAGAGGATGCTGATACGCTGTCAGACTCTGAAGCATCCGCCGTTTGAAGTCGGAATCCGTCGATGAATTCTTTTTTGTATGCGCAAATTCATTTGCGCATTGCGTACCCATTCACCCATCGCAACCTCTCCGGTTGCGATGGGTGATTTTTTGTGTGATCCCATATTGCTTTTGAAAAATCCCGGATGTGCCGGAAAGAACGGGAACAGTAGCCTTTCGAATCAAAGGTTTCGCCGCCAAAGGACAGCACGGTGAGCATGGATGCAAACCCGCCCCTTTGCGCTGTCGGTTATTCGCCCCCAACGGCGGAGATGCAGAAGACCCGGTATCCGACCGCCTCGTTGTAGCCGACGATGATGCCCGAAGAGGGGGTGGACAGGGAGGTGAAGACGAAGGGGAGGACGATGTTGCCTGATGTGTCAATCATACCCACGGTGCCGTCGGTGTATCCCACAACGGCAAGCCCCTGAATGAAGGGAGTTGCGTAGGTGTAGATGGGCTGGGCGATCCACTTGTGGTCGATGGTGTAGTAGCCGTATTTGCCGTCCTTTTGCAGGAGCAGGACGCCGTCGGAATAGCCCTCCAGCGTGTAGCCGTCGGGAATGTCGAAGGGGTTGCCCTTGTAATCGACCAGGCGGTCGGTGTCCTTGACGACCTTCCCGCGGGTCTGATAGTTCTGGCTGTATGTGATGACCCGGAGGCGAAGCCAGCCGTTGTCATAGCCCTGATAACCCACCGATTCGATGCCCACGGTGTCGGGGAGGGCATAGCGGTCGCCTACCGACATGACCTGCCCCACGACACCGGTGTGGTAATCGTACCAGGTATCGGGATTGAAGGCGGTGGTTCCGGAAGTGTTGATGATCCGAACGGAATTGTCGAGGGTCGACTCGATGATGGCGTAGCCCTCCGAGAAATTGAAGGCTCGGAAGTATTCGGTAAAGCGGTATCTGCCGGTGGACAGCCTAAGAAATCTGTAAAGCCCGTCGTCGCAGAGCTGTGTTTCAAAGCCGTCCTCGCCGTAGGAAGTTGCAGGATAATCGTAGGACAGCGCAACCCGAATGGCGGTGCTTTCAATGGGGACCATGGCGGCGCTTTCGCTGTCAAAGACATAGGAAAGGGAACCGTCGGTGAAGACGGGACGGTTGTCTTGATCCCGTGCGTATGCGGGTTCGAAGCCGGCAATATTGTCGGAGAGAATGTTTCCGAAGCTGTCGCACAGGGCGATTTTACTGCCGTTTTCGGAGGAGATCAGCAGATAGCCCATATAGGGGACCACCGACTGCCGCTCTACCGTGACCTTTTGGGAGACGGTCACATAGGAGGCGTCCTTGTTGCTTACCTCTTTGCGGTACTTCGTAACGGTGGTGGTACCCGACGAATAGGGCAGACTGTAACTGCCGCCCAGGGTGATCTCGTACAGTTCGGGGTCATAATCCTCGACGCTCATGAGGGCGTTGCCCTCGGTATAGACGCCGTAAGCCGCCATCAGCCGTTCGTAGTCCTCCCGGCGGCGGGTCAGGGAAACGGAGGTCCGATCATCGGTCAGCCCGTCGATGGAGGTATAGGACATGGCCTTGGACAGGTTGGTCAGATAGACCTGTTCGGCGGAGAAATCGGAAGTCCCGGGGGATCCGGAAGAGGAATTTTCGGAATCCGGTCCCGAAGGTTTGCCGATCAGGGAACCGCCGGACGAGGTTGTGCCGGCGGGTTTGGAGGCGACGGACGACAGTCCGTCGGGCAGCTGAATATAGCCCGCCGCCAGCGCAAACGCCGGAACGGTCAGCCCCATCAGAATCAGAATGGCGCCGAACTGGGAAAGGTATTTGGTAATTTTCAAGAAAATCAACCCTTTGGAAGACAAAAAATGGATGATGCGTAAAAAATCCGATAAAGAGGATGGAGACAGATCAAAGAGGGCAATCGAAAAGAGATGCCCGTATCAAAAGGGATCGGGGAGGCATTGGCCGAATGAAAATCTGCCCCCTATTTATGATATTTCCCGCCGGCGGCAAGGTTCAGACCTCTGTAAATCTGTTCCAGCAGGATCACCCGCATGAGCTGGTGGGGAAAGGTCATTCTGGAAAAGGACAGCCGAAGATCGCAGGCGGCCTTGACCTCTTCGGGCAGTCCGTCAAAGGGACCGATGACGAAAACGATCTCCGAGTGTCCCCGACCGGGAAGGTCTGCCATCAGTTGGGACAGTTCCTCGGAGGACAGCTGTTTTCCCTCGACGCAGAGGGCGATCTTGTAGGCTCTGCCCTTTAAGTGGGGCAGAATGGGTGCGCCGTCCTTCAGCTCCACCACTTTGGGGACGCAGTAGCCCTTCAGCCGCTTGAGATATTCCGCACAGGCTTCACGGAGATAGTCCTCCTTCAGACTGCCCACGCAGATCACGGTGACGCTTAACATATCATCGCCGTCCGTTCTGAGCCGTCATCGGAATCGGACATGACAAGCTCGGTGATCTCCGATCGGGCGGCTACCGCCACCGATGCGGAAAGCCCGTGGCAGGCAAGACAGTTTTGAACGGCAGTCAACGCCTGAGCGGGAGTATTGTTCTCCGCCGATAGATGTCCCAGAAGAAGATGCTCGGTTCCGCGCTGAACCAGCCGTGCGGCAAATTCTGCCGCCTGATCGTTGGACAGATGCCCGTGACTGCTTCGGATTCTCGCTTTCAGATCGGCGGGATAAGGACCGTTTTTCAGCATAAGGACATCATGATTGGCTTCGATCAATACGCCACAGCATCCGGAAAGGGCATCCTCTATCTCGGGAGTGACTACGCCGGTGTCGGTGGCAAGCCCGAATCGGACGCCGTCCGATTCCACGGTGTATCCAACGCTCATGTGACTGTCGTGACTGGTCAAAAAGGAGCAGACCCTCAAATCCCCCACGGCAACCTCATAGCGGGGCGGGTGGGCGACCAGACAGGAAGGTTCGATCCCCGAAAGGGCGTAGGAGGATCCGGTGGTGATATGGACGGGTATGGAAAAATGCTTGGTCAGCATGGGAATGGCAGAGATATGGTCGGAATGCTCGTGGGTGACAAAGATGGCAGACAGATCGGACAGGGAGCATCCCAGCGATTCCAACGCCAGTCGGATGCGCTTCATGGAGCCGCCGGCGTCGATGAGGACGGCGGTGTTCTCCGATCGGATCAGAGTGGCGTTGGCGGAGGAGCCGGAGAAGAGGGAGTGAACGGTCAGTGACATTATTACCTCGTCAGGTGAAATTTTTCAATGTTCCATGAGCGGTGCGCCTTTGGACGGTGTGCAGGTGTGCAAGTGTGCAGGTGTACATGGAACATTTGCGTTCATTGCCGCCCTTTTCGATGGCTTCATTGTGAAAACAGTCGAACAGGTGCGGCAAAGGCAGACCCGATCGCTCGGTTTACAGAACGCAGATGGCTCCGGCGGTGCGGATTCTCAGAATGTGGCAGGCACCCTTGCCGAAGACGCCGTCCAGAAGCGCCGCCAGTCCGGGAGCGCTTTCGGCGGGGACAAAGGCCTGAATGGTTCCGGCAAAGCCGCCTCCGTGTACCCGGCAGGCAGAGGGCTTGGTGACGGTACTCAGATAGGACTCGGTCAGATTCAGCGCCAGAGACAGTCCCTGCTCGGCCACATTCTTGGTGGTGTAGACATTCTGGAGATATTTGAAGGAGGAATTGCCCGATGCCGTTACGCCGGCGAAGAAGGCGGGAAGATCGCCTGCCTTCAGAGCCGCCTTCTGGGCGTCCACACGGTCGTTCTCGGCGAAGAAGTGAAGGGCGCGAAGGATGGCACGGTCGCCGCATTTTTCCCGAAGCTCGGGGATTTTTGCCATGAGATCGGCTCTGTCCACCTGACGAAGGACGCTCTTGCCGAGGGCGGCGGCAACCGACTTCATCTCGGCGGGAACCGCCGCATAGTCGGGGGTCAGATCGGCGTGGTTTCCGCCGGTGTCCACGATGCACAGGGAGTAGCCCATTGCGGACAGATCAAATTCCGGTTTTTCGATGACGGGATTCTTGGGATCCTCAAAGTCGATGGCGATGAATCCGCCGACAGCGCATGCCATCTGATCCATCAGACCGCAGGGCTTGCCGAAGAAGACATTCTCGCTGTACTGGGCAATCTTGGCAATCTCCACATTGTCGGGGGTGCCGCCGTAGAGCGTGCGCAGGATGTTGCCGATCATAACCTCAAAGGCGGCGGAGGACGAAAGTCCCGAGCCCTTGAAGACATTGGAGGTGGTGTATGCCGAGAAGCCGCCGATGGGATAGCCCTTCTTCGCAAAGCCGTCGCACATACCTTCAATGACGGCATAGGAGGTGGCAAAACGGGCGGGATCCACCGCAATGTCGGCGATCTTCACCACATCTTCGGGGAATCCTTCGGATTTCACCGAAATGATGCCGTTATCGGTTTTTGCGGCAACGGCGATGATGTCCAGATCAATGGAGGCGGCAAGCACCTTGCCCTGGTTGTGGTCGGTGTGGTTGCCCGAGATTTCGGAACGGCCGGGAACCGAGAAAAGGCGGAGGTCATCGCTTTCGCCGTAATGCTCGGTATAGCCGTCCACTGCTTTGGTCCAGCGGACTTTTTGAGCGGGGACATTGGACTCGCCGTACAGGTCGGAAAGGATATGATCCATGGCGCCGTCGGCGATATATTTTTTCAACTGTTCTGCGTTCATATGTAGCCATCCTTTCGGAAAATCATTTGTTTTTCTATTATAGCATTTTCCAACACGAGAAACAAGAGTTTTTTCAAAAAAAACTGTGACAGAATGATAAATTTTTTATACTATGGAAGTAGAACCCTGCCCGATCGGGCAGGGAAAGGGACTTTATAAGGGCGGCTTCGACCGATTTTGCCGCTTATCTCCCGATTTCGCGTCGCCGCTCTGTATCGGGCTCCTGCGCCGATTCCCGTATGATCGGACCGCCCGACCCGATTGTCCCGCAAGCTACCGTATCAGAAAGGTTGATTCTTATGTGTTCCATATCCGGAATTTACGGCTCGGATGTCACGCCCATCGCCCGCATGAACGGGGTCATGACCCATAGGGGTCCCGATGACTGCGGGATCGCCGTCCTGTCGCCCACCGCCGCTCTGGGGCATAACCGACTGGCGGTTATGGATCCCCTCGGCGGCGTCCAGCCCATGACCCGAACGCTGTCGGGAAAAACTGCGACCATCGTCTATAACGGAGAAATCTACAACGCCCCCGAGCTTCGGAACGAACTGTCCGATGCGGGGGCAACTTTCACCACCTCCTGCGACACCGAGGCGGTGCTGTACGCCTATCTGCACTGGGGGGAGGACTGCCCGTCCCATCTCAACGGCATTTTCGCCTTTCTGATCTACGATCACCAAAGCCGGGAATTGCTTGCCGTGCGGGATCGGCTGGGGGTAAAACCCCTCTATTATGCCCGCCTTTCGGACGGCGGGTGGCTGTTTGCATCCGAAATCAAGGGCATTCTCGCCCATGGCGGCATTCCTGCGGTTGTGGACCGTCAGGGACTGTGGCAACTCCTTTTCCTCACCCCTACCACCCTGCCGGGAACCACGGTCTATAAGGGAATATCCCAGCTGGAGCCGGGAAAACGGATGAAAATCGGACCGAACGGGGTGAAAACCGACAGATACTGGAGTCTGCGGGCAGAAAAATGCACCGATTCCCCTGCCGAGGCGGCGGAAAAGGTGCGTGCGATCCTCTCGGATGCGGTCCGACGGCAGATCTGCTCGGATGTGCCGCTCTGTACCTTCCTGTCGGGCGGTCTGGACAGCTCGGTCATCACCGCCCTGGCGGTGGAAGATCTGAAAAAAGAGGGAAAGGTGCTGTCCACCTACTCCTTTGAATATGCGCACAATCGGGAGAATTTTCACACCTCCCTGTTTCAGCCGGGATCGGACGACGATTTTGCCCCCGAACTGGCAAAGTGGCTGGGGACCGATCACACCGTCCTGACCGCCACCGACGAAGATGTGGCGGGACTGCTGGAGGACGCCGCCTACTATCGGGATCTGCCCGGTCAGGCGGACATTGATTCCTCTCTGCTCTACTATTGCCGACAGGTGAAGAAGCGGCACACCGTAGCCCTGTCGGGGGAATGCTCGGACGAGATTTTCGGGGGATACCCCTGGTTTTACCGTCCCGAAATGCTGTCCCGGGGCTTCTTCCCCTGGATTCACGACCCCTTTGTCCGGGCGAAGCTGATCCGCCCCGAGGTGGCGGGGGCAGAGGAGGGCTACGCATGGCTGTCCGACTGCTATCATAAGGTCATCGACCGCACACCCCTTGCCGACTCGGACGACGGGGATATGATCGTCAGCCGTCGGGCGACGGTGCTGTCCACCGAATTCTTCATGGCAAATCTTCTGGAGCGCAAGGATCGCATGAGCATGGCGGCCTCTCTGGAGGTGCGGGTCCCCTTTGCCGATCATCGGATCATCGAATATGTCTACAATCTGCCGTGGGACATCAAATTTGCGGGCGGGGTGGAGAAGGCACTGCTTCGGAATGCCATGGGGGATCTTCTGCCCGAGAAGGTTCTGTGGCGCAAAAAATCGCCCTATCCCAAGACCCATTCGCCGGGATATGAGCACCTGGTACAATCCATGCTGTCCGAGCGCATGAAGAAAGACTGCCTGTTCTGTGAGCTGGTGGATCGGCAGGCGGTTCGGAATCTTCTGGACGGCTCGGGCGGCGGAACCTGGTTCGGTCAGCTCATGGGAAGACCTCAGCTGATGGGCTGGCTGGTTCAGCTCGCCGCCTTCCTGGATCACTGCCGGGTGGAGCTGTAAAGGGAGAACGAAAGATTTCAGGAGCTTTTTCGCGGGAAAAAGCTCCTGAAATTCATAAGAAGACCAAATATAGAAATATATTAAAATCACTTGACAAAAATGAAATGTTATGGTATAATTATCTAAAATTCAGGACAGATGAATAAATAAGCACTTGAAAGACAAAAGAAATATTGCAAAAAATATTTCGTGTTGCTTTTGGTCGGTAACATTATTGCATTCATTATTCCACACAAGCTGTACCCATTAAAAAGGAGGTAAAATCCATGAAAAAGACAGGCTTGTTGGCGATGGCGCTGT
>JBJDZJ010000054.1:0-3564 GCA_051867915.1 Eubacteriales bacterium
GACAAGTCCGAGCATGGGGAAGACTCCACCGTGCTTCAACTCCTTCCGTCATCCTATGGAACCTCCCTCAGAGAGGAAGGCACAGCGAGCCGGAGGCTTCGAGGGGATAGGTCCGAGCGTGGGGGAAAGAGAGTCCACCTCTGTCATGGGAGGCGGAACGCCGATCACATAGGAGATGGGGGTTCTCAGGGGAAGAACCCTGGGTTCTTCCCCTGAGCGTCTCTTTGCGAGACTTTCTCCACGCGGAGAAAGTCGGAAAAAAGATAAAATCCAATTTCTCGGCGTATGCCGGGAAATTGTACCTTATGACATAGAGATTGAAGGAATCTCTGGATTGAGAAATCGCGAGGGCAACCGCCAAGGCTTCGCCTTGCGCTGAACCATCTCAAACGCCGAAGTTTCCTCCCCCGCCCCCCACTTCCTTGGCTACCGACATTCTTTTTCTGAATGATGAAATACAGATTTGTCCGCCCTGTCGGGATACGCTGTGAGCCGGAACCTCATCGGGGACAAATCCCTCATTGGCTCTCCTTTGCAGGCAAATCGCCGATTTTCAAAAAAATCTGTTTTTCCCCTAAAATTCTCCCAACCTTTTTTCCTCCGATTTTGTCTAATAAATGTAGCTACAAAAAACAAAAGGAGCCAGAACGAGATGAATGATAGTGATCTGAATGATACGACCCTTGTGAGCCTGACTCTTGCCGGAGATCAGAATGCCTACGGCGAACTGGTGCTTCGCTATCAGTCGGCGGTGATCGGTGCGGCAAACCGAGTGATCCGCTCCCGCTATCTTGCCGAGGATGCGGCGCAGGATGCCTTCGTCACCGCATGGATGAAGCTCGCTTCCCTGAAGGAACCCGAAAAATACGGGGTCTGGGTTTGCCGTATCGCCCGCAACTGCGCCCTGAATATGCGCACCCGCTTCCGGGAATACCTGTCCGACGAGATGCTGGACACCGTCCCCGACGATCAGAACTCTCCCGAGGGCAGTCTCGTCCGCTCCGAAAACAATCGTCAGCTTCATGAGGGAATCGACCGCCTGCCGAAGAAGGTTGCCGAGGTCATCCGACTTCACTACTTCGAAGGACTGTCCATTGCCGAAATTGCTGACCGACTGCGCCTGTCCGAGGGAACCGTCAAGTGGCGGCTCCACGACGGACGGCAGAGACTGAGGGAGGATTTGTCTGCCATGAATGAAAAGATCGACGATACTTTGGTACAAAAGGTCATGAAAAAGGTTGCCGAGCTGAAGCTCTGGGCGCTGAAATACGATAAGAAGGGATTCGAAACCGTCTACGCCGACGTGCTGTCCGATGTGGAAAGCCTGCCCGAATCGGGGGATAAATACAACATGATGGCGGATGTCCTCATGCGGGGCTGGTGGTGGATTCCCGGCAAGGAGAACGACGAGCTGTTCGCCCGCATCCGTCAGGCGGCGGAGCTGGGGCATAACGAGGAGGTTATGCAGTTTGTTGTGGCGAGAGAGGATAGCAGGGTTCCCAAGGGGAAGGAGCGAAATCAGTGGATCCGTGATAAACAGATCCCCAGACTGACCGAGCAGGGCTTTGTCAAGACCGCCGCCTACGAGTGGTTCTGGCTGGGTCGTAAGCTTCACGATGCCGGCGACCATGAGGCAGGGTTTGCCGCATATGAGAAGGTCAGGGAGCTTCTGACTCCGTCGGACATCTACTATGCCAATGTCCTGTCCGCCATCCGGATAGAAAAGCTGCGGATGGAGCGTCAGGCGAGCGGCGATCCTCTGGGCCCCGGGAAGGTCATGACCTCTGCCACTGCCGAGTCCTATCGGCTGGTGGACGGCAATCTCCGCTTCTGGAGTCAGCCCGGATATTCCAACGGCTGGATTCTCGCACATATGGACGCACAACCCTATATCTGGTATTTTGCGTCGTTTTGCGACAAGCGGTTCTTCTTTGACGCCGGAAAGGAGGGCGACCGGATCACCGACGATAACCAGAATAGCCTGACCTACGGCGGCAGACGGTCGGTGTCCGCTCCGGCAGGTGATTTTGACGATTGTCAGCTGTGGATCACGGAGAGGAGAGACGGAAACGCTCCTCTCCGCTACGAAACCTATTATGCGCCTGGCGTGGGCATTGTCCGTCAGGATGTGAAAACCAGACGGCAGACCTTTGTCTGGCTGTTGAAGGAATCGACCCATGTGGGCGGCGAGGGACTTCTCCCCGTCTGTCCCGGCAATCGCTGGGTTTATACCATAGAGGATTCCGCTATTGCCGGCATCCACGAGGTGGAGGTCATTCACGCCGATGAACAGGAAGTTCTTACCTCCTGCTACTATCATCTGGAGCGGCAGAAGACCGATCCCCTGACCTTTGAGGACGCCATGATCGCCCTTCGATCCGACTATGTCCGGGAGGACCCCGACGGCAGGCAGCATCTGGTGGATGTTCGTCCCCTGATGGCACAGGTGAAGGCTTTGGCGAAGACTCCCTACCAGATGGAACTCGCAAGGCTTGCCTGCGATGTCATGGAGCGGATTTTGTCCACCGACGGGGAGTTTACCTCCGACGGCAACGCTTTCGGATGCGACCGCACGGCAAAGGGGCTTTGGAACTTCTTCGTCTGCTCCTATGTGGACAAGAAGGACGAAAAATGGATCCCTTACGACGACCGGGTTTACTCCTTTGAGTGGAAGGATTGGGAAGAAGGAGAGCCGAACGGTATACTGTGCAGCTTCCTGTACGATATTCTGGAAGATGCGCTGGGCGGCGGATGGTGCGAGGAGTTTGCCGACGAGCAGGAGCAGGTGATCCGATGGAATCGGTACGGCAGCGCCCATGAGACGGAGCTGAAGGTGACGAAGGTGGGAGAAATAGCCACACCCGCCGGAAAATTTGAGGACTGCATCGAGCTTGCCCTGAATATTTCCGAGTTGGGCGGAGGATACAACTATCGGGGCGGCAGGAAGGAGTACTTTCTGGCAAGGGGCGTCGGCATCGTGAAGGCGGTGCATCACTTTGAGGGTCAGGAGGACGGCGTCTTCGAACTGACCGAGTACGAGGGCAGAGGCGAGGGCTACTTCTCCCAAAGGGACGGTCTGCGCCGCAAGTACGAGGCACACTTTGACAGGGGCTACGACTCCGCCGTGGAATATGTCTATATCAACGACGACAAGGGCAACCTCTGCCGGCTGGCGGATCAGACGGGCATCCGGAAGCTGTAAAATGATACTATCAGGAACAAGGGGGCTTTTTTGAAAAAAGCCCCCTAAACCTGTAAAAAAATCAATATAAAGCAGACTCTGCCCTGCCTCACTTCCTTGGCTACCGACATTCTTTTTCTGGATGATGAAAAACTGGTTTGTCCACCCTGTCAGGATACGCTGTGAGCCAGAACCTCATCGGGGACAAATCCAAGCGTGGGGGAGGAAGAGAATTCACCGTGCTTCAACTCCTTCCGTCATCCTGCGGATGACACCTCCCTCAGAGAGGAAGGCACGGCGAGCCGGAGACTCCGAGGGGACAAGTTCAAGCGTGGGGGAAAGAGGCTTCACCTCTGTCATGGGAGGCGGAACGCCGATCGCAT
>JBJDZJ010000055.1:0-18702 GCA_051867915.1 Eubacteriales bacterium
CACAGCTCCGTCCACCGTGTTGGTTGCTCCTCCTCGGGACACCAGCATGATTTCACAGTTTACATGAGTATGATCCATTGAGCAAATTGAATAAGACTGGGTTGTTAAATCCTCGGTGTTTATGACAACTTGTGCCAAACGCTTCATCCCCTTTCAATCAGCCCCATGGCTCTTCCTTTTTTATTCTAGCATTTCGGCAGGCACTTGTCAATAGAAAAATCGAAAGACAGTGTTAAAATCCGACATTTTTATGAGAAAAAACGATAGACATTCAACGCCGGGAATGATATGCTGATAGTACAATAAGAAAAGAAGGAGAAAAAGCATGAAAAAACCAATTTGTTTTTTTCTTGCGGTGACAATGCTCATGACAAGTCTTTCCATTACCGGATGCCGTAAAATAACCGATCCGGAGGCTACCACCGGTGTAACTCCCGAAAATCCTTCGGTAGACACCCTTGTGTACGATCTTCGCACCGACGACATGGTTAACCCCGTGGGTACCGACACCGCCAACCCCGAATTCAGCTGGAAAATGAATTCAACTGTAATCGGGCAGAAGCAAACCGCCTACCAGATCATCGTGAAAAACGAGGCAGGAACGGTGGTATGGGACAGCGGCAAGACCGAATCGGGGGATTCGGTTGACATTCCTTATGCCGGACAGCCCCTGACCGCCTCCACCGAGTACACATGGGATCTGACAGTCTGGGACAAGGACGACAAGACGGTCACTCAGAGTGCAACCTTTGAAACCGGTCTGTTTGGAACAAGCGGATTTTCCGACGCCAAGTGGATCAGCTACAACGAGGGCGGATTCTCTGACGAAAAGGTCTACACCATTGATTTTGACTTCATTCTGGACAGTTCGAACATGGGATTCTGCTTCCATGTAACCGATTCCAACAATATGTTCATGTGGCAGTTCAACACCAACCAGTTGAACAACGGCCGGGTTCTGCTCCGCCCCCATATCAAGGCAGGCGGAAACTGGACTGCACTTGCAGACATTGACATCACCGACAAAATCGGCATGACGGCCTCGGAGGTTATCGGCAAGAAATTGCACGAGCGTCTCGAAGTCGACAACAAAACCGTCAAGACCTACATCGGAACCACGGCAGATGACTTGGTTCTCGTGTATACCTACACCGCTACAACCACGCTGACTCTTGAAAAGATCGGATTCCGTCATTTCGGAGGCGAGCAGGAATACGGCAGATATGACAATATTGTCATCAAAGACAAAGACGGAAATACGCTGTATGAGAACGATTTCTCGGGCGACGACACCGGATTTGATGCAAACGGCGGAACACTGACCCTTAAGGACGGTATGATCAGCGTAGTCCCCAGCGGCGGTACCGAAATGATCTGCATCCAAAGAGACGGCAGTGCAGGTCTTCCCGCCTTCAGAAAGAGCTTCACTCCTGCGAAGAATCTGGTTTCCGCAAAGCTGTATACGACCGCTCTCGGCGTATATGAATCCTACATCAACGGCCAGCGGGTGGGAAGAATGTATCCCGACGGCACCGTAGAATATCATGAGCTGAAGCCCGGATCGGCTGAAATGGCGGACCGTAAGTATTACAGCTCCTATGATGTGACCTGGATGATTCAGGCCGGCAGTGAGAATGTCCTTTCCGCAGTCGTCACCAGCGGCTGGTGGTCGGGGCTGATTGCCGCAAACTACGGCAAAGAGGACGCCTACATGGCGAAGCTGATTCTCCGCTATGACGACGGCAGTGAGGAAATCATCACCACCGATACCACATGGAAGGCTGCAAGAGCCAGTGCCGTTACCCTGGGCAACATCTACAACGGCGAAAGCTATGACGCCCGGATAGATCAGTCCTGGATGTTCCCCGGATTTGACGATTCTTCCTGGGAAAAAGTCAAGATCAACCGTGAATTCAAGGGTCAGATCACTTCCTGGATGGGCTCCTATATCACCGTTCATGAAGAACTGGAGCGGACAGCGCAGTCGATCACCGTTTACAAGGGTGCTACCGGTGCAACTGGGTCCGCATACGGCAAGATCAATGTCATCAAAACCTATGATACCCCCTCCTTCACGCTGAATCCCGGTGAGGTTGCGCTCATCGACTTCGGTCAGAACTGCTCCGGTTGGGAGGCCTTCACCGTTGAAGGTGAAAGCAGTACCGTCATCACCGTTGAACACGGTGAGATCCTCAATGACCGGAACGGTGAAATCAGCCGTGGCAACGACGGCCCCGGAGGCAGTATCTACAATGCCAACTACCGTTCTGCCCTTGCAACCACGCACTACACCTTAAACGGAAACGGTCAGGAAAGCTATCATCCCTCCTTTACCTACTACGGCTTCCGTTATATTGAAATCACAACCACTAAGCCCGTGACCTTCTCGTCGATCACCGGTCAGGTTGTATCCTCTGTCGAAAAGGATATCGGATTCATCGAAACCTCCAATGATAACATCAATCAGCTCATCAGCAATATCCGCTGGGGTCAGTATTCCAACTACCTGAGCGTTCCCACCGACTGCCCTCAGAGAGACGAAAGACTGGGCTGGACAGCGGACACGCAGGTCTTTGCGGAAGCAGGCAGTTATCTCGGATTCTCCAAGAGCTTCCTTGAAAAGTTCATGCAGGATATGCGGGATGCACAGGCATCCGACGGTTCCTTCCCCGGCGTTGCTCCCACAGGTCAGTACAACGGTTGCGATTGGGGCGGTACCGGTTGGGCTGATGCCGGAGTCATCGTTCCTTACACCCTCTATGTCATGTACGATGACATTTCTGTCATCACAGACAACTGGACAGCCATGCAGAAATATGTGGACGGTTATCTTGGCAAGACCAACAAGAAAGGTCCCCGCAACATCTGGGGTGACTGGCTGGCATACGAGTCCAACGATGCCGAGATTCAGTCCATTCTGGCGGTAGCATACTATGCGTGGGATGCCAGAATGATGGCTGAAATGGCAGCTGCGGCAGGCTACACCGATCAGGTTCAGAAGTATCTGGATCTGTACGAAACCGAAAAGGCTTACTTCATCGAGCAGTATGTCAACGACAGCGGAAGACTCAAGAGAAACGAGCAGTCGGTTTGTCTGTACGCTCTCTATCTGGACCTGCTTCCCGATAAGGACTCGGTTAATGCCGTAATCAAACAGCTTACCACAAACATTGCCCGCAACGGAAACAGACTCCAGACCGGATTCCTCGGAACGAAGATCATCCTTGACACGCTGACCAAGATCGGCAGAAGCGATCTTGCCTACACTCTGCTCCTTCAGGAAAACAATCCTTCCTGGCTCTACTCCGTCCTCCAGGGCGCAACCACCATCTGGGAAAGATGGAACTCCTATACACTGGACACCGGATTCGGTGATGTGGGTATGAACTCCTTCAATCACTACGCATACGGTGCGGTAGCCGGCTGGATGTTCCACACCATGGCAGGCATCAACTACGATACAAACGATCCCGGATTCAAGCACATCATTCTGGCTCCCTATCCCGACTCCAGAATCGGAACAGTCAAGGCATCTTATGACAGTGCTTACGGTCTGATTACGGTTGACTCTCAGTATGACGGCAGTGTATGGAATTACAGTGCATCCATTCCCGCCAACACCAGCGCAGAGGTTCGCATTCCTGTCAGCTCCTTCTCCTCCATCACGGTCAACGGAAAGAATGTGGATGAACTGACCGCCCAAACCGACGGCATCGTCTACAAGGGTACCGAAAACGGCGTTGCATATTTCGACGCTGTTGCCGGTAGTTTCACCTTTGTTTGTCAGTAAGACAATCTGATAAGAATAGTATTAAGGGGAACTTTTTTCAAAAGTTCCCCTTAATCTTTCTTAACTTCAAAAGCTTTCGCAATGCTCCTTCGCTTATGTCTTCTTCAGATCGCCTGTTGCGGGATTATCAATCAACCTTCCGTCTTCGGTAAATCGGGAACCGTGGCACGGGCAGTCCCATGTGTGCTCATAGGGATTCCATTTCAGCGCACAGCCCATGTGCGGACACCGCTTTGCCGTAGGTGTCAGCAGATTCGTCAGTGCCTCGTATGCGTTGACCAACAGTTGGGGGCGAAGGATGGACCTTGACGGAGAAAACAGCCGGGCATACCGATTTTCCTTTCCCTGAACCAGATCGGACAGCAGATTCGCCGCAACCATAGAGGATGACATTCCCCACTTATTAAATCCGGTTGCGACATACAGTCCTTCGGTACGGGCACTATACCTTCCGATATAGGGAATTCCGTCCAGACTCATGGTGTCCTGTGTGGCAAATCGGGAGACGATCTTGCAGTTTGGATAGTTTTGTTCGGCAAATTCCGTCAGAGCGTCCCAACCGCTGCCCTTTTTGCCTGTTCGATGACCGTTTCCGCCCAGCAACAGCAAATTCCCGGCGTTGCGGAAGGACAGACCGCCTTCAGCCTCATCTACATAGATTCCGTGCAGGGAGTGTCCGCAGTCATTTTGTACACTCACATCCTGTGCATTTTCCAATGCAATCACATAGGATCTGGACTGATACAACTTGAGAAAATAGCTTCCGTGTTTGTTACAGAAGGGAAAATGGGTCGCCACGATGATTTTATCCGCCCAAACGGTTCCGTAATCGGTTTTCGCCGCTCCAGGCATCAATTCCCGGACTGCAGTATGTTCACAGATGCGCAGATCCTTTGCAATGGCGGCGGCAAATTTCAGCGGATGGAACTGTGCCTGATCCTTAAATCGGATCGCTCCCCGGGTTTGGATGGGAAGCGGGAGAGTATCGGCATATTCGGCGGGAATTCCTGCTTTCTGACAGGCCGACCATTCCCGTTCCGCCTTCTTTTCATCATCAAGAGTGTAAACAAAGGAGTCTGCCGGTTCAAAATCGCAGTCGATGGAGCCGCAAAGCTCCCGATAATCGGCAACGGCTTTCTGATTGGCTTCATAATACTGTCTTGCACCGTCTTCTCCGAATCGTTTCACCAATTTCTGATAAATAAATCCGTGCTGTGAAGTGATTTTGGCTGTGGTGCAATGGGTAATTCCCGAGCAGATTTTGTCAGCCTCCAGCAAAAGGCAGTGGACGCCCGCCCGAGAGAGCCGATAAGCGCTCAGCAACCCCGCCATTCCCCCGCCGATTATCAGCACATCGGTCTTAACCGATTTCTCAAGGGGAGAAAAATGGGGCAGTTCGATGTTCGTCCATACCGATTTCATAGTTGATCCTGTCTTTCTGTTCATTTCCCTATCAGTATGGCTGTCTTGGGCGATTTTATGCGCACAATTCCGTTGATAGACAGAAAACGGATCGGGCAATCTGCCCGATCCGTTTCATATGATGCTTTGTTTATTCTGTTATTCCAAGCATGTAGGTTTTGATGATTTCGTATGTCGTGCGTGCGCTGGCAAGAACTTCATCCCCACGCTTTACCGAAATTTTGACCTGTTCAAAAGCATCGTAAGGGATTCCGGAAACTACGACGCCGTATATCACGCAGTTCTCACCTGCCTGATAGCGCACGCCTGCCGCTGTTACCTGACTGTAAAGCTTCAGAATACCGGTTTCTGTACTGTCATCCTCGGCGACAACACGGCGGATGGTCATGGTCTGACCATCGGAGCGAAGGAAGGTAATTTCCAGCGCATCCCCGATGGCGATATGGCTGATTTCAGAGACCAACACAAAACGGAGATCAAAGGTTCCCTCGGATGTACCGGATCTGGTGGAGAGGAAGGCTGAATTATCGGCGGTTGTCATGGTATTGGTCGATGAATCAACGGCGCCTACCGAGAACCGGGGACCATCCTGCAGGACGGTAACCGTACCGGATCGGGTTTCAAATGCCACATTCTCCAGTTCGGAATTGAACACATTGTTGCTGTCAACATTAAGACGGACAGCGGTATCTCCGATGGGAGCAAACTCCTTCACGCGGAAGGTCAGACGGGCAACGGTGCCGTTTGTCGTGTTATCCGAGTTCAGGGATTCACACCAGAGAATACCAAAGGGATCGGAATCGTTGGACTCGGAAAAGGTAATCCCCGCAAAATCCCCTTCGGATGCAGAGACGAGTTCCAGGGCGTCGGTATCATACTCCACCGAAAGCAGGAATCCGACAATACCCGGATTGTTTCCGACGGTAACGGCGACCGTTACCTGATCCCCGGCTTTTCCGGATGTACTTTCGACTGCAAAATAAGGATCGGATTCGGTTCCGATTGCAGGCAAAGGAAAGCAGGTCAACAAAAGCAGACAGCTGAGCAGGATCGGTATAACTCTCTTCATTTTACATTCCTTTCGTGTTCGGTCCGGAATCCCGAACCCCTCTTCCCCGTCGGTCCTATGAAACGGGTTTTCTTTATTCTATCATATCCTATGGGAAAAGTCAAGTGGCGTATTATGGAAATTCGAAAATTTGACTTTGTTTGACATAAAAGAAACCAATATCTGACAGAAAAAGGACTGCATCCGGATTTGATGCAGTCCTTTTCACTATTACAGGGCTCCGAAAATCAAAAGAATCAAAAACGCCAACACCAGAAGCACCAGCAAACAGGGTAAAACAATGGTCAATCCTGCGGCAAGAAGCATGGCAAAGGTGTCCTTATGACTCGGCTTTTCGGAATCCATTCGCTCCGCAAACTCCTCTTCCTCTTTTTTTGTGGACTTTTTGAGGCGTCTCCAGATCATAGACTCACGCTTTCTGCCCGTCGGAAACCTTTACCGATTTGCGCTCCATGGAAGGAAGCTCAAAGAGATAGTTTCCGTTCTCATCAATCTTCTTTTCCGGGAAATGACAGCTTACAAAATGGCCCGGTTCAATCTCCCGCAGGGGAGGAGGCACACGGCTGCATTTCTCGCACGCCATATAGCAACGGGTATGGAACTTACATCCGGACGGCGGCATAATGGGGCTGGGAATGTTGCCCTCCAGCAGAATCCGCTCCTTAGTCAGGCTATCGGGATCGGTGGTGGGAATTGCCGACAGCAGAGCCACCGTATACGGATGACGGGGATCGCTGAAAATGGTTTCCGCATCCGCCAGTTCGACCACATTTCCGAGATACATGACGCAGATACGGTCGGAAATATAGCGGACGACCGACAGATCGTGGGAAATGAACAGATAGGTCAGCTTTTCCTTTTCCTTCAGCTCCTGAAGCAGGTTGATGATCTGGGACTGAATGGAAACATCCAGCGCCGAGACACATTCGTCACAGACGATGAACTTCGGATGCACCGCCAACGCTCTTGCAATGGAAATACGCTGACGCTGACCGCCCGAGAACTGATGCGGATACCGATGGAGCATATACTCCTGAAGTCCGCACTCCACCATGGTATTGACGATATGCTCCCGAAGCAAAGGAGAGCCATGCTTATAGAACTTGTGCGTGACCAGACCCTCTTCTATGATGTTTGCAATGGTAAATCTGGGGTTCAGGCTGGAATAGGGGTCCTGGAAAATGATCTGCAAATCCTTACGAAGCAGACGCATTTCGTTGTATTTCAGGCGGGACAGGTCCACGCCCTCATCCCGCATGGCCTCATACTTCCGAAACTCCTCATTATCCGCATAGCCTGCGCGTATCTGATCCAGCTCGTTTTTCGCCGCTTCGATCTCACGGGACAAATCGGAAATCTTGCCGGAAAGCTCTGTGATTTTGCTGCCCAGACTGT
Source organism: Eubacteriales bacterium (assembly GCA_051867915.1). Taxonomy (GTDB): domain Bacteria; phylum Bacillota; class Clostridia; order Oscillospirales; family CAG-272; genus CAKSQF01. The sequence goes on from JBJDZJ010000055.1 coordinate 7,677, forward strand.
CAATTTTCGATTGGATACGCCCCGGCTTCTTTGCATCCGGCAGAAGCTGGGTGAGATGATCCCGATTCATCTGAAGTTCGTCCCGCTCGGTTTTCAGGGCCTTCATTCTGCGGTCGAGACGGAAGATTTTCAGAAAAGCAGGAACAAACACATCGCTGTTCTCAACCGTGAAGAATCCGCCGATGATCTTTACGATGTTATCCAACGCCGTCTTCTGCTCACATTTGGCCAGATTGAAGTCCTGGAGCAGATAGAAATCGGCCTTATCCTCGCCACCGACATCGGCAACCTTTTTTTCATACTCGGCAACTTTGTCGCAGGCTTTCTTGTACTTTTTTCGATAGGCAGGCAAATGATTCAGCGTTTCGCTGACATAATCGGGAGCCAGATCCTCCAGCGTTTTGCCGTAATAGATGGTATTTCCCGCCGTTTGAGAATAGAGTTGCAACAGAACTCTTCCCAAGGTGGATTTTCCGCATCCCGACTCGCCGACGACGCCCAGCGTCTCGCCCTCATAAATGTCCAGAGAGATGTCTTCATTGGCTCTGACATACAGTCTCTTTCTCTGGAATATTGAGGATTTGGCAACCGGAAAATACTTCTTAAGATTCGTGATGGACAGTAATTTTTTGGTGTTCTGCACTGCGTCTCACCTCCTTATCGGGATAAAAGCATCTGATCTGCTGACCGTCGCCCACATCGAGAAGCTCGGGCTCCTCTTCTTCGCACTTTTTGGTACAGTACTTGCATCTGGGCGCAAACTTACAGCCCTTCGGAAGTGCAAGCGGATGAGGAACGACGCCCGGAATGGGCTCCAGCTTTTCGGTGATGTTGTCAATTCTCGGAATGGAGTACATGAGTCCCTCGGTATAGGGATGGCTCATTTTACAGTCTGTGAAAATCAGTCTTGCTGACGCCTTCTCCACTACCTGACCGCAATACATGACGACCACATCGTCCGCCATCTCATTGATAACGCCCAAATCGTGGGTAATGAACAGAATCGCCGTACCATTTTCTCTTTGCAGATCGTTCATCAGCCGCAGAATCTGCGCCTGAATGGTCACATCCAGCGCCGTGGTCGGCTCATCTGCAATCAGAATTTTGGGTTTGCAGGCAAGCGCCATGGCGATCATGACTCTCTGCCGCATACCGCCCGACAGCTGATGAGGATATTGTCTCATAACCGCTTCGGGATTGGGGATCTGCACCGAATACAGCATCTCCAGAACCTTTTTCTCCGCTTCCTTTTTGCTCAGATGCTGGTGAATGATAAAAGGCTCGGCAAGCTGTCTTTTGATGGTGAAGACGGGGTTCAGGCTGGTCATGGGTTCCTGGAAGATGACGGAAATTTTATTGCCACGGATATCATACATCTGCTGATCGGTGAGCTTGGTCAGATCCGTCCCGTCAAAGAGAATCTCACCCTCGGCAATATAGCCGTTGCCGTCCAGCAGTCGAAGAATGCTCATTGCGGATACCGATTTACCGGATCCGGATTCACCCACAATTCCGATGGTGCGTCCGGGTTCCAGCTTATAGGACACACCGTTTACCGCTTTTACAATGCCCTTTCTGGTTTTGAAGTAAGTGTGCAGATTTTTGACTTCAAGTAATGCCATTTTTTATCGCCTCCGTCTGCTTACTTTTCCTGATTGCTCTTGGGATCCAGCACATCCCGCAGAGCATCACCGATGATGTTAATGCTGATTGTCGCGATTGACAGGAAGATTGCGGGGAACAGCCACTGCCACCAGTAGTTCTGAATTACGATGGAGTTGTTGGCACCGTTCAGCATATTTCCCCATGTGGGTCTCGGCTGCTGTACGCCGAATCCCAGATAGGACAGAGAGGACTCGGTCAAAAGACAGCCGGCAAAATCCAGCGTCATGCTGACAAGGATAACCGAGATGATGTTCGGCAGAATATGCTTGAAGGCAATCCGACTTTCCTTGACACCCATGGCCTTTGCGGATATGACAAATTCCTTTTCTCTCTCCGCAAGAACCTGACCGCGAATCATTCGGGCAAGTCCCGTCCACGACAGCAGTCCCAATATGACCATGATGATGAAGATTCGTGTCGTCTCGCTGATGGGTCGGGAGGTCAGAACATAGGACAGCATCATGGCAAAGGGCAGGAAAGGGATCGCCGAGAAAATCTCGGTGATTCTCATAAGCAGCATATCCACCCAACCGCCGAAATATCCGGACACACATCCGATGATAATGGCGATGATAGAGGATACAATTACCGCTACCGCACCGATGGTCATGGTCATCTTACCGCCGTGAATCAAACGGGTGAAAATATCTCTTCCCAGCGAATCGGTACCGAACAGATAGCCTTTCAAACCGCAGCTGTCCACCAGTTTTCCGTCAGCGTCTACAAGATAGGTCTGGTATGCACCGGTGTACACAGCGGCACAGGATTCGCCGTTAATATCGCACTGACCCTTATCGTCAGCGCCCCATGCGTATGCCTTGCCGGCATTGGACACACCTGCAAAATGTGCGGCGCCCGAATCCAGTGAAATCAGTTTTTCACCGGCAGGCAGACTGACAACCTTATCTTCTCCGTAGCGGGCTGCGCCTTGAATCAGGACATCTCCGTCCTCCAGAAGAATGGCGAAGCAATCGTTGGTTGCGGCAATATCCACGACTTTCTTATCCTTCAGATAACTCATCATGGAAACAGAACCGCTGACAGAGGAAACGGCATATTCACGGTTGAAGGCTCCGCCCGGCATAACGATGGTTCCGTCCTCCATTAAAAGAAGGGCGTAATAGTTGCTCAGGGCAACCTTCTTGACATTGGTATACAGGCCTTCTTCACTGCCGCTGACGACATCCTTCATATTCAGGCAGGCATTGGTATTGCCCCACATATAGACTCTGCCGTCCAGCACCAGAGCCGTAACCTGATAACCGCAGACCAGTTGGCTGATCTTGGAGGTGTCTTCAATTTTGCCCTCGATGAATTCCACAGGCATTTCCTGAATGGGATCATCGGGATTTCCGGTGGAATAACCGTACTGTCCACGGGAATTATTACCCCATCCGACAACCTTACCGTCGGTGGTGATGGCAATCACATGGTTGCTTCCTGCCGCCGCCATCAGGACATTCCCTTTCTGAATTTCCTCCGGGAAATCGGCGTAATTATCGCCGGAAAGGGCATCCTTGGAGTAACCCCAGATATACAGGTTATGATCCTCGCTGACGCCGACAGAGAAACAGGAAAATCCGTTGATATCGGCAATCTGACTCTTGAGTGCAGACGGTACCGATCGCATCGTTATATTGGGTGCAATGTTTTTCTGGTTCGCATCGGTAAATGCCAGATCCATCGGCAGGAAAAGGGGACCGATGAAGACCAGAAGGAACAGGCAGATCAGAACAATCAGAGCCGCAACAGCCAGCTTCCGACGCAAGAAGCCCTGAACTGCCAGTCTGGTGGTACTTTCCAGCTTTTCGGCTGCGAAAATGTCACCCTCTGCCAGCTCCTTGCTGCCGCCCATGAACATTCTGCGAATCCAACGGCCGAGCGTCTTGAAAACGCCTGCCTTCTTTTTCTTATTTTCGTTTTGTACAGACATTTGATCGCCCCCTTACTTATTGACACGGATGCGGGGATCCACAAATCCGTAAGCAATATCCACAATCAGATTTCCGAGCAGGGAAATCAGAATATAGAACATCTGCAATGCGAGAACGACCTCATTATCATTATTGGTAAGGGCGGTAAAGTATACTCTGCCGATACCGTTCAGGGCAAAAATGTTCTCAATCATCAGCGATCCGGAAAAGATGCCCAGGAACCAGCCGATCACCAGCGTAACAATGGGAATCAGGGCGTTCCGCCATGCATGTGAATAGACGACGACCTTTTCCCGAAGTCCCTTGGCTCTCGCCGTCCGGATGCAGTCCAGAGACAGAGCATCGATCATGGACGCACGGACATAACGGGTCATACCGCCCAGCGAGCAGAAGGTCATGACGATCAGAGGCAGTGCCAGATGATACATCAGATCCCAGAACCGTCTGAACTCCGACCAATCGGTACTTCCCGCCGTTCTCATACCCGAAACCGGGAACCAGCCCAGCACCACGGAAAACAGCCAGATAAAGACAATCGCAATGATAAAGGTCGGCAAACTGTATCCCACAATGGTGCCTACCTGTATTCCGATGTCCCGTTTACTCCCTCGTTTGACGGCGCAGAAGATACCCATTGGTATGGTTATCCCCAGCGCCAGAATCGTGGCAAAAATATTGATGAAGATGGTGTTCTTCATAGGCTCCTTGATAATCTCTGTTACCGGTTTACCGTATTGGCTGGAAGTGCCGAGATTACCCTGAAGAAGACCATTGAAGGTTCCGTCGTAATAGGGATAAAGTCCCATCCAACGGCCGTACCTCTGTATAATATTGCCGTCTGTTCCGTATTTTCTCTGCCAGAACAGGTAACGATCCTCATATTCCAGCTCTCCCTTACTTGCCTTAACCTCTTCCTTGGCAGTGGTCGCCGCCTTATCCACGGGGAGCATATTATAGATGAAGAACATCGCCATTGACAGAATAAAGAAAACGACTATGATATACAGAAGCCGTTTCAGAATATATTTTGCCATAAATGTACCGTTCCTTTCCTCACCTGCTTCAAAAATCACAAAAATCGTATACGGCGTTTTTCGAAGCAAATGTTTTTTTATTCAAACGCATTCAGCATTGATCCCGATCTGCACTTCTGCATCGGAACTGCGCCTGCATTTCAATTTCTTTTTTTGCTCTGTTTGCCCTGCAATCGTCAAAATATACTCCGGGCAGAGGGCACGATCTTCGAGAAGGCATCCTCAAAAACCCTGCTCTCCGCTCGGATAGACAATTTGCAGGAACAGCACACGGTGCCGTTCCTGCAAATAGTTTCGCCTTTCAACCTGTTTTGGCAGGTCTATCTGCTGAATCGACAATCAATTACTGGTAATTCTCCCAGAAATCTGCCTCGTCCATGACATAGCAGATGGAGTAGTACTCAAAGTAATTGGGATTGATGGACCAGTTGAAGTCATAGGAATATGCAGCGGAGGTAAAGCCTGTTGCGAAGTTGATGGCATTCAGTCTGGGAGTGCCACCGTATCCGTTATCAGGGTCACGGGAATATTCGCCGTAAAGACCGGTCACGAAATCTACGGAAGTATAGGTGATATACATGCCGATTTCAGTAGTGGATGCGGGATTCTGATACCAGGAGGTCAGAAGCAGGTCGGTTACAGGGTTGGGCTGAGTACCGAACCAGTTGATGACAAGAGGCATATAGTATGCTCCGTCGATCTTCACGGTCTTATACTTGCCGTCGGTAGATGCAAAGTGCAGGTTATCGACAGTCAGCTCATAGCCGGACAGCTTCTTATAACGAACGGCATCCTTGGATGCGTCAAATTCCTTACCCTCTGCATTGTAGATCCATCCGCCATCCACAAGAACACGGATTGCATTCGTGGTACTGTAAGTGTACTGGTTCAGATTGATGGTATCCTTTACAGCCTGGAATGCGGAGAAGCCCTCATAGTAAGGACCGTGAACAACCGAGCCATAGCCACCGGTGAAGGTCTGAGCAAAGGAAGGACGGTTGATGGTGTACATAATTGCCTGACGAACCTCTACAAAAGAGGAAGGTCCGAAGTCGGCACGGAAGCCCAGCTTACCGTAGCCTGCTCTGTCATAGTGAGTTTCGGCATACTTGCCGTTGCCTTCGCTGACAACCTGCAGTGCAGCAGCAGTATCATCAGCACCGGTAATGCCGGCGATAACATCAACTTCGCCGTTCTTGAACATATCCATCTGAGTCTCGGATACAACTCTGATGTAGGAGATGGTTTCGATGGAAGCCTTTCCGCGGGCATCGTCTCCGGGATAGTTGGGGTTGATCTTCAGGGTTGCGATCTTGGCAGAATCGTCATAATTTGCTACGGTGTAGGGACCGGAGTAAGGAAGAGCGGAATCCCACTTCAGGTTTGCAACGATCTGAGATGCGACCTTGTAGGAAGCCTTGCCGTCAACCTGCTCGGTTGCATAGAAGCTGTCGGAAAGTCCGCAAGCCTTGGTTTCCTCATTCACAATGATCTCGCCGTCGCCGAGGTACAGCGCCAGAGGATCGGGAGAATAAGACGCATAAGTCATCGAATAGTAGTAGCCGGCATAGTCTTCGGTAAAGGTTACAGAGAAGGTATAATCGTCAAGAAGCTTTACGCCCTCGAAATAAACCTTATCGCCGGTTCCGTCGTATGCGTTGAAGGCTGCAAAGCCGACAAGCTGCAGACCGGACTGTCCGGATCCGCCTGCCTCAACAGCTACAGGAGTACTGTTGGAAAGAAGACCTGCAATATAGTTCTTGGCAGTAATGTCAGAACCGTCGCTGAACTTCAGACCGCTCTTGATCTTGATGGTATAGGTCAGGGTGCCGTCCTCATTGATAACAGAGGTAGGCTCGCTTTCCAAAGCAGTCATGTTCCACTTGTAAGCGCCGGTAGAGTCGGACTGAACGGTAGCATGACCGGAAGTCAGGGTCTGAATATCCAGGTCGGATGCTGCAGGAGACGACTTGCCCCAGCTGGAGTTACGGAATGCGCCGGACAGTTCGGTATTGCTGCCCAGGATAACCGAGTTGGACTCGCCTGCCTTAATGGTAGCAGAAACAATGGCATCTTCAGGACCCCAGTAAGGAGTGGTAACGAAGTTCTCGATCTTTGCATTGTACAGATCGAAGTACTGGTTGGAGTAAAGCGGTACTTCGGGAGCCAGATAGTTCCATCTCTGAATGTACAGCTTCCACCATTCGTTGAAGACATCCTCAGAAGTCTTGTACTTGGTGCTTCCTTCGGGAACCTGAGTATTGTATACCATAGCCATGGACAGGAAGTCCATACCGCACTCGTAAGTCTTTCCGTCAACGGTTACGGTAGCAAGGCCGGTTTCCGGATCCTCAGTCACCATGTCGATTGTGACCTTACTTCCGATCATATCATAAACAGAAGTATAGTCGGTGTGTGTAACAGCGTCCGCATCATCGATGGGCTGATAGTTAACTGTAGCTTCCGGTTCTTTTTTGTTACATGAAGCAACCATCGGAATGACGAGAAGCGCTGCCATGAGAAGTGAAAGAATTCTTACTTTTCTCATTTTGGTTTCCTCCCAAAAAATAATATATACACTGGCACTTCGCAAAGGACCCGTTCCTGTACCGACGCCTTACCCGAAGATACCGATGTTTCATCATACAGTCTATGCACAATCAACCGAAAAGGTCTGCGACCGACAGAATCTCCGTTTAGTTGATTTACATCTCCTATTGATTGAACTATTATACACGATTAAAAGCAAATTGTCAAGAGAAATCGAAAAAAAAATATTGTTTATTTTGGCTTTTTTCGGAGAAAAAAATTGCTTAACTTTGTGCAAACAGAAGAATACGGCAAAAAATGTTAACCAAATTCAGCCTTCCGGCATTCGGCGACTTTCCATTCTTTACGAAAACATTTCGGAATTATACCGAATTTCCAAAAAACATCTTTGATTTTCTGATTTTTTTCGGTTTAATACGGTATATATCGAAAATATGACGCAGTTATCCATTGCTCTTATTCAAATCTCCGTCCAATGGATTGGAAAATAAAAAAATCTACAATCATGAGATTTTAAAATATGATTACGGAACATGAAAGTAGACCCGGCAGATAAAATCTGTCGGGTCGGCATACATAGGGGCAGGATTGACATTCTGTTAAAGGTATGATAGAATAAGGATGGGATTTAGCCTGTTGCGTCCCGAAAGCCGAATTCCGATTCGAAAAATATACCGTTTTTTCATCGGAGGCTGTCATATTTTCCATCCGATGACGACAGTATAGATGAAAGACACCGTGTACGGTACCAAGCGTCGCAGAAAGGAGTATTCATGGATGATGAAAAAATAGTCAACCTATTGTTTGACCGTTCCGAAAATGCACTTGATGAACTGTCCCGGAAGTATTCCCGGCTTTACAAGGGAATCCTCAGAGAAACCGTCGGTAACGAATTCGATACAGAAGAGTGTGCAAACGATGTCCTGCTTGCGGTTTGGAACAGCATTCCGCCGAACCGTCCGACCAGTCTTCCCGCTTATGTCTGCAAAATTGCCCGAAGAATAGGGATTGATCGGTTCCGATATAACATGCGTGAAAAAAGATGCTCGGACTGTACCCTCCCGCTGTCGGAATTTGAGGACTGTCTGCCGGACCGGGAAACGGATTGCGACGACCGTGACAGCGATGAAACCCTTAAATCGGTTCTGTCCGACTTTCTTCGTAGCCTTGATACCGAAAACCGTATTCTGTTTTTACGCAGATACTTCTATCTGGAATCGGTGGCAAGCCTTGCCGAAAGATTTTGTCTGAGTGAAAATCATGTATCGGTGAAGCTGTACCGCGCACGAAAAAAACTGAAAAAGATGCTTGAAAAGGAGGGTGTATCCATATGAAAAATCAAAAAAACAATACCAGCCGAAATGAAAAGCTGTTCGATTTGATGACAGAGACTGAGGACGGTCTGCTGGACGCGGCATACAAGACAGACAGCGCAGACAAGCTGAAAAAACTGGCTCAGGATGAAAATTCCCGCAGGAACGGTTCACACTTTCACTCCCCGACATTCCGACGGTCGGCGGTTGCCGCCGCCTGCCTGATATTGGCAGTGGGAGCGGTATTCACAATTTCCGCCCGATTTACCCTTTCCGAACCATCCGGCATTGTGGTGAATTCGACTGCTTCCGACAAACAGCTCCAATCGGATTCTCCCGAAGAGCATCCGGATCCCGGCGTTCCGTCCTACGATCCCGATGTAATGGGACCGCTGAACATCAACAGCCTCGACATGCTCAACTATTATTCCGCCATCCGGATTCTGACAACCCCGTCGGAATCTTCGCTCTCTTCAAACGGAATTAAAACCCTCAACCTTTCCACAAAAAGCCGAAGTTGCGGAAATCCTTACGAAATTCAATCCCTCTCTTATTCCGAATCGACAGAAGCCTCCGATAAGGAAAATCTGATCTACTATGAGATTGATCCCAACGATGTCTTTATGATTTCCATGGTTGCCTACTTTCAGTTTGAACTGACCGATGAAAACGGCTTCCTTGCCTCCAAAATCGGCACCGGGCTTGTGGAGGCTGTCATCACGGAGAACAGTCTTGATCCCATGATTACCTTCAAAAACGGCAACCGCTACTATTCCTGCCTTGTTAACGGAGGCTCGGGAGGCGTCATGAGCTTTTCCTCCCACAAATATATCGAAGGTTTTTGTATTGTCAAAAATTTTGAGCAGGACAATTATACCTTTGATGTGGGTTTTTCAGACGATGCCGTAATCGGCATTCATTGCAATTATTTCAAAACCCTCCCCGAAACGGCAGGGTATGCGCCCGATGAAACATCCTTCATTGAAGGCTCGAGCCGCATTTCTTTCGACGGTGGCTCCTTCACCATTGCGGAACTGGAAAACTATTACCAATCCCAATCCAATCCGGATGAATCCGCCCCTGACAGCAATCTGCCCGAAAACGAAAATCAGGAGCGTTTTGTCCCCAAAGAGCCTGACGATTCCACTCTGGAATTCTGGATTGCCGACAATGTGGCCGATGTGGATTTTTCCGGACACAATCCGATCTACGGCTGGTTCGGTGCCGAAGAGTATTACGGCGCAGGTTATCAACCGACGGAAGACAGTAACGGAAACACAGTCAGTCCCCGATATTTTGTCAGCTATGTATTATCCGCCTATCCCGATTATGCGGACGGCGGCAGGTATGTGACCGGCATCACCATCACCGATCCTTCTGTCACACTATACGGGTTCCATGTTCTTTCCACTGCAGAGGAATTCAATGTAATCTTCACAAATCTCGGCTATGCCGTGACGAATCGGGGTGCCGTCTACACGGCAGAAAAGGACGGCGTTACTTTTTCATTTACCCCGCTTAACCCCAACGATCCCGACAGTGTTGCGACGCTGACCATACAAATTCAGGTGACCAACCGAGAGGGCATCTGCTTCTGACAACCCGTTCTTTATCGGAAAGTCAAAAAACTGCGCCCACCGAGCAATTCTTGCCGGTGGGCGCAGTCTGTATGCATACTATGCTATTCCGATCGGACATTTCCGACCCGAAGCAGGAATTCCATGATTCGGTTCATCCCGTTCCGTTTATTTTACGGCGACGGTACTGTGCCGGGGTCATACCGTAGTGCTCCTTGAAGCACCGAATCAGATAGGTCTCCGACAAACCGCACATTTCACAGATTTCGCTTACAGATTTTTCGGACTGTGAAAGCAGATATTCGGCAAATTGCATCCGATTGGAAAGCAAAAGCTGTTGGAAATTCATGCCATAATACTTTTGCAGAAGCCGATTCAAATGCCGGGTGCTGACATGAAGCTGTTCTGCCAGATATTCCGGAGTCAGTTCAACCGTTTCACAACGGTAAACCCGTCCGAAAAATCCGTCTATTGCCGCTCGCACCCTCTCCGGTTCTTCCTTTCCGGGCATACCCGTCCATCCTGCATTACACCATCGAAAGAGCGATAGAAGAAGCAGAGACAGCAGATGTCCGCAACACTGTGCATATCCCGGAGAACGCTCGGTCTGCTCCTGCCAAACCTGGGTCAAAATTGCCCCCATCTGCCGGGGTTCCCTGCCCGTCAGGCAACCCGCCGATTGTAAGCCTGTCAGCAGTGCAAGCCCGGCAGGATCGGTCTCGATTCCCAAAAGATACCCGGAACACCGTCCGTATACGATCTCTTCATGGCAAACATTCTGACCGATCAGAACCCACTGATCCTTATCCACCGAAATCCGGCGGTTATAATCAAGCTTTATCACCGAGGTCCCGTCAGTATTATAATACAGTTCCACATAAGTATGCGCATGGCGGGGCATTCCCGATCGCCGGGGGACACGAACAATAGGGTTGACCGCAACGGGGGGGTAA
>JBJDZJ010000056.1:0-3542 GCA_051867915.1 Eubacteriales bacterium
CTCCCGATAAACCACCGCTCCGCAGGATTTCTGAAGCAGTGATTCCACCCGAATGGTAAAATAGCGCTCCTGAAAGTCCACCGCCTGAGCAATCTCCGCCTGGCTCATCAGCACCCCTTCCGGGGCGACAATCAACTTGTCCTCCACATCGTCCTTACGCAGAATCCCGCCGATGACCTTTCCGGTAAATGCGTCCAACGGATGATCCACGCCCAGCACATAGGCGTCCTGCTCTTCTCCGTCTCCGCCGCAGACACCGGGAAGATAACCGTAGTTGACCGGATAGGTCATCCCTTTATGAATCTGTCCCATGGGGCGGTCGATTTGCACGGTCACCGTCCGCCCGAGATAGGCCTCGATATGCCTCTCCTGTTCACGATAGTTCATTTTGCCTCCCCATTGCCGAAAGCGGCAGCTGATTTTTGAAATTTGTCCCAATCATCCACCTCTATTTTACAGCACTTGTTCCCTTTTGTCAATAAGATTTTTCAAAAAAATACAAATTATTTTAAAAAATTAACACTGTCATAAAGCCGACTGTCAACACAATCACCAATTTTCAGAGCGGAAGATCTTTCCATATCGGTTAAATTCACAATCTTGTCCTGTTTTTACACAATTTTGTCCGATTGATTCATTGTCAAATACGGAAAACAGTGCTATAATGTAGGAAATGAATGACCGAAGTCGTCGGCATTTCAATTTTCATAATCATGAACCGTCTGTTCATGATGGATTCAAGGAGGAATTTCAAATGAAAAAACTGTCCTTAGCATTGGCCCTGATTTTTGCACTGACTGCTTTTGCAGGCTGCAACAATGAGGAGCCCGCTTCAACCACCACCAATGGCGGAACCACCACCTCTGCCGCTACCACTACTACATCGACCACTACAACCACCAAACCTTCGGCTCCCGACTCCGACGAGCCCTCTGCTCCCACTTCGGAAGAAGAGGATGAAGATCAGCTGGATATTATGGAGCTTGCCGGCGGAAAGAGCGGCGACCTTCAGCTGGAAGGCTATGAAGCAAACGGTTACTGGATAGAAGAGGACGGCAAGATGGTCTGTGACTACGGCAATCCTCCTAATGGCAGTCTGTTTGTTGTTACCAACGACAGAATGTCTGCCGGCACGCTGGAAGCCACCTACACCACCCTTGCAGGTTCCGACCAGAACGACAACGGTATCGTTTTCGGTATCGAAGAGAATCTCGGTGAGGAGTCCTATTACAACTATTTCTGGGAAAGCCCCGATATCACTCCTGCCTACTACTTCCTGTTCTCTTCGGACGCAGGCACTCTGTATCTGGCAAAGGTTGCCTACGGTGTTGCATGGACCGTTATTGACAGCGGCAGCTCCATCGAGGGTTATACTCACGGTTGTACCATCACCATCAAGGTTGAATTTGACGGTCAGGGCCACATTCAGTGCTATGCAAACGATCTTCTGATGATCGACTATCAGGATCCCAATCCTCTTACCGGAGACCGTTACGGTATCCGTGCTGAGGTTGCCGGTGTCGCATACGAGAGCGTTATCGCTACCCATGACTGATAAGGCATAATGCCTGCAAAAATCGGGGGAGTTCCCCCGATTTTTGCTTTATAAAAGCATGAAAAGGATGATTTACATGAAAAAAATCCGTCTGTTATCCGCTTTGTCTGCGTTCCTGATTACGCTGTCCCTGATTTCCTGCGGCGGCGGAGAAAGTCAGATTACCACAACCGCCGGGACGGGGAATGAAGAAGAGCCCGCTTCCGAATTTCTGAATCTCAGCGAATGCGCCGTGATTTACGGAGCGTCCGACCCGTCCGGATCTGCCTCCTCCGCAAAGAAGATCAAGGCGCAGATGCTGTCCAATACGGAAATTTGGACAACCTGTTCCGACGACCGTTCCGATCCCGTCGAATACGAAATACTGGTCGGTAACACCAACCGTCCCGAAAGTGCGGAGGCATCCCGACAGCTCAGCGGCACCGGTCACACCTTTGCCGTCATGCGTATTGGCGCCAAAATCGCAATCGTCGGCACCGACGAGGATGCCATTATCCGGGGCTGTCAGTATTTTACCAACAACCTGCTGCCGACCGACGGCGGTACGGTTATTCCCGTAAAGGAGGATTTTTTCTATATGGACAGTTTTGACACCGATATTCTTTGGAATTCATCGCTGGGAGGATTTGAGATTTTGCAAAATACCGTTGTCTACGGTCCGACAAAATCCCAAAGAATGCCCGAGCTGACCTATTCCAGAATCATTGAACTCTCCCACAACGGAGAGCAGAACGGCGTTCTGTTGGCTACTGCCGAATCGCTGGATGTCTCCTGCTATCTGATTCACAGAAGTACCGACGGAGGAAAGAGTTGGGAAAAAGTGGGCGAGGTTCGTGCAGCCGACCAAGGAATGATTGCAAACTGGCAGCCCATGCTGTACGAGCTTCCCTGTCAGGTGGGCGATCTCCCCGAAGGGACCGTCCTGCTGGCAGGCTGTACCCGCAACAGCGCCACCACCCACACCGAAATGACCCTGTATGCCAGCCGAAATCTGGGCGAGAGTTGGGAAGTTGTTTCCACCGTGGCAGTGGGCGGCGGATTTGATCCCAACGGCGGGCTTTCCACCGGTCTGTGGGAACCCTTCCTGCTCTGCGATGATGACGGAAAGCTCTACTGCTTCTATTCGGACGAAACCGACAGCACCGCTCACAGTCAGATGATCGTCTGCCGCTCCAGCACGGACGGCGTGAATTGGAGCGAGACACAGCGCATCGTCGCCTGTGCCGAGCAATATCTGCGTCCCGGTATGCCTACCGTGACAAGACTGGGGAACGGTAAATACTTCATCACCTACGAGATGGTGGGTCAGAGCGGCAATCCGGTCTATTACAAAGTGACCGACGACCTGTCCGACTGGGGAAATCCCTCCGATATGGGAACTGCCATCGTGACGGCAGGCAATGTTGCAATCGGGTCGGCGCCCTATTGCTGCTGGATCCCCGCCGGCGGAGACAAGGGGACACTGATCGTCACCGCCAAGAACATGGTCGGCGGCAGTTCGGATACCGGAACCGATTGGCTGGTCAGCTACGATTACGGTAAAACCTGGGTCAACATGGACAATCCCCTGCCCTACACCGTTACCGATCAATTCCGTTACGCTTACAGTCCCTGCATTTTCGCAGGATCGGACGGTCAGACCCTCTATTATGTGAACAATGTCAATTCCGAAGAGGTTCCCACAAAGGCGGACATCCGTCTTGCCGTCATCAGGGTTCACGGATTCGGATCGGCGGAAGAGGATCGTTGAATCATCCGCAAATATCAAATCAACGGGGCTTTTCGAAAAAAAGCCCCGTTGAAATTCCAAAAAGATTCGGGAAAAACCGCAATCAGAGTTTCACAAAAGTGAGTGCCACATGCCGACAAAGCGCACAGAAAAAGGGCTATCGCAAACAGACATTTGCGATAGCCCCTGATTGTCGAGGAAGTTAAAGTGATTAGCAAATTGCGCAAAAGTTTTCGTCCACCTTTTTTAAAAGGCGGC
>JBJDZJ010000057.1:0-18505 GCA_051867915.1 Eubacteriales bacterium
GTGATTGATTTTGTGTCTGTGTCCATTTGCTTTTTCGGTTTTCAATGAACATTTTTGTTCATTTGAACATCTTTTCTCCCCTTCTGGGGAATTTGATTGAAATTCTTCCTGTCGGAAGAGAACTATTTTTTGATTAAAAAGCCAGGTTTTCCCATGGCTTTTTTTTAATACGGAGGTATATTATGAAAAAGTTTCTTGCACTTATTCTTTGCACAGTTACCCTTTTGACAACCCTTGCTCTGGCATCCTGCTCCGAGAACACGAAGGAGTATTCCTCCTCCGGAATCACCGTTACGCTTCCCGATTCTTTTGTAGAAAAGGAACTGATCGGTTATACCTATTATCTGCAGTCTACCGATGTGATTTTTGCTGCAGTTAAGGAAGAGTTCAGCGCTGCTACTCTGATACCCGGATTCAAGGACTATACCCTCAAGCAGTATGCCGATCTTGTCGTTACAGCCAATCTGCTTACCGGTATTGCGACTGTTGAGGAAACCGACGGACTTACCTATCTTACATATGAGAAGGATGTATCCGGTCAGACCTACTTCTATATTGCTCCCGTTTTCAAGGGAAGCGATGCCTTCTGGCTTGTAAACTTCGGTTGCTTTGCTTCCGATAAGGATGAATATTCGGAAAAGTTTATCGAATGGGCAAAGACCATTAAGGTTGACTGATTTTAATATCTGTATTTGGGCAGAATCGTTGTTGTGACGGTTCTGCCCTTTGCTTTTTTTCGATGAAAATCTGTTGAACGGTCCCGATACCGCAAGTCACAAAACCCTGTTTGCTAATTTGTATGATTTTTCTGAAATAACTTGACAATATCCGGCTCTTGTGGTACAATAATCCTATAAGGTCGTGCGATTGCACCTTGAACCCTGCGAACATCGAATTAAACCTGCCATTTGGCGACGGATTGGAGATTGCTATGAGAAAAACGAAGATTATTTGTACTTTGGGACCTGCCAGCGAAAGCGAGGAAACTATCTCGCAATTGGTGAAAGCGGGTATGAATGTTGCCAGACTGAATTTTTCCCACGGACTTCACAGCGAACACGCCGACAAAATCCAGAAACTGAAGTCGGTCCGTGAAAAGCTCGGTGTCCCACTCCCGATCATGCTGGACACCAAAGGCCCCGAATTCCGAATCGGCACCTTCCAAGAAGGGAAGATCACTCTGAATGAAGGCGACAGCTTTACCTTCACCGCCGAAAAACTGGTCGGAGATCAGACAATTGTTTCGGTATCCTATGCCGATATTGCTAAGGAAATGCTCCCCGGAGACACCATCCTTCTCAATAACGGTCTTATGGTTTTTGAGGTCACTTCGGTGGAAGGAGATCGGGTTCACACGGTTGTCAAGGCGGGCGGCGTGCTGTCTGACCGAAAATCCATGTTTTTTCCCGACAAGGAACTGCATCTGACCTATCTTTCCGAACAGGATAAATCGGATATTCTCTTCGGAATCGAGCATGGGGTGGATTTTATCGCCTGCTCCTTCGTTTCCAGAGCCCAGGATCTTATTGATGTCCGCAATTTTCTGAAGGAACACGGCAATCCCGATATTGATCTGATTGCAAAGATCGAAAACCGTGCCGGGGTCAACAATCTGCCGGAGATCATCCAAAACTGTAACGGCGTCATGATCGGCAGAGGCGACATGGGTGTGGAAATTCCTTACGAGGAACTGCCTGCGATCCAGAAATTCATTATCCGAACCTGCCGTATCTACGGAAAGCGGGTCATTACCGCCACCGAAATGCTGGAATCCATGATTCACAATCCCAGACCCACCCGTGCAGAGATTTCCGATGTGGCCAATGCGGTCTATGACGGCTCCTCCGCAATCATGCTGTCGGGTGAGACGGCGGCAGGTGCCTATCCCGTTGAGGCAGTCAAGGCCATGAGCCGGATCGCTTCTCAGGCGGAAGAAAACCTGAAGCTGTCCGATGCCGTCAAGGATGAGGAATTCAAGATCAGTTCCATCGGCGAATCCCTTTCCCATGCCGCCTGCGATCTGGCAGTGGGCGCCAAGGCAAAGGCCATTGTCGTCTGCACGCTGACCGGTAAGACCGCCAGAATGGTTTCGAGATTCCGTCCGCCTATCGACATTGTGGCAATGACCACCGATGAAGGAGCCTATCGGAAACTGGCTCTTTCCTGGGGTGTCATTCCCATTATGAGCGAGGTTTTCGGCTCTACCGATGTTTTGTTTTACTTTGCGAAAACGGTGGCAAAACAGCGTTTGAAACTCCAGACCGGTGACAAAATCGTCATTACGGGCGGCGCGGCAAACGATCCCAGCGGAACCACCCTGATCAAGGTTGAGACCATCTGACCGGACACGGAATTTTTCAATAGAAAGATCTGATATTATGAGCGATAATTTTACCAAAGGTAAACTGATGAAAACGCCCTATGCAATTCTTCCGACCGGCGCAGTCAAGCCGAAGGGCTGGCTTCTGGATCAGCTTCTCCTTCAGGCAAAGGGATTTACCTCTGACATGGAGAAATATCGGGATTACGGTGAAAACAGCGCATGGAAGGGCGGAGACGGGGAAAACTGGGAGGATGGCCCCTACTATCTGCGTGGTCTGACCTGCCTTGCCTATGTGCTGGAAGATGAGACGCTGATGGACCGTGCCAAGGTGTGGATTGAGGCGATCCTCGCGTCCCAAAGGGAGGACGGTATGTTCGGACCTGCCTCCAATGAGGATTGGTGGTCCAGAATGCCGGTTCTCATGGCACTTCGGGATTACTATGAAGCCACCGAGCGGATGGGAAACCCGGATCCGAGAATTCTGCCCTTTATGGAGTCCTATTTCAGGGGACAGCTGAAGAATTTGCCGGGTAAGCCTCTGGAATCCTGGGCAAAAGCAAGGGGCGGAGACAATCTGGACAGCGTACTCTGGCTGTATAACCGTCTCTACCGTGAGGATGCCCCCGAGGAAACCGACTGGCTGTTGGAACTTGCCCGACTGCTCAGGGAACAGACCACCGACTGGGTTCGCCTGATGCACGAGACCACCGTCCGTACCCATGTGGTCAACACCAGTCAGGCGATGAAAACGCCTCCCCTGTACTATCTTCTGTCGGGAGACCCCACCGATCGGAGCGCGCTGAAAAGCGGACTTCGTCACATTTCTGTGGATCACGGGCGCATAGACGGTCTGCCCAACTCCGATGAGGCAGCCAGGGACAATCAGTCCACCCGTGGCAGTGAGTTGTGCGGCATCGTGGAGGGCATGCTTTCCACCGAAGTCGCCTTTTCCGTTCTCGGCGACGCCTACCTGTGCGATCGGCTGGAGACGCTGGCATATAATGCACTCCCGGCGGCATATGCCCCCGATTACAGCGGTCATGTATACTTTATTCTGCAAAATCAGGTTCTGGCAACCACCGGATACCATGAGTTTGACTGCGACCACGGCGACAGCTCTTCCTTTGCGGCCCCCTGCGGCTTCGACTGCTGTTTTGCAAACAATCATATGGGTTGGGCAAAGTTTGTCAAATCCATGTGGATGGCGGAACAGAGCGGCGGACTTGCCGTTGTGGCATACGGACCCTCTTCTGTGGAGACCGTTTTGCCCGGCGGAGCCATCGCACGCTTCAGAGAGGAGACCGAATACCCCTTCCGGGAAAGCATTCGTCTGATCTATGATGGGGAGACGGCGGAATTTCCCCTCTGCCTGCCCATACCCGCATGGTGCGGGAATGCGTCCGTAACGGTAAGCGGTGAATCGGTTGATGGACTGATTCCGGGAAGTGTCCAAAGAATCAGCCGTTTGTGGACGGCGGGCGATGAGGTTGAGATCACATTCCCCATGGAACCGGTCTTTTCCGAGTGGTATAACCGCTCGGTTGCCGTTACCCGAGGTCCTCTGATTTACTCGCTGAAAATTGATGAGGAGTGGTCTCCCTATTCCGACAATTCCACCCGTGAAATCAAGTCGGACGCCTTCGGGTGTATCAAAAAACAGGAGGCCTACCCGAAATCCCGCTGGAACTACGCTCTCCTTCCCGATGCCGATAAGATGACGGTGGAGACCCGTCCCCTGACCGAACAGCCCTTCGCTGCCGATTCGGCTCCCGTTGTGCTGAAGGCCGTGGGACAGATTGTCCCCGAATGGAGATTGGACGGAAACCGTGCGGCAGCCCAGCCCTTCGGCGGTGTACGCTACGATGAGACCGCACAAAACGAAATCGAGCTGATTCCCTACGGTGCGGCAAGGTTGAAAATCACCCATTTTCCGAGGGTTGCCGAGGATGTGACCCGAATCTATCGGGAGGATCCCGTTGTCAGTAGGATGTCCGATCAGATTCGATGTGAATTCTGCAATGTGACTCTGCCTGTCGCCGACGGTTACAGTCTGACCGTTTATCCCGAAGCAGGGAACAACTACCGCCTGTTCCTCAACGGAAATCTGGTGGATGTGGTGGGCAATCGGGTGGAAGATCTCCAGAATTTTTCCGAATACTGCCGCTTTGGCTATTACAATCGCCTGACCTTTTTGGGCGACCCCATCAAAGCCATTGAGATTACGCCCAAGAATCCGTTGACCGCCGTGTATGCCGAAAAGATCGAGAGCCGACCTTACGGGATCACCGTATCGGTCAATGTGGATCGGGCAAATTACGGATACGAAATCGACTTCGGAGAAGACAGCGAGACGCTGAACCGCCATTTCCGTGGATTCAAGTCCGATAAGGCCGTGATTTCCGGTCTCGAACCCGATACCGAATACTATTTCCGCCTGATTTCCACCGTCGAAGGAAAACGGGTCAGAAGCGAGGTCTATCGGGTCAGAACGGCACTCGAACCCGATCTGACGCCTGCCTGCCCGTCCTACAATGGGGATTATTCGCCCGACAACTGGAGGGAATATGCCGAGGAAGGTCTGTCCCGATCCTTCGACGGCAGTCTCACGGTGGACAGCACGCCCGATTACAAAATCCTGCTGAAGGGTGGGGAAAGATGGAATCGCTATGAGGCGTCTGTCCGTTTGACCTTGCTCGACGGCAGCGGCAATGCCGGACTGCTTTTCAATACCGCCGAGCCTTTTGCAGGCCCCAATGCTTACCAAGGCTACTACTTCGGTCTTTCGACAAACGGCGCCGTATTGGGATCGGCAGACGGCAGTTGGCATGAACTGTCTACCGCCGATTTTGAGGTGAAGGAAGGAACAGCCTACCGCCTTTGTGTTCAGGCTTCGGACGGCAGAATCCGTTGCTTTGTAAACGATACGCCGGTCTTTTCCCTGTATCACGGCGACCATGAATGCGGCAGTGTGGGACTTCGGACCTATAATGAAGCCTTCTCGGCGGAATGTGTGACGGTTCGTCCTTTGACTGAGGATGAGATTTCGGAACTTTCTGCCATCATTGAAAAGCCGGAGATTCCCGACTTCGCGGTCAGCGCAAGGACCGCCTTTGAACTGATTCAGGTCACCTTCCCCAAAGTTCCCGGAGCCGATCACTATCGCATCGACTACGGAACCTCCTCCGGCTTCTATCAGAACACGCTTACCGATATCCGATTCAATCCTTATAAGGGGTCGTCCCCCTTTACGGCAGATAAAACGGCCTTTACCTTTACGGGAACCACCTGCTATCTGCGTATGAGCGCATGGCACGGCGACCGAAAGATAACCGAATCGGAGGAAATACTGGTTCAAAGGGAGTCTCCCTGCACAGACGGCGATTGATTCCCAAAAAAACGAAAACAGCGCCGCACAAACCGGTGTATCCGAACACCGGGATTGTGCGGCGCCGACAAAAAACAGGATTGGACAAATGCCAAAGTATTCTGTCCCCATAAAGAGAGGTAAACCATCATGAAATTCAAACTGTCTGTTTTTCTTGTCTTGACGATTCTTCTGGGAGTTCTGGCATTCCCGCCCGTCTTTGCGGATGATTTGTTTGATATAACGGCAACCGACGGAACCGTCGCCAATCTGACCAACACTTCGGTCAGAAAGTATTGGAATCCCACCCGGGAGGACTCGTCGGTTCACATTGAAATATCGGAAGGTCGCACGACCGACGGAATTTTTATCTGTTGGTATACCGATGACAGCGTATTTACCCTGACGGCCAAGGACGCCGACGGAAAAACGGTGACCTCTTATCAAAACGGCGATCTGTACGACGGATATGCCTGCTTCTATGAGCTGGATACCGACACCCGCACCGTCGACATTGAAATGCCGGCTCGGGTGAATTCGGAAACCGGCTCTCCCGTTACCGAATACGGCATCGCCTATCTGAAGATTTCGGATTCCGAAAATCCCGACCCCGATATGATGAAGTGGAGATCCCCCACCGAAAAATGCAATCTGTTGGTGGTTGCGACCCATCAGGATGATGAATTCATCTTCCTGGGTGGCGTGATTCCCGCCTATCTGGATCAGGGCTATTCCGTTGCGCTTGCCTACACATCAACCTGTGCCCGAATCCGTGTGGAGGAGGGTCTGAAAGGAATCTGGGAATCGGGAATCCGCAGTTATCCGACCTTTATCGGTTTTCCCGATATGGGGCGAAAGGACACCATTGAAGAGGCGGCAGAGGTCTGGGGCGGAATGGATCAGGTGTTCTTGCCTTTGTGCGAGAGATCCGGATCCGACGCCCGGAGGTGATCGTCACCCACGACGAAGCGGGGGAAAACTATCACAATTCCCATAAAGTGACGGCGAAAGCATTGGAAGAAGCGGTTGTCAAGGCGGCAGATCCCGCCTATGATCCCGAAAGCGCCGTGCAGTATGGAGTATGGCAGGTGTCAAAACTGTATTCTCACCTGTACGGAAAAAATCAGATAACGCTGGATTACCATCAGCCGCTGGAAAGCTTCGGCGGCAGAACGGCATATGAGGTAGCGACGGCGGCATATGCGCACCATGAGTCTCAGCAGGATTTCTATCAGTTGACTTGGTCCGCCATCCAGCCCGGAGGAAAATACGATAACAGCCTGTTCGGTTGCGTGTTCAGTACGGTCGGCTACGATCAGGTCGATCTGTTCTATGGGACCTCGGTCTACCGCGGCGACTCCGATCAGCCTCCTGCACAAACCACCACAGAACAGCCGCCGACAACTACGGTTCCGGTAACATCCCCTCCAGTAACGACCGAACCTGAACCGTCGGAAACAACGGTAAATGCTCCGCCCGAAACGACGCCCGAAACGACACCTGTAATGACACCTGCAATGACACCTGTAACGACACCGGAGACAACGCCGGGAACGGGAAGCTCAACGGCGTCACCGATCCCATCCGATCCCGTTACCACCGACCCAACGCCGATAACGGACACCCCTGTCGGAACGACCGAACAGAGTCCCCCGACCGTCAGCACCGGAGCGGAAAACACCGGTTCACAGATTTCGCAAAATATCGGAAGGTCTGCGCCGCAGTCCAAAATCCTCATCGCCTTTGCGATGGTCGTCATTCTGATTGCCGCCATTCTGGCATTTGTTTTCATCCGGAAGAAGTGGCGGAGATACTAAGGAAACAGGAAAACCAATCCGAAAAAAGAGCATTGCGTAAGTCAAAGCAATTGGATTCCTTTAGGCTGATTGCCGTTCATTATGAATAAAGCAGAGTATCAAAAAATAAACAGTCTAAATCTGAAGTAATCTCATTTGCGGATAAACGGATGAACGAGATCACAAAGATCGGAATTGTCTGCCTGCCATCGGAGCAGACTCCGGATTCAAAGTGATACCCGATTCTGCCCAAACATCCCCTCGGAGAAGCGCCCGATGATCGGGAGACTCCGAGGGGATGTTTTTACATACCGACGCCGAAACAGGGGTTATGATCCCCGATCGGTCTTTTTCAGCGGCGGACGGTCGGGATCGGCTACCAAAGACGGCATTCTGCGAAGCAGAGCCGCACCGTCTGCGGACAGACGGAAATCCAGTTCCGACTGTCTCAGAGGAACAACCTGGTAGATATAGACAACCCGTCCGTCCGGGCAGGGAACGACCAGGTCGCCGCCTCCGTCGTTTGGAAAGGGGTAAAGCGTCATGGCGACAAAGGGAGTCCATCCCTCCACCGGCAGAAGATGGCCGTACCCCAGCCACTCGCCGCCGCATATCCGCTCGGCAATGGAGCGCAGAGCACGCATAGCGGGATGGTCTTCTCCGATCTTCTCGCCGAAAGGCAACAGGAGGACGAATTCTGCGTACAGATTACCCTCCTCCCACAGAGAGGCAGGGGGAATCATTCCCATTCTGCCGATGCCGCAGGAGACGAGCAGTCGTCCGTTGGGATGCTCCAGAATCTCAAAGCGCAGATCACCGTCTTTGGCAGATGCCGTCAAAGCGGCAATCTTTTCGGGCAGCGTCATGACTGCCCGGACAGGGGCATGGGATGATCGACTCCCATGTCGGGTTTGCCGCAGACTAACACATCCTTGCCGTCGGTATGTTCAAAACGGATGTCCGTAACGGACAGTCTGCGGGGATGAATCTGCCCCGGCGCATAATGGGTGTGATAGACGATGAACATCCGCTCTCCGTCGGGGGAATGGGTGATGCAGTGATGGCCGACGCCGCTGACCGTGGCCCTGTCGCCCACCAGGATGGGATTGCCCCCGTATTTGACATAGTCGCCCAGCGGCGAGTCGGTGGTGGCATAGCAGACGCAGTAGTAGGGGGACTCATAGTGGCAGGCGGAATAAGTCAGATAATAGACGCCGTCCTTTTTGAGCATATAGGGAGCTTCGGCAACCGCCGCCTGATGGCATTCATAGTCCTTTTCGGCGGCGATCAGCAACTTTTCGGTAGAAAGATCGGGGGTGATCCGATCGGGGCGCATTTTCGCACCGTAAAGAGCATATCGGTGATCCTTCCGCCAGGAGACATAGTAGATGTACATCTCCTCTCCTTCAAAATAGATATGCCCGTCGATGGAATGGTCGAATAAAAATCCGTCCTGCGGGATAAAGGGACCCAAAGGAGAATCGGCAATCGCCAGACCCAGATGCTCGGATACGGTAACCAGCATATAGAATTTGCCGTCCTTTTCCTTGACATCGGGCGCCCAGAACCCCCGCTCCATTCCCCAAGCCGTCTTCAGGCACATTCCCTTGTTCTCCCAGTGAATCAGATCGGTTGAGGTGTAAACCTCATACCCTCTGCAATGCTTCGGGTAGGAAGTGGCATACAGATAGTAAACCCCGTCATGGTAAAGAATGTCGGGATCGGCATATCCGTCCAGTATCGGATTCTGATAGTGTTCCATAATTATAACCTGCTCTTTCTTCGTGCAATGCACCTGATTTTTCATCATATACGCTTTCAAAAAATGATTCAGTACGGCTTTTTCAGATCATTATCCCGGAGATTACGGATTGCAGGATAAAATCTCCGAAATCGCCTTGGGTATTGCTCTTACCGTGTCGGATGCGGTCATGCTGACGGGATTGATTTCGGCCTCGGCAAGCTCGCCGGCTCTGCCGTTGATCCAGGCACCGCAGGCGGCAGTCAGGGTCAGATCGTCGGAGGCATATCCCAGAAGACCGGCAAGAATGCCGGACAGCACATCGCCGCTTCCGGCGGTTGCCATGCCGGGACAGCCTCTGTCGATCAGATAGACCCGGTCTCCGTCGGTGACGACAGTGGTACTGCCCTTGAGAAGCAGGGTGACACGGTATTTCCCTGCAAAGTCCTTGGCATATCGGATCGGATTCTGCACGACTTCCTTTCGGGAGACGCCGGACAGACGCTCAAATTCCATCAGATGGGGGGTTAGGATCGGGCGGCATCGGGTCGATTTCAGAAGATCCACACCGACTTTCGCCAGCAGATTCAGCCCGTCGGCATCAATGACCAACGGAAGGGCGTACTTCTCCAGAATGTGCCGCAGAATCTCGGCGTTTCCGCCGCCCTGTCCCCATCCCATTCCAAGGGAGAGCGCACGGATCTTGTTCAGCCCTCGCTCCAGCGCATCGGGATCAAACGCCATGTAGCCCTTCTCATCGGGCAGGCTGACCAGCGTGCTTTCCAGCAGATAGGGGGAAACCGATAGGGCAACGGATTCGGGAACGATCAGCTTGGAAACACCGCATCCGGAGCGCAGGGCGGACATGGACAGATTCGCCAGCTTGACGGCACCCGAATAGTCCTTACAGCCGCCCATGACGGCAACATAGCCGAAATCGCCCTTGTTGCAGTAGTTCTTTCGCTTTCCGATGACCGTCCCGAAATCTGAGGCAGTCACCAGATGATAAACCTCTCCCACTACCGGAATTTCGATGTCCAGATTGATCAGTTCACCCACAACATCCTTCGCCATTCCCAGAAAATGGCCGGTTTTGGGCGTGCCGACAGAGAAGGTTTTGTCGGCATGGACCGAAAGTTCGCCCATGCCGGAGTCACCGCTGAGTCCGCTGGGAATGTCCACAGACAGAATTTCGGCTCCTGCCCGTCCGGCTTCGTTTGTTTTTTCGATCATGTCGGCATAAATGCCGGAAGGCGTCCCGCGGAAACCGGTGCCGAACAGACAGTCCACCAGCGTTCGGTAGCCGGACAGATCGACCGAAGAATTCCAGAAAAGATGGGGAACTCCCGCCTTTTCGGCAAGATCAAAATAGTATTTCCCGTCCTCGGAAAAGGCATTTTCGGCAAGAATCAATGTGGGACACCCACCGGCCTGCTTCATCAGCATGGCGAGAACATATCCGTCTCCGGCATTGTTGCCCTTGCCGCACAGAATGGCAACAGGATGGGCAATGTCCCGGCAGTGGGAAAAAATCGCAGACCCCGCCCGATACATCAACTCTTTTCCGGGTACGCCCGAGGCAATCATTGCCGCATCCGAGCGGCGCATGGTTTCATTGGAGATCACATCCACCAATTTCAGTCACATCCTTTTCTGATTCTATGATACAACGAAAAATCCCGTTTGTCAACCGAATCCCGAAATTTTTCCCGAAGGCTTGACAAAAAAAGCAAGTCGGGGTATAATGAGACAGTTGAAAGGGTCTGCATCAAGGATAAAGGGGGAAAAACGAATGGCGACGCTTGCCTATGTGAATCTGGAAGAGGGAATGCCCACCGTCTCGGAGGCCATGGCTCTGCTTCAGGGACAAATGCGCCGATACAGCTCGTCCAAAAATGTCTGCCTTGTGGTGATTCACGGCTACGGAAGCAGTGGGAAGGGCGGCGCCATCGGGGTGAAGGCGCGGCAGTGGCTTGCCGCACAGAAGCGAAACGGCAAAATCCGGAATCTGGTTTTCGGCGAGGAGTTTTCCATTTTTGACGCCACATCCCGGGAACTGAAGGCAAAATATCCGGGGCTTTCCGCCGAGATCGAACGTGGAAATCACGGAATCACCGTAGTGGAGTTGTAGGGGGCATGAATGGAACTTGAAATTCTCTATCAGGACAGCGATCTGATCGCTGTGAAAAAGCCCTGCGGCGTGGTTTCCGAATCGACGCCAAAGGGGGACGGACTTCCCGATGCGCTGTCGGAACTGCTTCGGAAAAGGGGCGAATCTCCGACGCTCTACCCCCTTCATCGGCTGGATAAAGGGGTCGGCGGAGTCCTGCTTCTGGCAAGAACGAAGACGGCAGCCGCCAAAATGACGGCAGAAATTGCGGCGCATCATGTGGAAAAGGAGTACCTTGCCATCGTCCATGACCGTCCCGCAGAGGCGTCGGGAGAACTGTTCGATCTGCTTTATCATGACAGGGTCAAAAACAAAAGCTATGTTGTGAATCGGATGCGGGGCGGTGTCAAGGATGCGAGGCTTCGCTACGGAATTCTCAACTCGGCCGATACCGACGATGGGGAGCTGACTCTGCTGAAGATTGAACTTCTGACCGGTAGAACCCATCAGATTCGGGTGCAGTTTGCCTCCCGTCGGATGCCTTTGTGGGGGGATGACCGCTACGGAAGGCGTGAAAAGGGAAATGTTGCCCTGTTCTGCCATCGGATTGCTTTTTTGCACCCCGGAACCGGAAAAACCGTCGAAATTTCCGCACTGCCGCCCGCCATCTTCCCTTGGAGTCTGTTCGAATCGCCGGCAAAGGATGCCGATGCACCGCCCTTTGAAGGGCGGTAAGCGGGTGAAAATCCAAAAATACCGCCCGGAACCGAAGCATCGGGATAAATTTATCATTTATTAACCGAAAGTTCAAAAATAATTTGTAAAATTCTTCCAAAACCCCTTTACAAATTAAAAAATATATTGTATAATATAGACGAAGAAATTGATGAAGCGAGGTATACTCCAATGAACAGATTTGTTTTAAATGAAACATCCTATCACGGCAGCGGCGCCATTTCCGCAATCGCTGATGAAATCAAGGGAAGAGGCTTTACCAAGGCCTTTGTTGCTTCAGACCCCGATCTGATCAAATTCCATGTTACCGATAAGGTTCTTGCCGTTTTGGACCAGGCGAAGATTGACTATACCGTTTATTCGGACATCAAGCCCAATCCCACCATCGAGAATGTTCAGCACGGTGTTACCGCCTATAAGGAGAGCGGTGCTCAGTGTATCGTTGCCATCGGCGGCGGCTCCTCCATGGATACGGCAAAGGGAATCGGTATCATCGTGAATAACCCCGAGTTTGCCGATGTCCGCTCGCTGGAAGGCGTAGCACCCACCAAGAACAAGAGCGTGCCGATCATCGCCGTTCCCACCACTGCGGGTACAGCGGCTGAGGTGACCATCAACTATGTCATCACCGACTCCGAGAAGAACCGCAAGATGGTCTGCGTGGATGTTCACGATATTCCCGTTGTGGCAATTGTGGATCCCGATATGATGTCCACCATGCCTCCGAAGCTGACTGCGGCAACCGGTATGGATGCCCTGACCCACGCCATCGAGGGCTACATCACCAAGGGCGCATGGGAACTGTCCGATATGTTCCATCTGAAGGCCATCGAGATCATCTCCCGCTCTCTGCGGAATGCGGTCAAGAATACCCCTGACGGACGCACCGATATGGCGCTGGGACAGTATATTGCCGGCATGGGCTTCTCAAATGTCGGACTGGGTATTGTCCATTCTATGGCGCATCCTCTGGGCGCACTGTACGATACGCCCCACGGCGTAGCCAATGCGATTATCCTCCCCACGGTTATGGAGTATAACGCACCTGCTACCGGAACAAAGTACCGTGAGATCGCCAGAGCCATGGGCGTTCCCGGCGTGGACGCCATGACCCAGGACGAATACCGCAAGGCTGCCATTGATGCAGTCCGTCAGCTTTCCATGGATGTTGGAATCCCCACCGATCTCCGCGCCATCGTAAAGCCCTCGGACATCCCCTTCCTTGCACAGTCTGCATACGATGATGCCTGCCGTCCCGGCAACCCCAGAGACACCAGCGTCGAAGAGATCACCGAGCTGTACAAGTCGTTGCTGTAAGGATTCAGAAAACTTGAAAGTGCCGATGCAAAAGCAAATCCGATTTGCTTTTGCATCGGCACCGATTTTTGTCTGTCGATTGTTCCGGATCAATTTTTCTTCGCAACTTGATAGGGCAGAAAAAAGCAGATGTATCTGCGGATTGTTTCATCCCCGATTGCTCCGTCCTGACCGGCGGTCTAAACCGACTGCTCTCCCGATTTCTTCTTCCGTTTCTCCCGAATTTTCCATCCCATTTCAAAGGCGGGGACGGCGAAGAAGAACAGGACGATCCCGTCGCCGATATAGGAATACAGCGTCCGATTGTCACGGAAGACCGCCGTTCCGGTAACGGTACCGCTCTCCAGCGCCCCAAGCTCGGCTTGGGCGTTGCCCAGCGGGTCGATGATGGACGAAATGCCGGTGTTCGCCGCACGAAGGACATAGCGTCCCGATTCCACTGCCCGCAGTTTTGCGTGATCGTTGTGCATCCGGACGGCGGCGGAGTCCAGATACCAGGAGTCGTTGGTGGACAGCAGGAGGATTTCCGCACCGTCCCGCACACTCTGAAGGGTCAGGGATTCGTAAATGGAATCAAAGCAGATCAGTCTTCCCACATCACCGAACTCGGTGGAGACAATGGCGCTGTCCTGACCGGGCGTCAGAGAGGCAAACAGATTCAGATCGGCAAGGAAGGGCAGCAGAGCGGAGATCAGGGGTTCCATGGGGACATATTCTCCGAAGGGAACCAGATGCCGCTTGCTGTACGGCTCTTCTTCCACCGTCCCGTCCGGGAAAAAGGCGATGATGGAGTTGTATTCCCGAATCTCCTCGCCGTCCGAGTCGTAGGTGAAAGTCCCGATAAAGAGGGTTGCGCCGGTTTCCATGGCAAGGGAGCGAAAGGCGTTGGCATAGCTCTCGTAGTCGGAGGAAAGCAGATGGAAGTTCAGGGCGGTCTCGGGCAGAAGCACCAGCTTGGCAGAATGCTCGGTGATCGCTTGACGTGAAAGGGACAGATAGGTTCGCACGGCATTGCCCGCACTTTCGTCCGCCCATTTGTCCGCCGATCCGATGTTGCCCTGAATCAGCGCAACGGTGACTTTTTCGTCGCTGTCCTCGGAGTAGCCCGCCATACGGATCAGTCCGAATCCCAGATTGAGAAGAATCAGGGCGGCGCTCAGAATGGGGAACAGCCGCACGGCTTTGCAAGACTTTCCGTTGATACGGTAATAGTAGAATCCCATGCCGATGCAGGCATTGACCAGCGCAACCAAAAAGGATAAAAACAGCGACCCGAACAGGGATGCCGACTGCATGGCGGGCAGCATGGAGGTCTGGGACAGAGCCAGCCGGAGGAAGGGAACGCCCGCCCAGGTAAAGTTCTGGAGCCATTCAAAGACGGTCCACAGGGAGGCAAAGAGAAGAGGGGACAGCTTTCTGTGTCGGTAGAACAGCCTAAGCAGGGGAGCAACCAGCGCCGTGGGAAGGGCCTGCAAAAGGGACAGCCCCACATGGCAGAAGGCGGCGACAAAGAGGGCGGAAAACCTGGTCAGCCCCAGGAATTCCATGGGGTACATCTTCCAGAAGAAGGAATAGACGCCCATAAAATAGACCAGGGACCAGATCAGCATCATCCCGTACAGCTTTCGGTATTTCTGTTTTTCTTCGGTAAATTTCACCAGAAAGAAGAAAAGGGGCGCCATCGAAAAGTAGGACAGGATCCAAAGAGAGTCGAATTGCAGTGTCAGAGAGGTGAGTAGCGCACTGAGAATCAAAATCAGACAGGTCATATTGCCTCCGTATAAACAGGGATCGGGGGGGGTCATAAACCGACTTCGGAAGGAATTCATTCGTGAAATTCTGTTTCGGAAAGGAACTTCGGAAATTCGGATAAGAAACGGATTTTTTGGAGATTCACCTGAAATTCCTTTCCCGAAAGATAGGACAGAATTCCGCTGTCGCCGGTGAAACAAAAGCGCAGTCGGTAGGAATAGAGGGCCTGAAACTTGTACCCTCGGGAACGGTCGTCCCGATTGATTCCGTATTTCCCGTCCCCCAGCAGGGGATGCCCCACAGAGGCCAGATGGGCTCGGATCTGATGGGTTCGACCCGTGACAAGATGAACCTCCAGAAGAGAAAGCCCATCCTCCTCGGAAAGTACCCGATATTCGGTAATCATGGTCTTGACCGGGATTTTGTCGGGCTTTTTGCTGTAAACCGTCACCGTGTTTTCGGCAGAATCCTTGGTCATATAGCCCACCAGCCGTCCTTCCTTTTCACGGAAGGTGCCGTGAGCGGCGCAGAGATAGAATTTTTCAATCTGCCGATCCCGGATCTTTTCGTTCATGATCCGCAGAGCCTCGGCGTTTTTGGCGGCGATGACAATGCCGCCGGTGTTGCGGTCGATCCGATTGCAGAGGGCGGGGGCGAAGGACAGCTCCTTTTGAGGATCGTACTCCCCCTTGCGGTAGAGATAGGCCTTGATGTGGGCGATCAGGGTATTGGTGTCTTCACCGTCCTCGTCGGGATGTACCGACATTCCCACCCGCTTGTCGCAGAGCAGGATGTTCTCATCCTCGTAGACAATGTCCAGATGGGGCGTCAGCTTCAGAAAGGCCAGATCGGGATCGTCCTCAAAGAACTCATCCTTCAGAAACAGTTGAACCAGATCGCCTTCGGCAAGGTTCTGTGAAATTTCCGCTCTCTTTCGGTTGACCTTGATTTTTTTGGTTCGGATGGACTTGTAGAGCAGGGAGACCGGCAATCCCTTTACCGCCTTGGTCAGGAACTTGTCCAGCCGCTGACCGGCGTCGTTTGCTCCTATGTGAAATTCTTTCATGTTTGTGTCCTTTCCGCACGACCGATGGGTCGTCTGAATAAAAGAAATGGGCGCACGCATAGGTGCGCCCTTGTGGGTAAATACGGATGGATTCCGATACCGACCGTTGAACCGCCCGACGGAGATCTCTCAGTTTGCGGTCTCAAAGGAAGTGGGAACCGAAGTCTGAATTTTCTTGATCTGCGCACCCAAATCCGAAAGCTTGCCGACAATGTTGTCGTAGCCTCTCTCGATCAGGTGAATGTCCTCAATGACGGTGGTACCGTTGACGGCAAGAGCGGCAATGATCATCGCCGCACCGCCGCGAAGATCCACTGCACGAACCGATGCGCCGGTCATCTTGCTTCTTCCCTTGAAGACAGCCGTTTTCCCGGTGACTTCCACATCGGCACCCATGCGTTTGAGTTCGTCAATGTATTTGAATCGGTTATCCCATACGCCCTCGTAGAGCATTCCGACGCCGCTGGACTGACAGAGAAGCGAGCCGAACTGGGGCTGCATATCGGTAGGAAATCCCGGATAGGGCAGGGTCTTGATGTTGCAAGGACGAAGTTCAACATCGGGATCCCGGATGATGCGGATGGAATCGTCGCCTTCTTCCACCGTCACGCCCATTTCTTCCAGTTTTGCCGTAATGGAATCCAGATGCTTGGGTATGACATTGCAGACCGTCACATCTCCGCCTGCGGCGGCAGCGGCTGCCATGTAGGTTCCCGCCTCAATCATGTCGGGAATAATGGTGTAGGTGCATCCGTGAAGCTCACGGACGCCTCTGATCTTAATGGTATCGGTTCCGGCACCCTTGATGTCGGCACCGCAGGTGTTCAGGAAGTTTGCCAGATCCACAATATGCGGCTCTCTTGCGGGATTCTCGATGACGGTAATTCCTTCGGCAAGGGTGGCGGCGAGAATCACATTGACCGTTGCGCCAACCGACACGATATCGAAGAAAACATTGGCTCCGCTAAGCCCGTCAGAAGCGACGGCGTCGATGTTACCGCCTTCCACATTGACATGGGCGCCCAGTTTTTCGAAGCCCTTGATGTGCTGATCAATGGGTCGGACGCCGAAATCGCATCCGCCGGGATAGCCCACCAAAGCCCTGCCGAATCTGCCGAGCTCGGCTCCGATAAGGTAGCAGGAGGCTCTCATTTTGCGGGAAAGCTCTGCGGGAACGGGACGGACCCGAAGACCCGTGGCGTCAATATCAACGGTGTGCGGGTCGATTCTGCGTACCGACGCACCCAGATTGCTGATTAACTCCAGCGAAACCGAAATGTCGCTGACAGCCGGAAGATTCCGGATCCGACATTTTCCGCTGACGAGGATTGTGGCATAAATAATCGGCAGAGCGGCATTCTTCATGCCATCAATCTCTACCGTACCGTGAAGGGGGGTTCCCCCCGATACGACTATTTTTTCCATAAAATCTATCTGATCGTTCCGTGTCGGACCCGACAGGGAACATAATCCTTTCAATAAATGCCATATGTTATGGGAACATATGGGAGAAAAATGGGTTAAAAACAGAAACACGGGATCCGAAAAAGGTCGGATCCGCAGAAGTAAAAGACAAAGAAGAGAAAACAAAAGGGTTCACTCTTTGATATTAGTATACAATGAAATCCCCGAATGTTTGTTAATAAAATGTAAACATTCGGAAGATTTTTCGAAAACGCAGCAAAAACTTTTTCACCCCGACCAAGTCGGGGTGAAAAGAATTATCCGGTATTTTCCACATAGGCATGATAGTAGGCAACCGTCAGATCGACGACCAATCCGTAGGATCGGGAACCTACCTCAACGCCCTGAGATTGGAGATAGCTGTTGTTGACCGCACTACTGACATCGGCAACCTTGTTTTCTCGGTATTTTTCGTAGAATTGGGAATAGGCATTGAATTCGCCGACCAGTCGGGAATCAAACCGGCGGTACAAATCCATATACAGATTCTTGTCGGCACTGTACAGAGCGTTCATGACATATTCCAGCATGTTGACATAGGCACTGTAAAGAATATAGGGATCCTCCGATTCCATGGAGGCAAGAAAGGCGACGAAGTTGGCTTCGTCCTCACGGGCAATGCCTCTCTGATGGGCAAATTCGTGGGCGGCGGTGTAGGGAAGGGTGTAGTCCGGGAAGTTGACATTCAGATTGGACTCTCCGGTGAAGAAGGTGTAGACGCCGGTAATGTGGGTGTAGGACATAGGCTCGGACATCACCACATATTTGATGTGGGAGCGCAGGGGAGAGACGAAATCGTACTTTTTTGCCGTTTTGGCATAGGCGTCGTTGAGCTTG
>JBJDZJ010000058.1:0-3494 GCA_051867915.1 Eubacteriales bacterium
CCGTATGCCGAAGTCAGTATTCCGCCGAACTCCTTCACATTCGTATATCCCAACTTGCACAGTTTTTCTGCAGCCTGCTTGCTTCGGCTGCCGCTTCTGCAATATACCAGAATCAGCTGGTCCCGGTTGGGCAGGAGCTTATCCGCCGTCTTTTCGATGGTCTCATTTGGAATGCAGACGGCGCCCGGAATATGCCCGGACGCATATTCCTCCTCCCGGCGGACATCCAGCAGAACGGCATCTGTGCCGCTGTCCATGATCCGTTTGGCTTCTTTCTGACTGATTTGTTCGTAAGAACCGTCGGCTTGCGCTTGTATTTTCATGATGACTCCTCGCTTATTTTGCAAAAAATGCGTTGATATCAACCTGTGAATGAAATCCGAACAAGGCTTGCTATTAACCGCCATCGTCGGGGCTGTTTGTTCCCATATTATCACGGCAGAAGGGAATTGTCAACAGTATACCCCAAAAAAGCCGACCGATTCGCCCCGAATCGTTTTCGGATGCGGTTTGACACAACGATTAGCCATGGTTTTCAAACCTTTTCACAATGTTTACAAAATTCCTGTTGACGGTCGGGATATACAATGGTATAATATGTCTGTTCAAACGGCAGAACATAAAATCCGTTTGGATGTATCTGTTCCTGAGATCATATCGAAAGGAAGGTAAAGAAACTTGAAGATCAGATATGGCGTCCTGTTGACGCTGTTTGTGTTGATGATATTGACGGTCGGATGTCGGAGCAAGAAGGATAACGGCATCACATCCGCCGATCCCGACCTTATCCCTCCTGTCGGTGAGGGTCTGACAATTCGCTTGGGCAAAAATGAAATCAATCCGACCGATTATGCGGTTTCTGATCCCTATGCACTGGAAAAGGGCGAAACTGTCCTTCTTCTGACCAACGAGTCCGCCCGCCCGTACACGCTTACCTTTGTTTTTTCAACGGAAATTGATTCCGATGATGTCGCTGCAGTGTCAGGACGGTTTTCCGTTCTGCTGGATGCCGATACGCAGAAGAAAATTACGCTTACCGGCAGTGGCGGACTGTTGGAATGCCTGCGGATAGAGTATAACGGCAACTTCGATTATACAAATGTCTATACCGAAGATGGTTTTTTGAAGGCTGCAAAGAATCCGGACGGCTCCACGATTCTGCCCTGCGCCGCACTTTCATTTGATGGCGATCTGATGCTGACCGAGCCTGTTCGGATCACCCTCTGTCAGTCCCCTTTTGAAGTGAAGGGAATATTTTCCCTGAGCAGTACGCAAAAAGGGAATTTTATCCTGTGCGAAGAAAAAGAGGGCCTTCTTTCGGTCGGCGATTTCTTTGCAGAAACCGAAAAATGGGATCTCGTCCTTCCGCAGTCTCTTGACAAGGTTATGAACGTTCCCTCGTTCTACCTTCGTGCGGCGTCTTTGAACGGCGTTCGGATTTCTGCGGGTGAGCGGTTGATTTCATCGCAGGAGCATTTGGAGCAGCTTCTGGACGAAAACCGTCTGCCTTTCCTTAAGGAAGGGGATACCCTGCGCTTTTCCGGTCATTATGTTATAGAAAAACAGATGACCTTTGATATGCCCCTGTCCTTTACATTTGAAAACGGGGTGACGCTCGAACATCCGATTCGGTTGAATACCGAGGCTGCTTGCACCGTAAATCTGACCGTAGGCGATGCTGATCTGCCCGACTGCCCGCTGATTCTTGATGCGCCAAACTGCGATCTGATCTGGGATAGCTGTAAGTTGACGCTGGAAGAGGTGAAAGATCGGGTTCGTATCCGTTCCGTCAATGGGAGAATTCTGTCCGAATACACTCTGGGCGGGGACGGAAGTGTCGGGTCTTTGGAAATCAGCCTGCTACAATCAAATAACGAAAACCTGACCGAGGACATCCATTGGACTCGGGAGGGATATGCGTTTTATGCAACCGTTGATTGCGTATTGAATCCCGATTTGCTGAAATCCGCACTGCTTTCTGTGACTGTGGACAACGGCGGTAAGGTGGAGTTTGATTCTGCAACCGTCAAGGACGGAACCCGTGTGGATCTGACCGATACCCTCGGCACATATTTTACCGTAACCGATTCGGAAGGGAAGACCTGCCGCTATGTTCTCTATACCGAGTATATTCCGACCAAACTTCCCGTTATCGTGATCTATACCGACGGCGGCGCAGAGATTACTTCGCAGGAGGAATATATCGGTGCGACGATCTCTGTCAACTGCGATTATGTGGATGGCTTTTCATCCCTTGATACGACCTCCGTTTTCATCCGAGGCAGAGGGAATTCCACCTGGAAAATGGACAAGAAGCCCTATAAGTTGAAATTTTCCTCAAAAACCGAGATTCTGGGGCTTACAAGGGCCAAGAATTGGGTTCTGCTTGCCAACTATGTGGATTGTTCACTGATCCGGAATGCCCTGGCTATGGATGCGGCGGCATTCCTTGGCGGTATGGATTTTGTGCCCACTCAGTACCCGGTTGATGTGTTCCTTAACGGCGCCTATATAGGTGTATATTCCATCGGAGAGCAGGTTGAGGTCAAAACGGGCAGAGTCGAGCTGACCGACAACGGAACGGAGTTGGATACCGGATACCTGCTGGAGGTTGGCGGAACAACATCCGAGGATGTCTGGGATGTGACCTGTTTTCAGACCGAACTGATGAAGTATGTGAAAATCCATGCGCCCGGAGAGGAGACCCTGACCGTCGAGCAGGTTGCCTATATCAAGAGCTATGTCATGAAAGCAGACGCCGCTATTATGGCAGGGGAAGGGTATGAGGACTATATCGACATGGAGTCGCTGATAGACTGGCTTATTCTTCATGAACTCAGTTATAATCTGGATTCCAGCTTCCGCCGATCCTGTTATCTGACCAAGGACGCAGGCGGAAAGTTGAAAATGGGACCTGTCTGGGACTTTGATCTGGCGTTCGGCAATTTCAATCGCGCTCCATCAAACGGCGAAGGTTGGGCTTGTCTGCTGGAAACATCGGACAATTATCTTTGGACCAACTGGATGACCTATCTGTTCAGAGATCCGGAATTCATGGAACAGTTGAAATCCAGATGGGATGAAGTCAAGGACGAACTTCTTGAGTTTCTGTTTTTAAGGATTGATGAGCTGGGGGAACTGGTGGCACCGTCCGCTGAATACAATTTCAAGGTCTGGAATATCCTTGGCACCCGATTGACCTTTCAACCTTCCGTTATGAAAAGGTTCACAACCTATGAACAGCATCTGGAGTTTCTGAAGGAGTATATAACCAAGCGTTGGAATTGGATGGATGCGAACATGTTTGCTGTAACCGATCCTATTCCTAGTGACAATGCACAAAATTGATGCTAAAAATTTGTGCAATATTGCGTATTGCATTTTTCGATCAGCTGTGCTATAATAAGCAAGTCGCACGGAGGCATAGCTCAGCTGGTTAGAGTGCATGCTTGACATGCATGAGGTCACTGGTTCGATTCCAGTTGTCTCCACCA
>JBJDZJ010000059.1:0-18405 GCA_051867915.1 Eubacteriales bacterium
CTCCTGGGACTACGGCCCTCTCGGTGTCGAATTCAAGAACAATGTGAAGAAGGCATGGTGGAAGAAATTCGTTCAGGAATCCCCTTATAATGTGGGGCTTGACAGCGCCATCATCATGAACCCCCAGACCTGGGTGGCATCCGGACATCTGGGCGGATTTTCCGACCCGCTGATGGACTGTAAGGTCTGCCGCTCCCGTCACCGTGCCGATAAACTCATCGAGGACTACGCCTTTGAAAACGGGCTGGACGACAATCCCGCCGGCTGGACCGACGAGCAGATGATGAACTACATCAAGGAAAAGCACATCACCTGCCCCTCCTGCGGAAGCGCAGATTTTACCTCTATCCGGAAATTCAACCTGATGTTCAAGACCTTCATCGGCGTCACCGAGGATTCCACCAATACCGTCTATCTGCGTCCCGAGACGGCGCAGGGTATCTTTGTCAACTTCAACAATGTGGCAAGAACCACCCGTAAAAAGCTCCCATTCGGCGTCGGTCAGATCGGAAAATCCTTCCGTAACGAGATCACCCCCGGCAACTTCGTCTTCCGTACCCGTGAGTTTGAACAGATGGAACTGGAGTTCTTCTGCAAGCCGGGTACCGATCTGGATTGGTTCCGTTATTGGAGAAGCTACGCCGAGAACTTCCTGCTGTCCCTTGGCATGAAGAAGGAGAATATGCGGCTCCGCGACCATTCTCCCGAGGAGCTTTGCTTCTATTCCAAGGCGACCACCGATATTGAGTTCCTGTTCCCCTTCGGATGGGGCGAACTGTGGGGTATTGCCGACCGTACCGATTACGACCTGACCCAGCATCAGAATACCTCCGGTCAGTCCATGGAATATTTCGATCCCGAAACCAACACCAAGTACATTCCCTATGTCATCGAGCCTTCTCTGGGTGCCGACCGTGTGGCGCTGGCCTTCCTTTGCGACGCATACGACGAGGAGGTTGTGGATCCCGAGAAGAACGATGTCCGTGTGGTCCTCCATCTCCATCCTGCACTGGCTCCCGTCAAAGCAGCCGTTCTCCCTCTGTCCAAGAAGCTGACCAAGAACGCCATGGAGGTCTACAACAATCTTTCCAAGTACTTCAACATGGAATTTGACGAGGCGGGCTCCATCGGAAAGCGTTACCGCCGACAGGACGAAATCGGAACGCCCTACTGCATCACCTACGACTTTGATTCGGAGAACGACGGCTGCGTCACCGTCCGTGACCGTGACTCCATGGAGCAGATTCGCCTGCCCATTGCCGATCTGAAGAGCTATCTGGAAGAGAAGCTCGCATTCTGAGTCTGAATAAGACCGATTAGCTCCCGCTTTCCTGTTATCAAAAATCGCAAACGGATTTTCCGTTTGCGATT
This sequence comes from Eubacteriales bacterium, assembly GCA_051867915.1. Lineage (GTDB taxonomy): Bacteria > Bacillota > Clostridia > Oscillospirales > CAG-272 > CAKSQF01. Next base: position 1,372 of record JBJDZJ010000059.1, read on the forward strand.
TTTTGGTGAATTTATCCAAAATCAGGATCATTTTATTGTGCATTGATACAGAATCAACTGATTGCATAAAAAAATTCAAAAAAGATATTGGCAAAGTTATAACAATATGATATAATGCAATCAGCAGATCGCAAAATCATAAAAATAATTCCCAAAAAATAGGAGGATTGGAATTTGAGATGCCGATTTGCAATCTATATGAAACGAAAGGTGAATCAAATGTTCCGAAAATACCCGAAGAAACTCCTGAAAGCCCTGTTATACCTTCTTTTCTGCAATGCTCTGTCTCTGCCGTTTTTCATGATACTGAGAACGGTGCTGGCGGCCATAACGCAGAATCAGACAATTCAATCGGTCTGTTGTCTGATCGTTCCCGCCGTGATCCTGGCAGTTTTTACCTACAAGCGCAGACTCAACTTCCAGGATATGAGACGGGAATTTGTTGAGATGCTGGAAAATCGGAGTCTGAGTGCCAAAGAGAGAGTGGTCTTTATTTTGAAAAGTTCCGATTTTATCTGCGAGCTTTTCGCCTTTCTGACCGTTCTGGTACCGCTTATCATAATTTATATGATTTCCAGTATCTGGAATGTGATTCTCGTTCTCCCGGCAATCCTGCTGTTTGTGATTTGCGATCTGTTTGCCTGGTACTTTGTCTACCGTAAATGGGAATCCGAGCGCATACGCAAATATAACTGAGAGATGGATCGGCTCCGTTTCCTTTTTTAGCGAAACGGAGCCCGTTTTTTGCGGATTAATCCGGAAAATTTACACTTTACCTTGACAAAGCAGGAATCCTGTGGTAAAATAATATCGGAATTTGAAGTATAAAGGAGGTTTTCCTATGGGTAAACGGATGATATGCATGGCGCTGATTCTGCTTGTGCTGACCTCCTGCAAAGGCAGGACTTATTTTCAGATCGGAGGCAGTGAGAGCAGCGCAAATTCAACCGTTCAGTCCGGTGAACTTTCTGCCGAAGATTCTTCGCAGATGCAAAGCTCGGTGATCCTGATTCCGATTGAAAAGCAGACATCTCCGACGGCATCGGAAACATTGCCGATTTTGACCGAACCCGCTCCTTTGACCGAACCGTCCCCACAGCAGACAGATGCACTTTCCGATCAGCCGATCCCGTCCGGGCTTCTTCTTCTGGAGTTCACCGATACGGTTAAGAAGGGAAATACCGCCACCGTAACCATCAAAGGAAAGCCGGATACCGTTTATTCGATCAAGGTCAAATATTCGTCCGGATACAGCTCAGCCCAAGGCCTTGAGGATCAGACCTCCGACAGCGACGGCATATGCAGTTGGACATGGCGTGTGGGCGGATCCACAAAGTCCGGAAGTTATCCGATCACCATTTCCGACGGAACCGACAGCTATGAGCTGACCTTTACCGTTGAATGAACATGACCGACATTTTTTAACTGTAAAAGCACCTCCCCTCGGTTCTGTCCGGAACCGAGGGGAGGACAATTTGTATTTATTCGTCGTCGTACTGACTGCGTTTTTTCTTGCGAACCGAGAAGAAGATAATCAGGCCTGCGGCAACAACAACGACGGCAATGACAACGATGTAAACAGTGTAGCCGGTGCCGGAACTTTCGATCTTCATCTGTTCCCACAGATTGTTGATGTATTCCAGAGTTTCATTGTCCAGATTCCGATAGCCGTACCGGTTGAGTTGCGTATTAAAATCAAAATCTTCCTTGTAGAGAGCGGCCATGGCTTCTTCTCCCATATCCTCCTGATAGGTGGGATCCTCGCTGACCAGCGTGTTGGGAGATGCATAGTATATATACTCTGCATTGGCGATTGCCGCATCCTTGGAGAGCATGAAATTGATGAAGATTTCCGCAAGCTCCTTGTTGGTGCTGGATGCGGGAATGCACATGCTGTCCACGAAGACATTGGTCACTTCGGGCTGATAGAAACGCAGATCCACGCCTTCGCTCTGGGCATCTACCATGGTGAAGTAGTCGCCGGCATAGTATGCGCAGATAGCGGCCTCGCCCGACTGCATTTTGTTGAAGACCTCGTCCATGACGAATGCCTGAACATTGGACTTTCCCTCCATCAGGTGACTGAGTGCCTTGTCCCACTGGGCTTTGTCGGTGGTGTTGACATCAATGCCCTGATCGTACATGGAAATGCCGAAGGCATCGCGGGAGTTGTTGATCATCAGGATCTTGCCTGCATAGGCTTCATCCCAGAAGATCGACCAGCCCTTTTCTTCCACTACGGCAGGGTCCACTACATTGGCATTGTAAATAATGCCAAGAACACCGTAGGTGTAGGGAACCGAGTACTCGTTGTTCTCATCGAAGTAGAGATTCCTGTACTGGTCGCCGATATACTGATAGTTCGGGATGTTGTCGAAATTGAGTTTTGCAAGAAGGTTTTCATCCTTCATGCGCTGAATCATATAATCGGAAGGGACAATCACATCATAATCGGTAGCGCCGCTCTTGATCTTGGCGAGCATATCCTCATTGCTGTCGAAGGTGGTGTAGTTGACCTTGATTTTTTCGCCGTAGGTTTCTTCATACCACTTTTCAAACTCGCCAACCGTGTCATAGGTTCCGTCCTTGCCGTCGGAAATATACATTCCCCAGTTGTAAACATTCAAAGTCTTTGTATCGCCACAGCTGCTGAGAGCAAGGCAGATTGCTACCAGAGAAAGCAGCAGGGCGGAGAAAACAATTGTCTTTTTCATATGATCAGTCCTTTCATATTTGCATCATTCATCTGCGTTATACTGCGATGTGGTTTTTGTTTAATTTGTTTTGTTTTTAGCGGCACGGAGTGCTTTCCGCTGCTGTTTGCGTTTGGCACGCATAATCTTTTCTTCCTCGTCCCGGTTGACCATGTTGGAAAGGAGAAGCAGGACAAAGACAACGACGAAGATCAGCGTGGACAGGGCGTACATATCGGGTCGCACGCTTTTCTTGGTCATGGTATAAATGTGGATGGGAAGGGTTTCAAAGCCGGATCCGATGGTGAAATAGCTGATGACGAAGTCGTCCAGAGACAGGGTGAATGCCGTAATCAATCCGGACAGGATACCGGGCATAATGGCGGGAATCTCAACCTTCAGAAAGGTCTGAAGAGGCGTACACCCCAGATCCATCGCCGCCTCGGACAGATGCTTGTCCATTTGTTTTACCTTCGGCTGAACAGAAAGAAAGACATAGGGAATACAGAAGGTGATGTGAGCAATCAGAAGGGTGAAAAAGTTCAGGGAACTCTTTGCACCGGCGAGTCCTCCGACAAAGGCGAACATCAGCATCATGGAAACGCCGGTTACAATGTCGGGATTCATCATGGGCAGATTGGTCACCATCATGAAACAGGATTTGAAGTACTTGTTGCGGTATGCACGCATTCCGACTGCGGCAAGCGTGCCTATGACGGTGGAAATCACGGAAGACAGCACGGCAAGAATCAGCGTGTTCCGAAGTGCCATAATAGACGCCTTGTCGTGAAGCAGGCTCTGATACCATTGGAGAGAGAAGCCCGTGAAGACATAGGTACTGGTGGAATCGTTGAAGGAAATCATCATCATGACTGCAATGGGAGCATACAGGAAGATGAAAACCAACGCCACATAGATTCTGGACAGGGTTTTCATACGATCATCCCTCCCGATTCATTCCCGTCTGTAAACCGGTTCATCAGCGTCATGCAGATGACGATCAGAAGCATCAGCTCAATGGAGATGGCGGCTCCCAGTGGGTAGTTGTTGGCAGAGACAAACTGACGTTCGATGGTGTCTCCGATCAGGTCGAAGGTTCCGCCACCCAGCTTCTGGGAAATATAGAAGGTGGAAATGGAGGGGACGAAAACCATGGTAATGCCGGAAACGATACCCGACACCGACAGGGGAAAGATGACCTTTCCCAGCACCTGCATCCGATTGCATCCGAGGTCGGTCGCCGCCTCGATCAGTCGGTTGTCCATTTTGGTCATGACCGTGTAGATGGGCAGAATCATATAGGGAAGGTAACTGTATACCATTCCGAAGATGACCGCACCCGAGGTGTTGATCATGGACAGAGGCGCAAGTCCCAGCTTTTGCAGGAAGGTGTTGATGAGTCCCACATTCCCAATGATGGACATCAGGGAATAGACGCGGATCAGGAAGTTCATCCACATGGGGAGCATGACCAGCATGATAAGGGTTTTCTGGGTTTTGGGCTTTACCGAGGAAATATAGTAGGCAATGGGATAGGCGATCACAAGGCAGATCAGGGTTGCAAGAAGGGAAAAGCCTACCGAGCGAAGGAAGATGTTCAGATATTTCGGCGTAAAGGCTTCGGCAAAATTCTGAAGGGTAAATCCGCCGCTTTTGTCGCTGAAGGCGTAGATAAAGACGAATACCAGCGGCGCCAGAATGAAGAGAACCGCCCACAGAATATGGGGGGCAACAGCGATTTTTTCAAAAAGATTTTTCTTTTTATTCATCCTCTTCGACGGCCTCCTTTGCAATGGGAGCGTCAGGAGAGGATATGGTGTCCATTTCATCGCTGAAGGTGGAGTAGTCGCCGAACATATCGGAGAACTCGGATTTCTTCATGACATGGATCAGGTCGGGATCAATGGACAGACCGATGGACTGTCCCACATCCACCTGATGTGTGGATTCGATCATCCATTTGAAATGATCCACATCGGCGATGATTTCGTAGTAATCGCCCTTAAAGGTTGTTTGGGTAACGGTGCCGGTCAGCATTCCCTCTCCGGCAGGCAGGATGTCAACATCCTCCGGTCGGATAACGACATCGACGGGCTCGCTCGGAGCAAAGCCTTTGTCGGTACAGCGGAAGGTGTGATCGGCGAAGGTTACGAGAAAATCCTCGTTCATGACGCCGTCCAGAATGTTGGATTCGCCGATGAAATCGGCAACAAAGGCATTGACCGGTTCGTTGTAAATCTCAACAGGGGTTCCGATTTGCTGGATTCTGCCGTTTGCCATGACGACAACCTTGTCCGACATGGAAAGGGCTTCCTCCTGATCGTGGGTAACATAGATGAATGTGATGCCGGTAATTCGCTGCATATTCTTCAGCTCGCGCTGCATATCCTTTCGGAGCTTTAAATCAAGGGCTCCGAGGGGCTCGTCCAGCAGGAGAACCTTGGGTTTGTTGATCAGCGCTCTTGCAATTGCGACTCGTTGCTGCTGTCCGCCGGAGAGTGTGGCAATGGAGCGTTTTTCGAATCCCACAAGGTTGACCATCCGAAGCATTTCCTTAACCGATTTTCGGATCTCTTTTTCGGGCAGTTTTTTCAGTCTCAGTCCGAAAGCGATGTTCTCGAAAACATTCAGATGGGGAAAAAGGGCATATCGCTGGAAAACCGTGTTGATATTTCGCTTGTAAGGCGGTATGTCGGCGATGTTTTTTCCGTCAAACAGGACGGTTCCCTCATCGGGAAACTCGAATCCTCCGATGATTCGAAGGGTAGTGGTTTTGCCGCAGCCCGAGGGGCCCAGTATCGTGACAAACTCATTGCCCCGAATGTCCAGGTCGATCCCGTCCAGTACGGTTTCACCGTCAAAGGATTTGCGGATGCCTCGCAAACTGATGATTACATCCTCTAGTACCAAATCATACATTTCTTTACCTCTGCTACTAAAAAATTTGCACCCTATTATATCAGATTCTGTCGTAAAATGCAATAGGTTTTATAAGATTCATGGGAATTTTTTTTGAGAAATTTTGATCAGATTCCGGGTGCAAAACGATCCCCTTTCAGAAAGACGGAAGCGAACAGCCAGATGCAGAAAAACAGCAGGGAAGTTCCGCCGTATGAGAAGAGAATGCAGTAGATTGCCGTCAGCCAAAGTAAAGTCAGAATTCCGAAGGACAGAAGCTTTCGGATTCTGTCGACCGTCCGATCCGTAAAAAAGAAGGAAAGCAGAACCGACAGTGCCTGACCGCCGTCCAACGAGGAGACGGGAAGCAGATTGAGAAGTCCGAAAAATAGGTTGATTTCTGCAAAATAGGACAGCAACGGATGTCCGATGAAAAACAGTAACAAAGAAAAGAGAAGATTGGTCATGGGACCTGCCAGATAAACCGGCAGATCTGTGGTCGGCGGGCAGATTCGAACCCTTCTGTGTATCGTCAGCCCAAAGGGCGTGACGGTCAATCCGTCCACCCGTTCCCCAAGAGCAAGGAGCATGACGAGATGACCGATCTCATGCAGACCGACGGCAAGAATCATCGAGAGGGTCGCCGCGGTCGGATAGAGAAGAATGTAAGCGACGATGACGATCGCCGCAGGCAGGGAAATGCGGATAAAAAACAAATGCACCATCTCCGAAGAAGGGATGAATCATCTATACGAGAATTCCCGCTTTTTCATGCAGAGGAATCGGTGTAAATCCGTGCGCTGTCGGTTGACGAAGAAGTAGGATCAAACGGCAGATCAAGAGATCCGGATTTGTTCCTTCACCGGCAGGACGGCACAGATTAACCTGAACGAAATCGACCCTTGTAACTGCATTCTGATCTGACACGGCAGAATCATTCCCGACCATGTAGAGAAGAAACCAAAATATCGGATTTTGGTGAAAATTCCGTTTTTTCTCCCTTGACATAACCGGAACGGTTTTTTATAATGGTGGAAAGAAGTCCGTAGTTTTGACGGGAGGATGAATCATGAAAAAAATATTATCGGCTTTTCTGGCAACAGCTATGTTGGGAGCAGCCTTTTCGGGTGTCTCTGTGGCTTCGTCCGAAGGCTTTCACACCAATCTATCGAATATTCGCATCATAAGCGGTCGGTGGCAGGAAGAAAGCAGCGGTCTCCATGCGGTCGGGGACGGGGACTGCTTTGCCATCTCGGATACCGAAGCGACCGATTTTGTCTATGAAGCGAAGACAAAAATCAACGGAAACGGCGCAGTTTCCCTGGTTTTCCGATCCAATGACGACGGCTCGCAGGCCTATGTCGCCAATGTGGATCTCAACCGTGGCGACGCAAGACTGTTCAAATTCCCTGCCGTGGGTACCTTTGAGTTCGGTACTTACAAGGTGGACCGTTCGGTGAAAGAATACACCCTGCGGGTGGAAGCGGTGCAGAACAGCATCCGATTCTATGTCAACGGTGATCTGGCTGTCAGCACCACGGACGAAAGCTACCGTTCGGGAAAACTGGGGCTTTTGATCTGGAGCAACGATGCCGTTTTTCAGGATGTGTACTATCAGACCGTCAGCGAAAGCGACCGTCCTCATCTGACGGATCTGTCGATTCAGGATCATCCCGACGCCCTTTGGTTTGATCCCTCTCTTCTCGACTTTCACGGCAGACTGTCCAATTCTGTCGATCGGGTAGAACTGATGGCAGGCACCGAAAATGCGGAGACTGTCAGCGTATGTGCGGAATTTGAAGGGAAAACGGTGCTTCAGGAGACCCCTGTCGCAAGCGGCGAGTCGGTGTCGGTTCCGCTTGGTGTAGGCGTTACTACCGTCACCTACCGGTTGACGGGGAATTACACGGTAAGCTATACCGTCTCCCTTCGTCGGTGTGAGCCGATCAGCGGCGATCTGAATGGCGACGGGGTCATTGACGGGGCTGATCTGGCGATTCTGGATGATCTGCTCTCCGGAAGCATTGCCGATGAGGACAAACGGCATGAGGCAGATTTGAACAAAGACGGAAACACGGATACGGAGGACCGAAAGATGTTGGATGAAAAGATCAAAGAGTATTCCGACGGATCCTATTTGAGCTACACCGATGTGGTTCATATGATGACCGATCTGCAGGGTCTTGCAGATCCCGTACAGGAAGGAGAGAGCGCCGCAGAAAGCACCTCCTACGACCGCCGTTCCCGCTATGACGAGGCGACGGATAAATACATCCAATGGGATGCCAACGACGACTGGGGGACAAGTTTTGAGCGGACCGAAGACGGCGGCGTCATCCTTGCCGATCTTGAAGGTCCCGGCGCCATTGTCCGACTGTGGTCGGCGGAACCCAAAAGCGGTCATGTCAGGATTTACATCGACGGTAGTGCGGTACCTGCAATTGATATGTCCTTTTCCGATTATTTCGGAAGCGCATTCCCCTTCAGCCTGTCCGAAATCTGCTATGACGCATCCAGCGGAAAGGATTGCTATCTTCCCATAACCTACAATAAGTCCTGCAAAGTTGTTGCCTATGGCGATTGGGGCCGTTATTTCCATGTGGGGTATCGGACCTTCCCCGACGGAACAACGGTGGAATCCTTCTCACTCCCGCTCTCGGCAGAGGCGCAGAAGGCGCTGGTTGAAACCGATCGGCTGTTTGCCGGAATATACGATCCCGCAGGCCAAGACGGCAGTGTTTCGACGGTGAGTCGGGAGGTTACGGTTCCCGCTCACGGATCCGCCGTGCTGCTTGATACATCGGATTCGGGCGTCATTGTCAGAATCACCGTAAAATGCGAGGATCTTCAGGGAATCGGCGACGATTGGAAGGCTCTTTCGGAGCTGGCGATTTCCGCCTTTTGGGACGGCGAAGACACACCGTCCGTCTGGACCACGCTGGGCGGATTTTTCGGCAGTATCTGCGGAATCAACGAGTATACCTCTCTGCCAATGGGCGTTACCGATGACGGAACGCTCTACTGCAACTGGTTTATGCCTTACAGCGACGGTGCAAAGTGGGTTTTGCAGAATGATTCCGACCGTGACCGTAAGATCAGTTACAGCATTTCGACTCAGCCGCTGACCAAAACCGAGGCCGACGGACTGCTTCGGTTCCATGCCAAATGGTATCGCATTGAGGATCCGGATAAGTCGAGCGACCGTTGGCCGGATGCCGAATTCCTCGGCGTTCAGGGAAGCGGACGGTTTGTGGGAACCTCTCTACATGTGTATAAAGCCATCGGAACCGGTGACCCTGCCTATAACTCCGACTGGTGGTGGGGCGAAGGCGACGAGAAGTTCTTTGTGGATCACGAAAAATTCCCGTCCTGGTTCGGCACCGGCAGTGAGGATTATTTCGGATATGCGTGGGGATGCTGGAAGCCCTTTGACTATGCCTACCATGCTCAGCCCTTTACCAACGGCGGTATGTTCGGTATCGGTAACCGTCTGAACAATCGCTTCCACATTATGGACAGCGTTCCGTTTACAGAGTCCTTCTCCGCCTGCCTGGAAAAGTATCATCGGGACGGGTATGCCAATATGGCAGTAACCGATTTCTGGTATATGGAAAAGGGAAGGGAGGACGGCTATCAGTCGGTATCCCTTGAGGAGCGTACCGAGTATTATCAGTTGCCCTATCCCGAATCGGCAACCTTCTACGAAGGAGAAGAGCTGAAGCTCCTTGATTCCACCGGTATGCAGAAGGCGGAAACACAGGAAATGTCGGTCTTCGGAAGAAATTGGTCTGGCGGCAGTCAGCTGATTTTCAAAGCATCCCGATATGCTTCTGTCCGTTTCTACATCAATGTGCCGAAAACCGCCAAATACAGGATTTCCGCCAACTTCACCAAGGCAGGTGACTTCGGTATTGCAGAGCACTTTATCGACGGCAGTCCGCTGGGCGATCCGATTGACCTGTACAACAACGGAGTAATTCGGACCGATTCGATAACCGTGGCAGACGAAGTCGAGCTTACGGCGGGGCTTCATGTTATCGAGGTTCGGATGAATGACAAGAATTCGGCGTCTTCCGGCTATTTCTACGGTCTGGACTGCCTGGAGCTTACCGATGTGGGTCCGATCGACCCCGATCCGGACGGCGATGTCGATAATCCAGATCCCGAAGTCACCGACGCAGAGACTTCTGCTTCGTCGGATCCGGTTGATCCCGCAGTGACCGGGGAACCGTATACCGAGGACCTTCATGACACCGGTGCCGAGTCTGACAGTCCGATTCTTCCTTTGGCAATTGCTCTTGCCTGTGTAGCCCTCCTCGGAATTGGTGTCGGAATCTCTATATGGGTGAAGAAGCGCAAAAAGTAAACCATCACCGTGAACAACGAAAATGGGCTGACGCAAATTTATGCGTCAGCCCGTTTTTACCTCAAATATACAGGCTTTTATACTTTCTCGGTGTCAGTTTGACATGATATTTGAAGAATTTTTCAAATAGGGAAACATCGCTGAAGCCGACTGCCTGTCCCACAAGGCTGATGGGAATATCGGAGGTTGTCAGCAGTCTTTTGGCAACCGACAGTTTTTTCTGAACGATGTACTGCTTGATGGTAACTCCATGCTGTTCCTTGAATATTTTTGCAATATAGTCCTTGCTGTAATGGAAATGATCGCTGATTTCTTCCATACTCAGCGGAGAACCGATGTGACTGTTGATGTACTGGATGATACCCTGCATTTGTATTTGCTCGGGTTCATTATCCCGGGACTCGAACAGGATTTCAAGCAGAAGAAGGAACGAAGCATCCGACAGGAACCGTTCGCTGTTTTCCCGGCTGCTGTACAGGCTCAGATTATTGAACAGCGTCTGAGCATAGGAGGAATGAGAGGAAATGTGGATCACCTGTGCGTACAGATCGTTGTACTTTTCAAGAGTCGATACAAAGGAAACCGTGTAGAAACTGCACATACCTTCCGAGACCCGGCTACCCGAGAGAAATGAATATCTTCTGATCAGATAGGCGTCTCCCGCCGCAAGCTCCACATTTTCGCCGTTTACGGTCATGTACAGTTTGCCTTTCGTCACAAAGATCAGCTCGGACAGATCAAGAAAGCGTTCCTTGTGAATCCAACCGTCCTGTACGCTGATAAAATAGCTACTGCTGACATCAAGCTCTGCCTGTCTGTCTATTTTATCGTATCGAACACCGGATGATATATGAATCATATTACCAGATTCCTTTCAGTGTGTGAACGGTGACATCTGCGTTCAGTGCGTCTCCTTTGCCTGTCAGAGTGAGGTAACGGATTCCGTAATCGGCAAGGGAAGGGGCAACCGAGTAGATCAGTCCGCCGTCGAGAAAGATTTCGCACCCGAGAACATCGGAAATCAGCCTGACTTTGATATCATCACCCGTATAGGACAACGGCATAACCACATCGTCATAGGCAAAGGAGTTTTCCGATGCCTTTACATGAAATTCATAGCCGAAAAAGTTGATTTCGAAATCGGGTGAATCTTTGGGTGCGGATATTTCAATATCATAGGCTTTCCTGTGAAGCGGTCTCATGAAACTGCCGGGACTCTGTATCTTGTAGGTTTCGCTGTTGAGCCGAAGGGACTCAAATTCCCTTACGGGCAGAGTTCTCAGACGGTATTCGTTTCGGACCTTGGTGAGTGTGACCTCGCAGGGAATGCTCATCTGATTTTCGAAAACCGATTCGGGCGCATGAAGAATCTCCCAGGCGATCCGGATCCGTCGGTTTCCGGTGCCGGAGAAGGACTGACAGGCGTAGCTGGTGCGTTTTCCGTAAAAATAGGGTTTTACGCCCTGATTGGGGATGAATCCGATGTTTTTTCCGCTTCCGAATTCACCGACCAGATATTTGTCGGATGCGCCGCTGAATATCCATTTCCGAACCCACTTTTCACCTTCAACTTCAAGGGGGTAGATGTCCGGGCATTCGGCGTCGCCGGGAAGGACAATGCGCTGAAGTTCTTTCCAGTTCAGCAGATTCTCGGAGCGAAACAGTGCATACTCGTTTCCGTCAAGATAGAGCGCAAGGAGATAACATTTCAGCTCCTCGCACCAAATGACCTTCGGATCCCGGTTGTCACCGATGATGTGAGGAATGACGGGATTCTTTTCGTATTTCCGGAAGGTTTTGCCCGAATCGACGGAATAGGCAAGACATTGGGAGCTTTTTTTACCGGAAGACAAATCGGAGGTGTTTCCCGCCGCAGTATAATAGAGAAGCATGGCATCTCCGTCTTCTCCGCCAAGTCCGGTGACATTATGGCTGTCCGCAATGGCGCTGCCCGAAAACATGCTTCCCATTTCATCGGGATAAAGTGCTTCTTCCGATTCGTGCCAGTGGATCAGATCGTCGGAAATAGCGTGTCCCCAGGTCATATTTCCCCAGGAAGTTCCCGCAGGATTGTGCTGGTAAAACATATGGTACTTTCCGCCGTAGCAGATCAGTCCGTTGGGATCGTTGATCCAGCCGATTCTGGTTGTGTAGTGGACCATCGGACGAAGCTCTTCTTTGTAAATCCCGGCAGTCGGTATGGTATCGACAAAGGTAAAACGAATATCGGTTCTCGGCTCCGAAGTCAGGGTCAGCGTCTGCCCCTTGAACCGTTCCACATTGATATAGGTGTAAAAACGGGGCGTGTTGAAATCAATGTGAGCGTCGAAATCAAAAACAAGAGTATTTCCGTTGAATAACCGGATTTTTTTCCTTTTTGAATTCATGTTGACGGGGATGACCATGTACTTGTTTTTGAATGTAATCTGAAAATCTGCCATATTTTTTCCTGCCTTGTCTTTCTGTTTTTGGATGATTTCATTATAATCCAAAGGGAATATATTGTCAAGTATCGAAAAATGAAAATAAAACGAAAAAACGAATAATATCGGATTTTCTCCTTTTTTACGCATTTTCTCTATTGAAAAAACCATGCCGGCGTATTATAATGAAATCGGGAATGCGGTCGACAGAAAGACGATATTGACCGCAGGAAAAAATGATTTCAGAAAGGAAACAAAAATCATGAAGAAATTATTGACAGTTTTATTGACCCTTAGCATGACGGTATCTCTGGCAGTACCGTTTACCGTTCATGCGCAAACCAATGACACCGTTGATCTGCTGAGCGAAGACAGCCTCAAGCATAAGGTTGGAAGCGAGGACTGGCAGTTTGCGGAGGACGGACAGCTTGTAGCTGCCAACAAAGACAAGAACGACAGTGCCTATCTGACGGATTACTACATCGAGAGCGGTTCCCATGTCTACATTGAAGCTACCGCCAAATATGACGGTCTGGCGTGGGGTATCATCTTTGCCGAAAACAGCGTGACAGATCCCTTCAACACCGGATGGTTCTGCCTCAACATGGATTATGATAATTGCAATACCAGACTTTTCTGCATCGGAACCAAGTGTACGGCAAGCCAGGTTTATGAGCCTCAGAGAATCATCGAGTCGGTCAGAGACGGACAGTATCACACTCTGGGTCTGGAAATCACCGAGAACGGAACCTTCAAGCTCTATTTTGACGGTGTACTCCATCATGTCCGTGAGAACTGTGTGTTCGAAGGCGCATATGTCGGTCTGAATACCTGCCGTTCCGACACGACATTTAAGTCCTTCACCATCAAGAATGGTGCACCTGAGAACTATACGGTTCTGGATACCGAACCCCGTGCTCTTGAGTACAGCTCCAGCGTCAATCTTCTTGACAGCGATGTCCTCAAATATCAATCGGGCAACGGAACCTTTACCATTGCAGACGGAAAAATGTCCGCGCCCAACCGTTCGGTTGGCGACACCGCTATGATGTCCGACATTTTTGTGAATCCCGGCGAACATGTATATATTGAAGTTACCGGTAAGGTAACCGACGGAAACGCATGGGGAATCATGCTTTCCGGAACCGGAAAGGATAATGCATTTGCCGAGTGGATGTGCATCAACCTTGATGTTGCAGTCATGAAATCGAGAATGTTCCGTCCCAGCGGCAGCTGTGATATTGATTTGCCTTATGAAATGTTCCTCTTTGATACCGGAATCGTGAAGGACAGAGATGTCACCATGGGCCTTGAAATCACCGAGGACGGCACCTTCATTCTCACCTGTAACGGAATCCGTTACGGCGAAAGAAAGCCCAATGGATGGAACGGCGCTTATGTGGGCATTATGACCTGGCAGGCTTCCGTTGAATTTACTTCCGCTTCCTTCAATGTGGTCAAAGGACTTGCAGCCATTGACCGTACCATCAACGACGGCGCATTCACTCTTTCCGGTAAGATGACGCAGGATTTTGCTTTGTCGCTTGATAAGCTGACAAGCGGCTCCGATTATGATGAACTGAAAGCACAGGCAGGCGATCAGTCTGTTCTGGGTGCTTATCAGGTTACGGTTGAGAGCGGCCGCGCCGAAGGCACGCTGGATCTGACTGTCAATGTCGGAAACGCTTATAACGGAAAGACCGTCACCTTCCTGAACAAAACTTCTGACGGAATTGAAACTCTGACTGCTACCTGTTCGGGCGGTAAGGTTACGGTTCAGGTAACGGATGCATCTTCCTTTATGCTGACGGTTGATAAGGATACGGAGATTGTTACGCCTCCGACTACGGGTGATGCAACGCCTGTGCTCCTTCTTGCGCTTGCGCTCGGTATGACCGCGGCTGTGATTTGTCTGAAGAAGAGAAAATTCAGCTGATCCCGGATCAAAGGATACTATTCGCATATTTCTGAAGGGATTGACTATGAAAAAACTAATGAAAATCTTGACATCCGCTCTTCTTTGCTGTGCAATGCTGTCACCGTCTCTGACGGTTATGGGAGCGAATGACGGAAAAATGAATGAGCTTTCCGACCTTAAAGCACTCAACGGAAACTGGACGATTGGAAGCGAAATCCGGTCGCAAGGTACGGGAGACATGTTTGCTCTTTCCGGGACGGAGGTTACGGACTTTGTATTCGAGGCGGATGTGGAATTCACCTCTCACAGCGGTGCGGCATCTCTGGTCTTCTTCTCGGGCGACAATCCGTCCAGAGGATCCTATGTTGCCAATATTGATCTGTCTGCGGGAAACGCCAGAATCTTCCGCTTTGAAAGCGCCGGCGGCGCCACCACCAAAGGTGCGTATACCTTGTCCGGCACCGAAAAGGCCAAGAACCGGTTCAATCTTCGGGTTGAATGCTACAAAGGCAGTATGCTGTTTTTCATTGACGGTACGCCGGTGATTCATGTCAGCGATTCGTCTGCGAAGCCGGGAAGTAAACTGGGCCTTCTGACCTATAACACCGGGGTTAACTACACCAATGTCCGCTATGCTCCGCTGGGCGATGACGCTCCCCGCCTTTCCTCTCTGAGCGGCGACGGAATTACCTTTGACGGCGGAAACAGCCTCAAGCAGACGGTTCCTTACGGAACGACCACGCTTCGCTATCAGGCTGAAGCGGCTGTCGGAACCGTATCGGCAACAATTGCGGGCGGTGCAGGCGAGGTGGTAAGCATATCGGGTAACACGGTGACGGTTACGAAGATATCGGGAAGTTTTAATCTGTTGCTTTCTGTCACGAAGGGTGAAGTAGTACGCCATTATTGGATCAGTGTGACGGTCGAGGCCGATCCCGATTCGGTATATAATGAACAGTGGCGCTCGCAGTACCATTTCTCTCCTTTCGTCAACTGGATGAACGACCCCAACGGTCTGGTCTACGATCCGGATAGCAAAACATATCATCTGTTTTTCCAGTACAATCCCTACGGATTGAACATTGCCAATCAGGTCTGGGGCCATGCGATCAGCACGGATCTGGTGCATTGGAAGGAGATCGGTGTTGCGATCGAGCAGGACTCGCTCGGAGCCGTCTTCTCGGGCAGTGCGGTGGTGGATGAGGACAATACCAGCGGATTCTTCACCGATAATAAGCCCGGTGAGTCCAAACTGGTTGCCATTTACACCTCCGACGGAGGCGATACCACCCACGGTGTGGAAAAACAGTGTATCGCATACTCCAAGGATAACGGCGTTACCTGGATTCGTCCCACAATCGAAGAGAACGGATTCGAAAATCCCATTATCGCCAACGACAATAATACATACGGTCGGGATTTCAGAGACCCGAAAATCTTCCGCTATGACGGCAAATGGTTCATGGTGGTGGCAGGCGGAAGGGCAAGACTCTTTACCTCCGATAACCTCATCGACTGGACCATGGTGTGCGATATGGGCTTTGATTCCGAATGCCCCGATTTCTATCCGCTGGCAGTGGACGGTGACGAGAACAACATCAAATGGGTGTATACGGCATCCGGTAAATGGTATGTGATCGGCCGTCTGGAAAAGGTCAGCGAAAACAAGTATAAGTTCGTCGCAGAAGGCGATCGGATCACCTATAACGGCGGAAGCGAGGTCTATGCAACCCAATCCTATTTCAACGACGGATCGGGCAATAACCGCCGCATTGCCATCAGCTGGATTCAGGACTCCTCGGCTTTCTCTCTGTCCGGAAAGGGCTGGAACGGTGCCATGACTCTGCCTTATGAGCAGACGCTGAGAACCGTGAACGGAAAGATCATCCTGTCCTCTTATCCCGTAGCGGAGGTCAATGACCTGCGCGGAGATAAGATCATTGATCTGGACAGCGTATCTGTCGAACAGGTAGGCAAGGCTTTGTCTCAGAATCCGGGTGTAGCCTATGACGCTGTGATCACCTTCACACCGTCTGACGGTTCGGTTCTCCAACTTGACCTGCGTTCCGACGGTCAGTATACCACGACGCTGGTATATGACAGTACCTCTCATGTTCTGCGTGTTGTCCGCGGACGCTCGGGAAGTGCATCCGGTGTTCCCACGGGTACCATGGAAATGCCTCTTTATCCGGACAAAGACGGAAAGGTAACCGTCCGGATTCTCATGGATAAGTCCATTCTTGAAGTGTTCGGAAATGAGGGCGAAGCAGCCCTCTGCGGTATGATCTTCCCCGATTCGGATGCCATCAATACCGTTCTTTCGGTCAGCGGCAATCTTGAAATCGACTCTCTTGAAATGTGGCGTATGGAATCCATCTGGCACAGCGATGCCGTGATTCTGCCCGAAGAGGGAATCTATTTCGAGGTTTCCTCCACTTCGATTTCATTTAATGAAACCACGACCGTCACGGCATATGTGATGGATCAGAAGGGAAATCGCACCGATAAGACCGTGACATGGAGCGGTGCCGACGAGACCTTGGTAAAGACGGTCAGCAAATCAGGCACAACCATCGAGCTTCAGGGCATCAAAGAGGGAAGTATCACGCTTCAGGCAACGGTTGACGGCAAGACCAAGAGCATCAAGCTCCTGGTAGCCGATATCGGTTTCCGGAGCAATCTGGAAGGCTGGAGCAGTAAGGGCGATTGGTTTATCGGCACAGGCGGCTACGGTCT
>JBJDZJ010000060.1:0-3479 GCA_051867915.1 Eubacteriales bacterium
CCGCCGTAGGCGGACTGACCTGCTTTCTTCTCGTAAAGAAAGGCGGAAAAAAGATAAAATCCAATTTCTCGGCGGAGACGAGAAATTGTTCCTTATGACAAAGTATTGAAAAATCTGTATTGAAGAATTGCAAAACCGCGGGGGCAACCGCAAGGGCTGCGCCCTTGCGCTGAACCATCTCAAACGCCGAAGTTTTTCAGCGAAAAGGGCTTGCCCTTTTCGGTTGCGCACCCCCACTTCCTTGGCTACCGACATTCTTTTTTCTGGATGAAGAAATACAGATTTGTCCGCCCTGTCTGCGAGGCACGGCGACAAGCCGGAGACTCCGAGGGGACATGCCGCTCGATGTCCCCCCAAAAAAATCATATCGGCGGGAATGACTGCAAAATGCCGCATCCCTTCCCGCTGTCAAGGAGCTGATTTCATGTTCGCCCGTATGGCATTCCCGATTCTGCTGTCGGCAGTGCTTCTGCTGACTTCCTGTACTCCAAAACCAAAGGAGGAAACCCCCGCCATGACATCCGATTCCGCCCCCGTGCAAACCCCGTCCGCCGAAGAATCGACCGCCGCTCCCGAAACCGGGGCGCCCGAAACACCGTCTCCCACCGTGTTTGCCGACTTTTCCAAAACCAACAGCGCCTTCTTCTTTGCCTCCGACGGCTGGTCCAACGGCAATGAGTTCGGATGCGCATGGGTTGGCAGTCAGGCGGTCCTCGGGGACGGCAGGCTTACCTTAACGCTCGACCGCCGTGTCGACGGCAGTTATATCAGCGGCGAGTTCCGCACCCATCGCTTCTACGGCTACGGACTCTACGAGGTCTCCATGAAACCCATCAAAAACGACGGTGTTGTGTCCTCCTTCTTCACCTATACCGGACCCCACGAAAACGGCAATCCGTGGGACGAGATCGACATCGAGTTTTTGGGCAAGGATACCACCAAAATCCAGTTCAACTATTTTACAAACGGGGTGGGAAATCATGTTTACCTCTACGATCTGGGCTTCGATGCCTCAAAGGAGTTCCACACCTACGGGTTTCGCTGGACCGAGGATGCCATCACCTGGTATGTGGACGGCGAGGCGGTCTACACTGCCACTGCCGACATTCCCACAACTCCCGGTCGGATCATGATGAATGTCTGGAACGGCGTCAATGTGGACGGTTGGCTGAACCCCTACGACGGCACAGTCCCCCTGACGGCAGAATATCAGTGGGTGAAGTATTATAAGGAGGGATGACGGCGCTTTCGGGAACATGGGTATGTCAAAATGAAAAACCGAATAAAAAGTTTCCTTCGTACCCTTGACAAAACCCGAAAAATCGTGTATAATATATCCGATATGAGGGAGTAGTCGGCACCGATTTCGGTGTCATGGGGTTCGTCATCCCGCGGTTTCCGCCGGATCCCATGGAGACGACGAGACTTTTATTGCAGTCTTTTTGGGGCGTTTGGCTCCGATGCAATAAAAGTCTCGTCTTTTTTTGCGTGATTTTTCCCCGAATGTGGGCAACATACCGATAACGGGCGACTTTTCACGGCTCCCCGCCCGATCCCCTTTCGGGCTGTCGGCCGGAATGTTTTGCAAAAAGAGAGGAATTTCAATGGATTATCTGATTTTGCTGGTGGGTTTTGTCCTGCTGATTAAGGGCGCCGACTTTTTCGTGGACGGCGCCGCCTCCATTGCCGGGCATCTGAAGGTTCCCGCTTTTCTGATCGGGCTGACCATCGTCGCTGTGGGAACCAGTGCGCCCGAGGCGGCGGTCTCGCTGTCCGCCAGCTTCTCGGGAGCCTCCGACATTTCGGTGGGCAACATCGTCGGCTCCAATCTCTTCAATTTTCTGGTGGTGGTGGGCATTTCCGCCCTGATTCTGCCCCCGATGATCGACCGGGACATCCTCTTCCGGGATCTTTGGTGGTCGATCGGCGGCGCAGTCCTGCTGCTGATCTTCCTTTTGGACGGGGTGATCTCCCGGGTTGAGGGGGCGATTTTGTTCGGGATCATCGTAATCTATCTGATTTGGATCATCCGTTCCGCTGTTCTGGAAAGAAGGAAAAACAAGGATTTTGCAACGCTGTCGGACGAGCCTATGGTTCTTCTGTCCCCTGCGAGAAGCGTCTTTTATGTGCTGTTCGGATTGGGATGCGTGATTCTGGGGGGCAATCTGACGGTGAACGGAGCCACAGGCATTGCCGCATCCCTGGGCATGGACAACACCCTGATCGGTCTGACCGTGGTCGCCATCGGAACCTCTCTGCCCGAGCTGGTGACCTCCGTGGTGGCGGCAAGCAAGAAGAATTCGGGACTGGCGCTTGGTAATGTGGTAGGCTCCAACATTTTCAACATTTTCTTCATTCTGGGCGCATCCTCCATGATCCGCCCCATCAGCGCCGGAGCGGGGCTATGGGTGGATCTGCTGCTTTTGATTCTTTGCAGTCTGTCGCTGTTCCTGCTTTGTCGGAAGAAGAGGAAGATTGGGCGGGTTCTGGGGGCGTCCTATTTGGTCATCTATGCCGTCTATGCGGTATATATCGTTCTTCGTGGAACGGGGCGGCTGTAAACCATGCGTGAAGCAGGCTGTACAGAGCGCATAGCACGGTTATTTGCACAAAAGGGCATGTCCGTCGAGGGTCGGTGCCGCTGACGGGGCCGCCCTGATGTGATACGGAAAACACACTCCGGATTCCCGGCATTTATCCGGAAATTGGAGTGTGTTTTTACGGTTTGACAGAGGTGGAATCCCTTTGCCCCACGCTTGGATTTGTTCCCTCGGAGTATCTGGCTCGCAGCGTATCCCGACAGGACGATCAAACCCGTTTTTCATCATTCAGAAAAAGAAAGTCGGTAGCCAAGGAAGTGGGGGTGCGCAACCGAAAAGGGCAAGCCCTTTTCGCTGAAAAACTTCGGCGTTTGAGATGGTTTTTCCCTTCCCTCGGAAGGAGTCGAAGTTTTTCTTAATCAAAACCTCTTGTCACAAGGAACAATTTCTCGTCTGGCGCCGAGAAATTGGATTTTATCTTTTTTCCGACTTTCTCCACGTGGAGAAAGTCTCGCAAAGAGACGCTTAGGGTGAAAACCACAGGTTTTCCCCCTAAGAAGCCCCCTTTCCTATCTAATCGGCGTTCCGCCTCCCATGACAGAGGTGGACTCTCTTTCCCCCATGCTTGGATTTGTCCCCTCGGAGTCTCCGGCTCGCTGTGCCTCGCAGACAGGACGATCAAACCCGTTTTTCATCATTCAGAAAAAGAAAGTCGGTAGCCAAGGAAGTGGGGGTGCGCAACCGAAAAGGGCAAGCCCTTTTCGCTGAAAAACTTCGGCGTTTGAGATGGTTCAGCGCAAGGGCGCAGCCCTTGCGGTTGCCCCCGCGGTTTTGCAATTCTTCAATACAGATTTTTCAATACTT
Source organism: Eubacteriales bacterium (assembly GCA_051867915.1). Classification (GTDB taxonomy): domain Bacteria; phylum Bacillota; class Clostridia; order Oscillospirales; family CAG-272; genus CAKSQF01. The sequence goes on from JBJDZJ010000060.1 coordinate 3,405, forward strand.
TGTCATAAGGAACAATTTCTCGTCTCCGCCGGGAAATTGGATTTAATTTTTTTCCGCCTTTCTTTACGAGAAGAA
>JBJDZJ010000061.1:0-18156 GCA_051867915.1 Eubacteriales bacterium
GGCAAACGGCGTGCAGATCATCGGACTGACCGAAGCGGGAGCAAAGCTTTCCACCATTGAAGTTCCGGCAGAACTGGACGGAAAGCCGGTGCTTGCCATTGCCGAGGGTGCATTTTCTACCGCAGATTCTCTCACCCGGCTTATTCTGAACGACAGTCTGACCTTTATTGCCAACGGAGCGTTTGATTCCTGCAATACGCTTACAAGCATCGTTCTCAGATGTAGCGAGCCGTCCCAAATCAGGGTGGATGAGGAAATGCTCCGCGGTGCGGAAGGATGTGTGATCTATGTGCCTGTCGGCACATACGGCGCATACGCAAACGATTATTATTGGGCGTACTTTTGCGACCTTGGCGTTGTTGCGGAGTCGGACGAACAGGGCAAATGATCTGACAAAGCAATCCCGAAACCATTGAAAAACAATCGGAACCGAAATCATGATTCCTTCGTGATTTCGGTTCCTTTTCGGTTTGCTTGGGGAAACTGTTGGGAACGCCTCAGTAATCTTGTGAAACCTGACAGAATATTTGTGGCATCCTACGAAAATGAAGAAAAAATTTTGTGACCTATTGACAAACGGGAAAAAGTGTATTATAATGGGGCAAACAGATCAGTTTCAGTGAAAAAGAAGGAGAGTAAATCAATGGATAACGAAAAGTTTGCAAAAGAAGGATTGACCTTTGACGATGTTCTGCTGATCCCTCAGAAGAGCAGTGTATACGGCAATGTTTCGCTGGAAACACACCTGACCAAGAAAATCGTTCTGAATATTCCGTTGATGAGTGCCGCTATGGATACCGTCACCGAGTCCAAGTTGGCAATTGCTATCGCCAGAGAGGGCGGAGTCGGTGTCATTCATAAGAATATGCCCATTTCCCAGCAGGCGGACGAGGTGGAAAAGGTAAAGCGTTCGGAGAACGGCGTTATCACCAATCCCTTCTATCTGGGCCCCGACAACTATGTTTATGAGGCGGATGCGCTGATGGCAAAGTATAAGGTGTCCGGCGTGCCGATCTGCGACGAGAACAAGAAGCTGGTGGGTATCATTACCAACCGTGATATGCGTTTCCTCAAGGATTACAGCGGAAAGATTGCCGATGTTATGACCAAGGACAATCTTGTGACCGCACCTGTCGGGACAACCCTGGAGGATGCCGAGGCCATCCTCTCCAAGCATAAGATCGAAAAGCTCCCTCTGGTGGACGAGAACTTCACCCTGAAGGGACTGATTACCATCAAGGATATCGAGAAGGCGGTCAAATACCCCAATTCCGCCAAGGATGCCAAGGGCAGACTGCTTTGCGGCGCCGCCATCGGCGTTACCGATGATGTACTGGACCGTGCCGGCGCTCTGCTGGCAGTCGGCGCCGATTTCCTGGTGCTGGACAGCGCACACGGCCACTCCAAGGGCATCATCGACTGTCTGAAGAAGGTCAAGGCGGCATTCCCCGATGCACAGGTCATTGCGGGCAACATCGCCACCGGAGAGGCAGCCAAGGATCTGATCGAGGCAGGCGCAGATGCCGTTAAGGTAGGCATCGGCCCCGGATCCATCTGTACCACCCGTATCGTTGCCGGCATCGGCGTACCTCAGCTGACCGCCATCAACGATGTGTATGAAGTGGCAAAGCATTACGGTATCCCCGTCATTGCAGACGGCGGAATCAAGTATTCCGGCGACCTGACCAAGGCCATTGCCGCAGGCGGCGATGTGATTATGATCGGTTCGCTCTTTGCCGGATGCGACGAGGCTCCCGGTGAGATGGAGATCTATCAGGGCAGATCCTTCAAGGTATACCGCGGCATGGGATCCCTTGCCGCTATGGAGAAGGGAAGCAAGGACCGTTACTTCCAGTCCGGCTCCAAGAAGCTGGTTCCCGAGGGCGTTGAGGGCCGTGTCCCCTATAAGGGAATGCTGTCCGAGACCATCTTCCAGCTGATGGGCGGTCTGCGTTCGGGTATGGGCTACTGCGGAACCGCAACCATTCCCGAGCTGAAGGAAAACGGCAAGTTCGTTCGGATTACCGCCGGCGGACTCCGTGAATCCCATCCCCACGACATCAACATTACAAAGGAAGCTCCCAACTATTCCGTTCAGAGCTGAGCGGATTTTCCGATTGAATAAAGGCAGTGCAGGATTGACAGATCGTATGGCACTGCCTTTCTCGGTATTTATTCGAAAAACAGGAGGATTTGGCCGTGTCCGTTATCGAATATCTGAAAAAGAATGTGTCCATGGCATTCAAGACCCTCTTCTGGAGATTCGGACGCTATGTCTGCTTTTTCATTCTCTTATTTCTGCTCCAGTGCCTGTTTTCCACCATCCTGCTCCTGCGGGTGAACATCCAGAGCCACCAAAGGGACTATCTGGAGGCTCAGTACACCAATTCCCAGGGCTATGTCTATCATCTCCGTCTGTTGGGACTGTCCGACAGTCAGTTTTCCATTGTCCGGTATGAGGAGCTTTCTCAGAAGAGCGAAGAGGCGTCCGATGAGGATGGAAAAGAACGCTATTTCATGATCGCCGGCGGCACCCAATATGAGCGTCAGCTGACCACAGGCACCGTCTATCGGGTCTACGATGTGGACATTCAGTTTACCGGAGACAATATCCGAAGCTGTTACTCCCTCTTTACCGATACCCTGTTTACGGCACTGGAGGATGAGGGCGAGTTTACCTGCTTTGAGACGCCGCTTCTGACCTATGAGTTGGACAGCGCGCTTCAGAGCGTCCTGACCGTTCTGATGATTGTACTGATCCTGGCACTGTCGGCTCTGATTCTCTGGGTTCTCCGTTCCACCCTGACTGCCCACGATCGCTTTACCTACGGCATCTATCTGTCTTTCGGTGCCGATTTCAAAACCCTGTTTATGACCTCCTTCTGGGAGATGGTGATCCTGAATCTGTTTTTGCTGATTCCGTCGGCGGTGGTGGGTCACCTCTGTGCATGGCTGATCTACCGTTCATCTGATCTTGCCTTCTCGATTCACCCGGAGTTGTCTCTGCTTGCCATGGTGCTGACCCTGATTGCCTCTCTGGTTGCCGCCTTTGTGGATTTCAGACGCACCGCATCAGAGCCTCCGGTGAAACTGCTGGCATCTTCGGATAACGGCAACTATATTTCCTCTCCGAAAACCAGCGGTAACATACTCGCCAGCCTTTTTCCCAAGGGAGTGGAATCAATAACCCTTCGCCGCTATCGGAAATACATGATCCGACTTCTGTCCTTCACACTGCTCTTTACCGTTCTTTTCTCCTCTGCCGCCTATTTTTCCACCCTTTATCAACGGGCGCAAAGCTGTCCGAAGGAGCAGTATCATCTCTCCTTCGCACCTACCCTCATTCTGACGGAGCCGGAACCCGATTCGGATGGGGATAACGGGGAAGACGGGAATGAGGAGTCCGAACCCGTTTTGACGGTTACCTACGACAATTCGTATGAGGGCGAGATTGCAGACATCGTTGAGTCTCTGCCCGGAATTGCCCTGATCGAAAAATCCTGCGTAACTGCCGCCGTTGATGCCAACTCCCATATGCTTTTCGATCCCAAAAGCCTCAAGGGATCGGCGGGCGGCGTGGATGTGACGATCCGCGCCGACGACGGGGAACCCATTACCGTAACCGGACTGTGCAACGCCGAGTATTCGGTTCTGGACGATCAGATCATCCGATATATGGAAGCCATGGGCTACCGAGTGGAGGGAAGCCTTGCCGATGTGCTGGAAAACGATAACATGATCGCCATCAGCGAATCCTTCAATAACACAAAGAAGTTCAAACTCAAGGTTGGGGACACCGTCCGCATTGCCGTGTCGGCGACTCCGAAGGATGAAAAATATGAGGATTCCGAAATCCCCTGGTCGGACTACGATCATTACCTGACCGAATGTCTTCGTCGGTACTCCTATGAATACCGCACCTATACGGTGGGCGCAATTCTGTCCGATCTGCCCACAGAGGGCTGTTTCCCGGTATACATGAACGGCACCGCATACAGGCGTGTGACCGGAGAGCCGGTTCGCTTCACCGAGATCGGATTGATTCTTGAGGACGGTGTTACCGATGACGACCTGCACTATCTGGACATCAACCTGCGCAATGCCGCCGACAGCCTCTCCAATCTGACCGTCACCAATCTGGATACACGGATTGCAAAGCAGGTGACTGCCAATCGGGGCTTCGGAAGCCTGCTGATCTTCCTGTCGGTGATTCTTCTTCTGACCGTTCCATTGATCTGGATCCTGTCCCAGACCCTCTTTTATCGGCGGAGGTGGCAGGAGTTTGATATGTACTTCGCCATGGGCGCACAGAGGCAGGAAATCAGGAGACTGTTTCACTTCGACGGAACCGTCTTTGCCCTTTTGGGCGCCCTGTCCTATGCGATTCTCGGTACGCTCTTCACCTATCTGGTGAACCGACTGACCAATAATCCCTACCTTTATCGGATTCTGTCGGGGGAGGACAGCGCCCTGTATTTCCGTTACCGCCTGCCCTGGCTGCTGATTCTGGTTGGAACGCTGGTTATGGCTGTCTGCGGCTATCTCGGAGTATACCTGTCCTGTAAAGGATATTTTGCCAATGCCCATCCCGTTTTCGTCGGAGAGCGGCAGCAGACGGATAAAAAGATCAAAAATCAAAAATAAAAGGAGGGCGCATGAGAAATGGCGATCCTGTTGGAAGCACGCGAACTGCTCAGGCAGTATAAACAGTATGATACCACTGTCAATGCGGTGGACAGAGTCAGCCTGAAGGTGGAGGACGGCGAATTCCTTGCCATCATCGGCGAGTCCGGATCGGGCAAATCCACCCTGCTCCACCTGCTTGCGGGGTTGGATAAACCCAACTACGGCACCGTGACCATCCGCGGAACCGAGATTACCTCTCTTCCTCCCGATAAGCTCAGCCGTTTCCGGGGCGAGTTTACCGGAATGGTTTTCCAGAAGCACAATCTGATTCCCCAATTCACGGCACTGGAGAACATTCTCATTCCCACCGTTATGTGTAAAAAGCCGGACAGCAGCTTTCAGGAGCATCTGAAAAAGCTGATACGAACCCTGAAGATCGGAGATCGGCTGGGTCATCTTCCAGGGGAACTGTCGGGCGGACAGCAACAGAGGGTTGCCATTGCCCGAGCCCTGATTAACCGTCCGCAGGTCCTCTTTGCCGACGAGCCGACCGGAAATCTGGACCGTCAGAATGCCGACGAAGTTCTGGGACTTCTGCTGGAGCTGAAGGATCAGATCGGTCAGACCCTGATTATGGTCACTCATGATCTGTCCATCGCCGATAAAGCCGATAAAATCTACCGCATGGACGGCGGCAAACTGTATCTGTACAAGGATAAGCAGGGGACCTATGAGACGGCCTACGAAGTGGAACTGAAACGGGATCGGGAGCGACAGTAATCGCCCCATCGGAAAATCACGGTGCTGCCGCAAAGCCAATTTGCGACAGCACCGTGATCGTGTTGTACTTGTAATATTGTACCGCTTATCCCCTTTTTGAAAAAAGTGAAATTTTTTCAAAAAGGGGAAGGACTTTTTTGTTTTCAATTGAATAATAGGTGAAAGGCTATCAGATCTCAAATCCGGCGTATTTCAGGATCAGCTCGGAGAAGATGGAGTTCGCCCATGCAAACCAGGTGCGGCTGAAATGATGAGGATCGTCCACATGGATGGATTCGTGCATGAAGTAGGTGTCGTCATGGGAAGCCACCAGCATGGAAAGAATCTCCTCGATCTCGTCCTTGTCGTCGGTGGTCAGTCCCTGGAGTACCAGCGCAATGGGCCATACGCAGTCGGGATCGGTGTGGGGCGATCCGATGCCGTGAAGAATCTTGCCCTCGTAGTAGTAGGGATTCTTCCTGGACAGGATGAAGCGGCGGGTGTTCTGATAGATGGGATCGTCCTTGTCACGGTATCCGATGTAGGGAATGGACAGCAGGGAAGGCACATTGGCGTCGTCCATGAGGTTGTAGTTGCCCAGACCGTCGGTTTCGTAGGCATAGATTTTGCCGAAATCGGGATCCTCGACAATGCCGAATTTCTGAATGCCGTCGTCGATCTCGGAAGCGAGCTTTTCGCATCTTGTAGCCAGTGCTTCGTCGTGATAGATTTCACGGGCAATCTCGGCGGCGTAGCCCAGCGTGACCACCGCATACATTTCGGAGGGAATCAGGTAGTTGTAGATGCAGGCATCGTCGGAGGGGCGGAAAGCGGACCAGGTCATGCCGGTGTAGCCGACCGGTTCACCCTTGCCGCCACGGGTCATGGTGTCGGAGGGCTTCCAGGGATTGGGACGCTCAAAGGTGTAGGGCGATTTTTCGGCATGGTACTGCTCGGTTTCCCACAGATCCAGAATGATGTTGATGCTGTTCTTGAATTCAGGGGTAAAATGGGAGACTCTGCCCACCTTTTTCCAGAATTTGTAGGCAATGAAGAGAACCGAGCAGAGGGAGTCTACCTCATATTTGCGCTCCCAGACCCAGGGGGAGCGGAAGGTGATGTCCTCATGATGACCCCGCATGGGATCGTCGCCGTTCTCATTGAAGGCGTTGGCGTAAGGATCCTTGGGCAGATAGACCGAATAGCGGTTGATCATCTTCTCGATGATGTCGGCAAGTTCGGCGTTCTCTCTGGCGACAGGCAGATAGTGATGAACCTGTGCCGCACTGTCCCGAAGCCACATGGCATGGATGTCGCCCGTAATGACGAAGGAAGTACCGTCGGCGAGGATTTTGGTTGTGGTCTCCAGCGTATTGGGGTAGCAGTTCTTGAACAGGGGAATCAGATCGTCCCTGCCCATTTCGTGCAGTCGGGCAGATACCTTTTCGATCTGACCTTTCAGAATGTGTTCGAATTCGTTCATGGGTATGAACCAAACCTTTCGTGTCAATTTTCTACCAAAGTATACCATATCTTTTCGGATTTTGCAAGTCCTTTTGCGGCATTTTCCGGAAAATTATGAATTCTTTTCAAATGCCCGACGAATTGTTTGTAAACTTCTTTTCTTTCTCTTGACAATCATGAAATTACATGGTATAATGAATTTACACCATGTAAATGGGTGAGAATCGTAAGATTCGGAATTTGTCAAGCGGAGGGAATCATATGAAATTCACAGTCGATCCCGGTCTGATTCCGGGAACCATCAAAAACAAGATTGAAATGGGCAATGTCACGGGAATGGAGTTTCTGGACAAGATCTTCTATATTTCTAACGGCATCATGCTGACCCAGATCCGGGAGGTGTCGGGCGTAGACGGCTCCACCCTGCAGAACTGGGTAAAACGGGGATGGGTCGGAAATACGGTCAATAAGAAGTATTCCAAGGATCAGCTGTCCCGCATTCTGATTATCAATATGCTCCGTGACTGTATGCTCCTTGAACACATCGACATCCTGCTTCACTATATCAACGGCGAGATCAACGATAAGAGGGACGACATCATCCCCGAATCCAAGCTCTTTGACTATATCTGCCATGTTTACGACATTTTTACCGAAAAGGGCTATGAAACCGACGATGAACTCCGTCAGGTGATCGCCGATGTAACCGCCGATTATGCGGAGCCGGTTGAAGGTGCCAAGGAGAGACTGAACAACGCTCTGGAGATCATTCTGATCGCCTACTTCTGCTCCACTGCCGGAAAATATGCCAATGCGCTCTTCATGAAGCTTGGCTGCGTGAAATCGGACGACTGATTTCCGCTGATCCCCGGTAAGCGGCAGGACATCTCAAGACGGCGATCGGACATGTTCCCCGAACATTCTATATGACCGTATGAGACCTTTCCTTATATTGTGAAGATCACATAGAGAGGGTCTTTTACAGATAAATTTTTCAGGAGGAATATCCATGAAAGGCAAGGATAAGTGTAAGATTCTAAAGGAAATCCGTGCGCAGATCGCCGCCGCCAACGACATTGAGTGGGTCACCGACAACTGTTCCCATAAGGGAGAGTGCAGAGGAACCTGTCCCAAGTGCGAGGCGGAGGTGGCAAAGCTGGAGCGGGAACTGGCACGCCGTCAGTCGCTGGGTAAAACCGTGGCAGTGGCGGGAATTGCCGTCGGTATGGTCATGTCAATGTCGGCATGCGACGAACTGCCTCTTCAGACGGAGGCTACCGACTATCGGTCTGAGGCGTCCGAATCGGACCGCCCGCTGTCGACCGATTCAACAACCAGTCTCTATATAGATGAAATTGACGGCGAAATTGCTTCGCCCATAACTGAAATCCCGCTTGGGGGCGATCCCGCCTGTCCGGTATTCAATTTTGACGATTTTACCCCCTGTACGCCAAGAATGTATGAGGCATTGATGCCCATTTACTCCGAGACGGTATGCGATTCCGAGGGGAAGAATCTTTCGGTCTCTTCGATTCGGGACGGCAGTATGTTTGAGATCGTCGGCGAAACCGAGGATCTGTGGCTGGCGTTGATGAACGAGGGATATTATGCAATCTGGAAGTACGATTTGACGGAGAAAAGCGCAGTCGAAATCTGCCTTCCTTTGGATCCCGATTCAACCGATACCGAGTAAGGAGGAATTTCCGTGAAAGGCAAGGATAAGTGTAAGATTCTCAAGGAAATCCGTGCGCAGATCGCCGCCGCCAACGACATTGAGTGGGTCACCGACAACTGTTCCCATAAGGGAGAGTGCAGAGGAACCTGCCCCAAGTGTGAGGCAGAGGTGGCAAAGCTGGAGCGGGAACTGGCACGCCGCAAATCCCTGGGTAAAACCGTGGCAGTGGCGGGAATTGCCGCCGGTATGGTGCTTTCCACCACCTCCTGCGATCTTCTGGACCTCACTCGGCAACAGACTGCCGGGGATTTTCCCTATTCCGATTCCGAAAGGACCACCGCATCGGAGACAACCACAGATGAACTGATAATGGGCGCTCCGGTGTTTCGGATGTTTGATGAATCCGATTTCACCCCCTGCTCGCCCCGAAAATTCGAGACCGTTCGGGAACTGTATGCCCAGCGGGTCATATCCGATGGCGGCAACGAAACCTTTGAAGAGATTCTCATTCCCGTAGGCGACACTTTTGAAAAGATCGGGGAGGCGGAAGAGTTGGGTTTTGTCCTGGTTCGCTATTTGGACGGAAACTATGCCGTTCAGATGTCGGATCTGAACGAATTCACTCTTGAAATCAAGCAGACAGTCACTCAAACAGGGAATACGGCGCCCGAAACTCTGCCGCCCGATACGCCCTGTACCGAGCCGTGATACCGGTTTTTCCCTCCATCGGATATGACCGCCTGCGGATGGAGGTGGACGGAGACGGGGTAACGACACTGGTCTGCGCCCAGGGATGTCCTCTGCGGTGCGTCTACTGTATCAATCCCGAAAGCTCCTGCCAAAAGGGGAAGCCCCGGTATGTCTTCACGCCGGGGGAGCTTTGGAAAATGCTGAGAGTGGATTCCCTCTATTTTCTTGCCACCGGGGGAGGAGTGACCTTCGGCGGCGGGGAACCGCTCCTATATGTCGATTTCATGAGGGCATTTTCAGAGCTGGCAAAGGGATGGAAAATCTATGCCGAAACCTCCCTTGCGGTCAATCGCCGTCAGGTGGAGGTTGCGGCCTCCTTTGTCGATCACTTTTTTGTGGACATCAAGGACACGAACCCCAAGATTTACGCCTCCTATACCGGAAAAGACGGACGGTTGGCATTGGACAATCTCCGATTTTTGGTGGAGAGGGCGGGCAGTGAGAAGATCACCGTCCGACTGCCGCTGATTCCCGGCTACAACAGCGATGCCGATCGGGACAGGAGCGAGGTCCTGCTCCGGGACATGGGCATTACCCGCTTTGATCGGTTCGACTATCAGATCAGAGACTGGATGAAGGATCGGGTGCCGAAGGGGGCAGACGGGGTTGGAACATAAAAAGACGCATATATAACCGATGGAACCATATGAAACAGGATACGGTTGTATTTCCTTTGAGCGGCACAGTCTTCGGATTGTGTCGCTTTTCATATAAGATTTATAAAATGGAGCGGAAAACTTTACACATTTCGAAAAAAATCCTGACTGTATAAGTAGAAGAGCAAAGCGAAAAGGGAGGATGTTATGGAAACCAATGTCATCAGTGACGAGCAAATCATTTCGCTGTATCATCAGAAAGATGAGCGTGCCATCTATGAAACAGATCGGAAATACCGAAGTTATCTTTTGACTGTCGCCAATCCGATCGTCAGTGATTACTCCGACAGGGAAGAGTGTCTGAATGATACCTATCTCGGGGCGTGGAATGCCATTCCGCCTGCCGTTCCCAAGTCTTTGAAGGCTTTCCTGACTACCATAATGCGCAGAATTGCCGTCAACCGCTATCATGCCGGAAGGGCAATGAAACGGTGCATCACCGAATATACCTGTTCGCTGAACGATTTTGAGGACTTTCTGACGGATGAGGGGACTGAGTCGGAACAGGCGGCAGAGGACCTTGGAAGACTTCTGAATGATTTTGTGCGGTCGCTGACAAAGAGAAGACGGTACATTTTTATGGCAAGGTATTATCTTTCCAGACCGATTGAGGAGATTGTACGGGATTTGGGCTGCAGCACTTCGACGGTCAACAAGGAGATCGCCGCCATCAAAAATGAATTGAGGGGCAAATTGGAAGGAGAGGGCTATTTATGATCTTTCGAAAAGATTTTGAAGACGGAATCAGTCGGATCGATGAGGAAATGGTCGATCAGTTCATCCGGGAGGATGAAAAACTGAAAATGCGGGGAAAAGGGAGAAAAATCCGGATTCGGATCGGAATTCTTGCTGCCTGTCTCGCAGTAGGGGTCGCAGGATTGATTCCGCTTGCCCTTCGGATCACCTCTCCGAATACCGAAGCAACGACGGCATCTTCGAACGATGCCAATCCGTCGGTCAGTGAAATCCGGATAACCGATCATGATTGGAAGCTGCTCTCCGATAACGGACAGGTTCTGGAAATGACCATGCAGCCCGAATCGGGAAACCGACCGATTTTGTATCTGAATGCCGATTACAGTCAGGTGAAAGCCGATGTAGATCTCATTCCGGAAATTCCCGACGGTTTTGAAAACGATCCGGGGGTTCAGCTGTTTGCCGAATTTCTGTGTTCACAACTCACCTTTGATTATGAACTGCATTTTTCCCTATATCAAAGGGAATATGTGGACGCTCGTTTTACCGTTCAGGCGATAGAGTGCGGATACACCTATGAGACTGCGTTGGAACGCATCAATGAAGTGTCTGTAAAGTTATTTCCGCTTTCCAGTGTGGAATGCTTTTATACCCTTACAGAAAGGAATGTTCTCGAAGAAGACCGTCGGGATGCCATGTTTCAGGGGTTGAAAAAGATGGGAATTGATACTTCCCGTATCGGACAGGTTCTGGAATATCGGTTTGACCAGATTGATATCCTGATTGACGATCGCTTTTGGTCGGATTCAAGCGATTTGGATGTGATTGCCTATCAATACAACAATCGGTGGTATCTGTACGGCGAAATAGAAGATGACCTTTCCATTGATATGCTGGGCAGGAATGTGGATGAATATTTAGCGGGAGAGGAGACCCGGGGGATTGTAACAGAGATAGGGAAAGGATACCTCATTATCGGGGACAGACAGGCCATGATGTTTACGGAAGAGCTTGAGGGAATTCAGGTGGGAGACGATGTTTCGGCAGTCTTTTGCGGATTTTTTTCCATCGGTGCCACCTTTACGAAGGATGGTATGGACTTTATTGAACTGTACGGGTTGATCTCGATTGAAAAGATGGACACCCCGACGGACGAATGATCCCGAAAAAGATGGAAGTCATACGGTGCTGACGCAAGCGCGCTTGCGTCAGCACCACTCGTTGGTACCCAAGATACCCCCACGGTAGAATCGGGGGGATTTGGGGTACCAATCAAAAAGCAACGGACTTGTGCATTTTTACATGCGAAGTCCGTTGCTTTTCTTGTTGATCAAGGTTCGTTTATCCGTTCTCCGGTTGCGGTATGGGCGGTCTGCCGCTCATCGGCGGTCTTCCACCCATCGGAGACTTGCCGTCCATCGACGGTCTGTCGCCCATCGGAGGCCTGCCATCCATTGGCGGTTTGTCGCCCGTGAACCGGTCATCCGATCCGGAAGAACCGCCGCTGACGAAATTGTCGGTGCGGATGGACTCTTCCTCGCTGGATATGTATCGCTTGGCCTGAGTGGAGAACAGCTCGTAGTACCTGCCACGCTTCTCCATCAGGGTGTGATGGTCGCCCATCTCGATGATTTTGCCGTATTCCATGACGATGATCTTGTTGGCGGTGGTGGCGGAGGACAGACGGTGGGAGACAAAGACAGTGGTTTTGTCTTCGGACAGCCGATCAAACTGATTGAAGATTTCCTGCTCTGCCATGGGGTCCAGCGACGCTGTGGGTTCGTCCAGAATCAGGATGTCGCTGTCCGAATAGAAGGCTCTGGCAATGGACAGCTTCTGCCACTGACCGATGGACAGTTCAATGCCGTCCTGCTCAAAAATACGCATCAGAGGGGTCTGATAGCCCTTGGGCAGAGTCTCGATAAACGCATCGGCAGAGGACTGGGTTGCCGCATACCGGATCTCATCATCCTTGACCCTTCTCTCTACCTGACCGAAATGGATGTTTTCGGTTACATCCTCCGCATATTTTCCGAAATCCTGGAAAATGATGCCGAAGGTCTTGTATAATTCATCGGGATCGTATTCCCGGATGTCCCTGCCGTCGAAGTAGATGGTACCCTCGGTGGGATCGTAGAGCCGGGTCAGAAGTTTGATCAGGGTGGTCTTGCCGGCACCGTTCAGACCTACCAGAACGGCGGTGTCTCCCGGCTCCAGAGTCAGGTTGATGTCGTCCAGCACCTTGCGGGTGGTGCCGGGATAGACGAAGGAAACATGGTCGAAACGGATGGTGTGGCCCGTGTGCCGCTTGACCTCGGGACACTTCTCGGGAAGCAGGGGAACAATGGTCTTCTTCTCGTTCATGAACAGGATCATGTTGTCGATGAACAGCGATCCCTCGTAGATGGTGGCGATGGTGGAAATCAGGGTTGCGACGCCGCTGGAGATCGAGTTCAGCGCACCGGTGTAGAGCTGATAGTTTCCGATTTCCCCGATGCCGCCGATGCGGCACTGGTTGGCAACGAACAGGAAGAGCAGACAGTTGATGACCGTCGTCACCAGCGAGATGCCGATGGACCAGACGCCCTCCTGGGTAATCAGCTTCTTGATTCCCTTGAAGTAATTCTTGAAGACACTGTTGTATCGGTCAATGAAGGTGTCGGACAGCCCGAACAGACGGACCTCTTTGGCAAGGTCCTTGTTCACCATCAGATTGGAGTAGTAGTTCAGCTGACGGCGATCCTTGGAACGGCGGCGCATGTACAGGAAGTTTTTGTGACGGAAGCGGAAGGTGATGATCGCCGAAGGTGCGGCCAGCAGGATCATTACCAGCGCCGCCCACCATGCAACTGCGCACAGAACAATGATGTAAGAGATGATGGAGATCAGGGTGGAGATGATGCGGAAGGTGGCGTTCAGCACATTGATGGGACGCACGCCCGCCTCTCGGTTGGCGTTCTCCAGACGCTCGTAGAAATCGGGCATATCGAAGGAGGCAAGGTCGATTTCCTTGGCCTTCTTCATGATTTTAACCTTGATGTGGTTGGTCACAACCTCTCCGGAGATGTTGGTGATGATGTTGTTGATGTGATTGACCAGGCTGTTGAGAAACAGGTATCCGAACTGGAAGAGCAGAGGAAGCAAGATGTAGGACAGTTCCACCGGTTTGCCGTCCCGTGCCAGATAGACGATGGATTCTGCCAGTTTGGTAATCAGGTTGGCGGAAATCAGCGATCCGACAACCGGCATCAGACCGTTGAAGATTGTCATGAAGACCATCATGAACAGCAGGGAAGGCTTGGCCTCCCAAACCAGCTTTACAATGTAGAACAGGCGGGAAAAGAATCCCGACAGCAGCTTTTTCAGATAGTCCGGCACTTCCCGAAGGCTTTTCGGCTTCGGCAGTTTCAGTTTTTCATTCATTTCACGGTTGGGCGGAGGTCCGAATCCGGGTCCCATGTACATCAACTCCTATAATAAAAATCTATTTAGTTAGAAAACTAATGAAATTATATCAGATGTATATGAACGAACGGTGAATAAATAATGACATTTGTGAAAACATGGAAGAAAAATCAGCCAAATTCGGTGACAGGTATGAAAAAATGATCGGTAATATAAAAATCTCAGAGGGCAAACGCCCTCTGAGACGGTTGTATTTGGTGTTCTGAAAGTTCAGCACCGTCAGATTTCGGCCTTTTCGACGATGTCGTTTGCCCGCTGAGTGATTGCCTTCTGGAAATCCACCACATAGTGGGTATACTCGCTGTTCATGAAATCCGAGGTGATGATGAAATCGGCGGTCGCGCGGTTGTTGGCAATGGGAATGTCGTAGACCTGGGCAATGCGAAGCAGTGCCTTCACATCGGGATCGTGGGGCTGTGCCGACAGGGGATCGGAGAAAAAGATCACCATGTCGATTCTGCCCTCCACAATGCGTGCGCCCACCTGCTGGTCGCCGCCGAGAGGACCGCTGTTGAAGCCCCTGACGGGAAGTCCCGTCTTTTCGGAGATGATTCTGGCGGTGGTTCCCGTTCCGACGAGAAAATGACCTTCCAGAATGTGCTTGTTTTTTGCACACCAGGCTACCAACTCCGCCTTCTTATGATCGTGCGCAATCAGGGCGATATTCTTTTGCTTCCCTATCACCCGGGGAAGGTAATCGTTGCTTTCTTCCGTCATGTTTACCGACGCCGCCTTTCTTCTGCATCCTTTTTTCTTGTCATTTCAATGGTCAAGTCTATTTTATCATATTGCATCCGAGAAATCAAGGGGTATCTGAAAATTTAACATCAAATTGACAATTATCAAATGGGTATGTTCATGAGGAAGGACGATTTCTATGCTTCGTTTTCAATGCGCTCGTAGAGGTAGAAGGTCCATGGCTCTCCTTCCCAAAGCTCGTAGGTACATTCGTCCACCAGACGGTAGCGATCCGACTGGAGCTGATTGCTGCGGGTGACCACAAAATCGCTGACCCCGTTCTCCAGCCATTCATTCTGGGTTTCCATCATTTCGGGCAGACATTCCATGTTCAGAGTGCAGAAGAAGCGGCAGGAGGGAAAGATGTTTGCGGTAGTATAGAAACCGCCGTCCAGAAATCCGTAGTTTAAGAGGGTGGCGTTTTCCTTTTGGTTGATGATCTCGGCAAACCGATATTGGGGGAGGGTGTCCTTGTCGGCAAGGAGCAGATTGGTGTTTCTGCAACTTTTCAGACAGTAGAACAGGCTACAGACGACCAATGCTCCGCCCGCCGATGCAAGGGCAATCTGACCGCCCCTTTTCCCGATTCTCGGGGACAGTTTTTTATGAGAGAGGATCCGGAGCGCTTCCGCCGCGGCGAAAATCAGCCGAACCAGACAGATCATGCCAAAGGGGGCATAGACGGCGAAAATCAGGATGTAGTAGGCATAGGCGGTTCCGTTGGAAAAGGTGATAACGGCAAGTCCCGCAAAGGTGAGAAAAATCTGGAGTTTTTCGCAGGCATGCAGGCGAAAAAGGGAGTAGATCAGTCCCAGACAGACAAAGATTCCGTACCCCCGATTGACTGCCAGCCGACCGAAGACCTCTTTCCATACCGTGACAAGCCTTGATAAAAGGGACGGGGATTCGCCGTGATAGAGAAAGATGTTGTTGTAGAAATAGACCTCAAACCAGTCAGAAAGGGCGCCGTTTACGGCAAAATACAGGAAAAAGGGAAGGGTAATCAGCAAAACGCCGCCGACAATGCCGCCGATCAGCCGCAGAAGATCCTTCCAGTTTTTGGAGCGGATCAGCACGACAGCGGGAACCACGATCCATCCCGGATAGAAGCCCAGCATGGAGAACTTGATCCAAAGCACCGCTCCCGAGGTGACGCCGATGAGGAGTCCTTCCTTCCATCCCATGGGGGTCTTCTCCTTCAGGGAGCGCAGGGAGATGTACAGACCGTATGCCAGCAGAGGCAGACACAGTTCCTCGGCGCTGTCTCCCAGCACAAAACTGTTGGAACAGCAGATGAGGGCCCAAAGGATGGGCAGGGTGACAAGACAGACTTTCTTGCAATAGAGCCGCATGGTGAGGTAGGAATAGTACAGGAAGAAGGTTCCGGCAATGATCTCCAGAAAGAAGACCCCGAGAAAGCTGTCATGGGAGATCAGCCAGCAAAGCCCGTGAAGAAAGTAGAGCAGAATCCCCTTTTGCTCGTATAGGTCCCGATAGACCACCTGACCGTTGAACATTCCCTTGCCTACGGTGAAAAAGCAGTTGGAATCCACCCAGTCGTTCAGGGGATAGAGAGGGGAAGACCGTGTGCAGATCAGCAGGACGGCGAAGGAGGTCAGCAGACAGAAGAGCAGGACCCACCGCCGCTCCTTTTTTGGGCAGGGGCCGAGGGGCTCTCCTGCGGCAAGCAGACGGTTCAGTACTCCTGAAATGTCAGTTGCTGTCGTCTCTGCGGTCGTTTGTCTGTTCATCTTCAAGATACCTTTCTATATGATATCGGGGGCGTTCCTTGGTTTCCAGATAGATCTTGCCGATATACTCGCCCACCACGCCGATGGACAGCAGGATCAGTCCGCCGATGGCCCAGACCGAGATAATCAGCGAGGGCCAGCCCGAAACGGTCTCGCCCATGAAGAAGCGGACCACCGAATAGATCAGCATTACAAAACTCAAAAAGAAAATCGTGATGCCCAGTCCCGTGATGATGCGGATGGGCTTGATGCTCAGGGATGTGATGCCGTCCACGGCAAAGGCAATCATCTTTTTAAAGGGATATTTGCTCTGACCGGCGAAGCGTTCGGAACGCTCGTAGTAGACCACATCGCTCTTGAATCCCAGCATGGGGACGATTCCGCGGAGAAACAGGTTGACTTCCTTGTATTCGGACAGCGCCAGAAGGGCGCGGCGGCTCATCAGACGGTAGTCTGCATGATTGTAGACCACATCGGCACCCATTCCCTTCATCATGCGGTAGAAGGACTGGGCTGTCTGCCGCTTGAAGAAGCTGTCCTTCTTCCGGCTGCTGCGCACACCGTAGACGATGTCGCAACCGTCCTTGTATTTGGCGATCATTTCGTCCATGGCGCCGATGTCGTCCTGGAGATCGGCATCCATGGAGATCGCCGCATCGGCGGACTTTGCGGCACTCAGAAGCCCTGCCAGAAGGGCGTTCTGATGGCCTCTGTTGCGGCTGAGATTGATTCCGGTGAACAGGGGATTCTCGCCGTGGAGCTTTTCGATGATCTCCCATGTCTTGTCCTTGGAACCGTCGTTGATGAACAGAATCCGGCTCCTGTCGGAGATGACGCCCCCTTCAATCAGGGTTTCGTACTTCTTTAGCAGACGGGAGGAGGTTTCGGGAAGCACCTCTTCCTCGTTGTAACAGGGAATGACGGTGAACAGAATCATAACAAGACTCCTTTCAATGCAGATACAGGTTGGTCTGTTGCTTATTTGCTGCTTTTTTTGCGGAAAACAATCAGCTTGCTGAAAATATAATTGAGAACGACCTCAATGACACTGCTGATCAGTTTCATCAGCATGTTGTGCCAGTGGAGCATATCGACGGTCAGTTTCAGAAATCCGTTAGCAAATAAACCGGTGAAAATTCGGCAGGCGAAAAAGGTCAGCAGTTCGAAGACCGTTTTTTTCTCGGAGGTCTTTTTGCTGTCAAAGACGAACAGCTTGTTGGTCACGAAGGCGAAGAGAACGGCGAGGATCCAGGAGATCCAGTAGGAAAGGGTGATAGACAGCCCCGCTTTTTCGGTGCAGATCCAGTAACTGCCCATACTGACCAGCGTGGTGAAGCCTCCGAAGACCAGATAGAGAATCTGCTCCTTGTATTTTTTATATAGTTCCTTCAATTTTTCCATCAACATCATCCGAACCTTTCCTTATCCGAAATCTTAATGATCTGAAAACATACAATTTTTATTATACAACATTTTCATCCGATCGTCAAGACAAAAATATGAACGATCTGAAAAAAATAGTGTAGTGTTACAATAGATGTGAGACCCCAAACGCAAGAGGAGTGGAAAAAGTGAT
>JBJDZJ010000062.1:0-3402 GCA_051867915.1 Eubacteriales bacterium
AGCAGACCCATGCGGTCGCCGTCCCGAAGGATGAAATTGCCGTCGGGGATGTATACCTCATTTTCCCGTTGCACGACTCCGATCAGAAAATTCGCCTTATAACGGTTGCGCAAGTCGCTCAGCGTCGTGTTCAGCAGGGGAGAGTCGCCCTTGAGCTTCAGTTCGATCATCTCAAAGTTGCCTCTGGAGAAGGATTCGATCTTCGCCGCAGTGGGCAACTTCAGCATATGGTACAGCTCCTGAGCCGCCAGATATTCGGGATTGATCGCCATGGAAAGCCCCAGCTGCTGTTTTAGAAAATCCAGACTCTTGTCGTTGTACTCGGGATTGCGGATTCTTGCAATGGTGTGCTTTGCCCCCATTTTGCCCGCCAGAAAGCAGGTCAGCATATTCATTTCATCCGAATGGGTCACAGAAACCACCATGTCGGCCTTGGGTGCGCCCGCTTCCTTCAGAGTCTCGCAGTCTGCTCCGTTTCCGCAGACGCTCATGACATCGTATACATTGGTGATTTCCTCAAGGACGCTTTGACTGATATCAATGGCGGTAATGTCATGCCCCTCTGCTGACAGCGAGGCAAGAATTGCCGTTCCGATTTTTCCGCATCCGACCACCAGAATCTTCATGCTTTTCTATGACCATGCCTTTCTTTATGTGTCCCGTTTTTTTCGAACAAAATATTCCAAATGATACTATACCACAAAAGATCGGATTTGTCAACAGATTCTGAAAGTTTGATCGGGGCATTTGTTTTGAGAAAAAGGGATTTTCAGAAAAATTCAAAAAAATACCGAATAAGAGTTGACATTTTCGAAAAAAGATGGTAGAATAAATAACATGGCGGCGGCAAGAGGGCCACTGCCTTCCGGGGCATCAAAATTCCATTTTTTTCACTTTGCTGACCCCGGATACCGAATACCGAAAAGAATGATCCGCCGAAAGCGGAATGGGAGACAAACATGAATGATGAGAAAATCCGGCAGCTGACCGAAACGGCCCGTCAGATTCGGATCAACGCCGTCAAGGCGGTTTACAGCGCAAACAGCGGACATCCGGGTGGATCGCTGTCCATTGCGGAAATGCTCGCCTGCCTTTATTTTGACGAGATGAAAGTGGATCCCGCCCATCCGAAAGACGAAAATCGGGACCGTTTCGTCCTGTCCAAGGGCCACTGCGCTCCCGCATACTATTCTGCTCTGGCTCTGCGGGGCTATTTCGATGTGTCCGAATTGACCACCTTCCGCTCCATTGACAGCAGACTGCAAGGTCATCCCGATATGAAGCATATTCCCGGCGTGGATATGTCCACCGGTTCTCTGGGCATGGGCATTTCGGCAGCCTGCGGTATGGCACTGGCAGGAAGAGATCGCTTCCGTGTTTATACCATTCTCGGCGACGGAGAATGCCAGGAGGGAGAAGTCTGGGAGGCGGCAATGCTTGCCGCTCATTATAAACTGGACAATCTGGTTGCCATGGTGGACTTCAACGGTCTGCAAATCGGCGGAAAGATCACCGATGTCATGAATCCTACCCCCTTCGATCAGAAGTTTTCGGCATTCGGATGGGATGTTTCAATCGTGGACGGGCACAATATCGAAGAGATTCTCGGCGCCCTGGCTCATGCCGGAGAGGTCAAGGGAAAGCCCTCCGTGATTATCTGTCGGACGGTGAAGGGAAAGGGCGTTTCCTTTATGGAGAATAACGCCAAATGGCACGGAAGTGCGCCCAATGCAGAGCAGTATGCTCAGGCAATGAAGGAACTTGGGGGTGAGATCTGATGGCTGTCAAGATTGCAACAAGAGAATCCTACGGCTCCGCCCTGGTTAAACTGGGCGCCGCCAATGAAAATGTCGTGGTGCTGGATGCCGATCTTTGCGAATCCACCAAAACCGTCTATTTCAAGAAGCAGTTTCCCGACCGCTTCTTTGATTGCGGTATCGCCGAAGCCAACATGATTTCGGTTGCCGCAGGCCTTGCTTCCTGCGGAAAGATTCCGTTCTGCTCCTCCTTTGCCATGTTCGCCGCAGGACGCGCCTTCGATCAGGTGCGCAATATCGTGGGCTATCCCCATCTGAATGTAAAAATCGGCGCGACCCATGCCGGAATCACGGTAGGTGAGGACGGCGCAACCCATCAGTGCCTGGAGGATCTGGCGCTGATGCGGACCATCCCCGGTATGACGATTCTGAATCCCGCCGACGATACCGAGGCGAGAGCGGCAGTCGAAGCGGCTGCCAAGTGGAACGGCCCCGTCTATATGCGCTTCGGTCGGTACGCCGTGCCGGTGATTTTCGATCCCGCAGACTTCAAGTTTGAGATCGGCAAGGGCTATCTGCTTTGCCCGGGTAAGGATGTCACCATCATCGCCACCGGCATTATGGTAGATGCCGCCCTGAACGCAAGACAGCTTCTGGCCAACGACGGAATATCCGCCGAGGTCATTGATCTGCCCACCATCAAGCCCATCGACCGTGATCTGATCGTCGCCTCTGCCGCAAAGACAGGCGCAGTGGTCACAGCCGAGGAGCATAATGTGATCGGCGGTCTCGGGGGAGCGGTCTGCGAGACCCTGTGCGGAGCCTGCCCGGTTCCCGTCCTTCGGGTCGGAACCCAGGATGTGTTCGGCAGATCGGGCAAGGTCCCCGAACTGTTGGAGCATTACGGTCTGACGCCCGCCAATATTGCTTCCAAAGCAAAGGCCGCAATTTCAATGAAAAAGTAAGATTTCGGAAAACAGGAATGACTTGGAAAGGATAGGTTGTAGGTAATGGAAGTCCAAAAACTTCATGATGACGATTTTGATGCCGCCACTGCCGAGGGAACGGTTCTGGTGGATGTGTATACGACCTGGTGCGGACCCTGTAAGATGATGGCGCCCATCGTGGCAGCCGCCGCAGAGGAATGCCCGGAAGTGAAGTTCTATAAACTGGATGCCGAGGAATGCCCTGAAGTGTCGCTGAAGTTCATGATCCGCAGCGTCCCCACGCTTCTGATCTTCAAGAACGGCGATCTGGCGGATACCTCCATCGGAGTCATCAGTAAAGAGGAAATTCTGGAACTGGTAAAGTAAAGAAAAATGTAATCCCTTATGATGGCACTCGCCATCATAAGGGAAGGAAATCGGGATGTAGCGCAGATGGTAGCGCGCCTGCTTTGGGAGCATGCAGGCGGTTTTCCGTTGCAAGTTTTCAAAAAGCCCGAAAAGCCTTGAAAACACTGACTTTTTCGATAGTTTCCATTTTCAAAAAAACACCAACAAAATGTTTTGACCACAGATTTGACCACTTACGGAAAAACCGCAAAAATTGAATATTTTACACACTTCGGGGTGTGGCGCAGCTGGTAGCGCGCGACGTTTGGGACGTCGATGCCGCAGGTTCGAATCCTGTCACTCCGACCAAA
>JBJDZJ010000063.1:0-17872 GCA_051867915.1 Eubacteriales bacterium
GGTGGAGTTTTATCAGATCAATCCCATCGTGGCGTCTCATTCGGGTCCCCGTGTGGCAGGCGTCATCTTCCGATCCACGAAAGCCGAAGGAAGCGCCCGGGAATAATCGAAGCATTATTGACGCATCCTTGTGTAAATACATATCCGAATGCCTTTTGCGGGAAGTACCTGCAAAAGGCATCCTGTTTGTCCGCTGTGGAACCATTTTCGACAAATCTTTCTTTTTTTGTCTGCAAAAGTCGTTGTTATACCCGATTTCCCTCTTGACAATCAAAAATATTTGTGCTAGAATACGCATATGACCTTCGTACCTATTGTGTCAGGATTTTGAATAAAGTATTAAGGGGATCCTTTCTGTATGAGTGAAAACAAGCCAATTCAAAACGAATCCACCGTGAAACTGGACGGTGCCACCTATGTAAGCATGGTGGTTTCCGCTGCAAATGCAATTGACAACCAAAAGGAACAGATCAACGATTTGAATGTCTTCCCGGTACCCGACGGGGATACCGGATCCAATATGAGTATGACCATGAGCGCCACCCGCAGAGAACTCAGCGATATGAGCGGTTCTCTTTCCGAGTGTGCGGATAAAGTGGCAAGTATGTGCCTGCGCTCCGCCAGAGGAAATTCGGGCGTAATTCTCTCTCTCTTCTTCCGGGGGCTTGCCAAGGGCTTCAAGGGAATGGACACCGTGGATGCCGTGGACATTCTCCATGCCTTCCAGCAGGGTGTTGACGAGGCATATAAGGCGGTACAGTACCCCACAGAGGGTACCATTCTGACCGTCATGCGCGCCTGCGTGGATACCGGACTCCAGAAGGCGGTCAATTCCGATTACGGCGTCGAGAATCTGTTTGATTATATGGTCGAGGTTGCCGACGCAACCCTGAAGAAAACGCCCGAAATGCTCCCTGTCCTGAAGCAGGCCAATGTGGTGGATGCCGGCGGCGCAGGATTCCTCGCCATTCTGGACGGAATGCGTGCGGCACTGAAAAATCAGCCGGTCCGTTCCGCTAAGGAAACCGCTCCCGAACGGGCAAAATCAGCCGATTTCTCTATTTTTGAAACCGAAAATATCGTAAATCCCTACTGTACCGAGTGCATTGTCACCAAATCTCCCGAATATGCCGGAGAGGGAACCGTGGACGCCTTCCGTCAGTTCGTTCTTTCGGCAGGGGACAGCGCCGTTTTCGTGGATGACAGCGAGATCATCAAGGTTCATGTCCATACCAAGGATCCCGGGTCCGTCCTGTCAGAGGCGCTGAAGTATGGCACCCTCTACACGGTCAAAGTTGAGAATATGAAGAATCAGCATACTCAGCTGGTGGAGTCCGAATCGGCTCCCGCCGAGGAGAAAAAACCTCGTGTGGCTCCCGCCGAAAAGCAGTACGGCTTTGTCGCCGTCACCCCCGGCGACGGAATCAAGAATGTCTTTGCCGATCTGGGCGTCGATCATTTCGTCCATGGCGGTCAGACCATGAATCCCTCTACCGAGCAGCTTCTGGATGCCGTCCTTGCGACTCCCAGCGAGATTGTCTATCTTCTGCCCAATAACAGCAATATCTGTCTGGTTGCCAATCAGTGCAGTAAGCTGTGCGAGGAGAAGACGGTGATTGTGATTCCGACGGTCAGCACCCCTCAGGGCGTTGCCGCCATGATGGCGTTCAATCCCGAAGAAACGCCCGATGAGAACAGCACCAACATGACATCTGCGGCATCCAATGTCCTGACGCTGGATATGACCTTTGCCGCAAGAAACAGCGAATTTGACGGTCAGACCATCCGTGAAGGTCAAATTCTGGGGCTGGTCAATCATAAGGTCACTTATATCAGCGATACCAGAGACGATTGCATGGATAAACTGACTGAGCATATGCGGGACGCATCTTTTGTTACCCTTTTCTACGGTGAAGATGTTACCGAGCAGGAGGCAGAGGCCGCCGCCGCACACCTTCAGGAGGTTCTCGGCGACGATGTGGAGGTCAGCGTTCTTCCCGGCGGACAGCCGCTGTACTATTATATCATATCGGTGGAATAAGGGTTACTTTACCCCAAAAGCACCTTTGGATTCAAAGTCCGAAGGTGCTTTTTGTGTTCAAAACCACATATTTGCTTCCCGATTTTTGGTGAAAGTTGTGAAAAATCAACAAGGTAGTAATAAAATATAGTGCATAATACTGGTTGACAAAAACAAAAATAAGTGATATAATACAAATGCGTAAAACGTAAAAAATAGAAAGAGGTTTTATTTATGAAAAAAGGGTAGCGGTGGTATTGATTGCTTTCATGTTGGCAGGTAGTGGATTATCCTCATATGCTACTGCAGTGGAGAGCATTCATGCACAGGTTATTGATGCCGATTTGCGTGCAACAATGTCAGAGGCATCTCCGGGAGAAAAGCTGTCGGTGGAAGTAACTCTTCCCGATCTGGACGCATCCGATCTTGAGGATCAGATTGATCTTGAAGAGGCGGTACAGCTTATTGAACGTGGTGAAGAATGTCCGCCTATTTACAATCTCCGTCAAATGCTGAGTTCTTCGGATTTGGAGCTTGACGGCGATACCGTGCAAGAACTGATCATGGTACAGAGAAGAAGCTATGCTGAGTTGTACGAGGAATGGAACGGCAGATTCGCAGAAGATAACCTTGATGGGCTTGAGGTATCCTATGTCAGCCATTATTTCCCGATCATATGGTACATGATTATTATGTTGTCATTGTAGCTGCTAATGCCAATTTGGATGAAAGTCGTGGCGTTACAATTAATCATATCAGTAGTATTGCGGCTTCATATAATGCTATAGCTGTAGGAAATGTAGATAGCAATGGAGTTATTAAATCCACGTCATGCTATTCTCTCATGTCGAATACCAACATGGCATATAGACCCGATCTTTGTGCAATTGGGCAGATGTACTATCTGTATCCATATTCAGATACTCAGATTTCTGGTTCGGGTACTAGCTATTCATCTCCTACTGTTGCAGGAGCAATTGCTTTGTTGATGCAACATTGTTCTGATTTGACTATAGCTCCGGAATTAACAAAGGCTGTAATAAGTGCATCTACTAGAACGGGAATGTACCAATATTGTTTATATGGTTCAATAGAGAGAGCAGGATATGAAAAGTATGGGGCGGGTACGCTTGATTGCTACAGAGCTTATCAACTCTTGAATTCGGGTACATATGATTTTCCGATCTTTAACACATTTGAAGGAAATACTAATACATTCTCAGTTAATTTGTTAGCAGGTCATACTCGTAGATTGTCGGTTGCATATGTGAAAAATAACAGTTGTGAATATGTTGACGGCAGAAGGCCTTCATATGATGTTTTCTATTCGTATTCATATGTCATTCAATAATGAGGAGGATTTACAATGAAATTACTGACGAGAGGATTCCCTTTTCTTCTTGTGCTAACCATGCTTGTGGGATGCGCAGATTTGACACAAGCCGGGAATTCCGATCCAAAGGAGGGCGGTTTTCAGAATTCGAACAGCTCCAAGGCTGAAGTAAGTACGACCGCACCGACCACGAAGGAAAATCCCATAGATAAATCAGACCTGTCCTACTACCAGTCGGATGCATATAAGGCGGAATGTCCGGTTCGGAATGATCTGGTATGGTATACGGATGTTGAATATATGGACACCTATGGAATTGGTGTATTCCCGTTCGGGCTGTGTGAGGGAACTCCCTGGGGAGGACAGAGGCTGTTTGTTGTTTCTTCCGATGTCTGGAATTGGGAGAATCTGAAAGGGGAAACAGCCAATGAGCAGTACCTGAAGGATTTTGGCCAATATCTGACCGATCATAAATTTGTCGCAAAGGTCTATATCTGCGGTGTGGCGGATGCGATGGATGAAGATACCTATCCCGGCGATCGGTATAATGCCGATGCCTTGGGCATTACCGATGACGCTACACGAAAGGCGGTTTTGAAGCAGGAAGAAGATCACTTCGAGTCCCTTGGCTATGAGGTGATCCGGAACCACAGCGTCAACCACGATATGTTCGGCGATTTCATTTTGGTTGCACTCACTCTTCCGGAAGCCATCCAATTGGAAGCCAAAAAGACTGATGAGAACTATTTTGATTACTCATTCAATACCAGAATCGAAAACGAGATGTACGTTCTCACCATCCCGGTTTACAGCGAGCTTGGGATGTATGAGGCTGAATAAGCTATGACCAACAAAGCTCCTGCACCGTTTTTCGGTGCAGGAGCCCCTTTTATTCAAAATACCAGAAGGTCGCCGTGTATTCGCCCTTGTTGACGAACACCTCTATGATGTTCAGATCCCGAAGTACCTCCACACAGTCGATGTGGGGGTATTCTCTTTCACAGAGAACCTTTCTTCCGTCGAACAGGCGAATTTTATTCCCTTCCACGAGTACATGGGGGTCGCTCGTCACAAGAAGATTTTGCAGAGCCTTGATCGGGTAGTGCCGCAGAATGCCGTTTTCGTAGCTGACCTCACGGGGAACGGTCAGTGCGCCGGTGGTAACATCGCTTTTCGGGCGTTCTTCCCGCCAGGTATGTATCCAGCCGAAGGAAATCCGCCTTCCCGACTCGTCGGCAAAGGACTGGGGAGCATAATAGTCGGGTCCCGATTCGGTGTCGAATCGCTTTTCGGGAGAAAAGGTCTGACCGTCAAAATCGCCCACCAGCGTGATGACCCGATAGGGGTGATCGGAGACCATGGAGAAGGACAGGAAGTATTTGTCCCCCATTTTGAAGAAATCGGGGCATTCCAGAATCGGACCATACTCACTGCCCGAGAGAAGGATTCCCAAAGACTCCCAGTGCGTCAGATCATCCGAACGGTAAAGGAAGATCATACCCACACCGTTTTCACCGCCTGCTACCACCATGTAATAGTGACCGTCGATCAAACTGACCTTCGGATCCCGGAAGTCCCGGTTGGAACCTGCCGGCGGTGTGATAATCAGAGGATTTTCCTCCGATTTGACGAAATGAAGACCGTCCGTGCAGGTTGCCGTGGACTGAGTTTGTCCCATTTCGCGGGAAACGGAGGTGTAAAACAGATGAATAACGCCGTCTTTGACGATGGCAGAGCCGGAGAAACAACCGCCCTCGTTTTCATAGGGTTCGTCGGGAAAGAGGGCAATGGGCTGATGCTCAAAATGGAGCAGATCGGAAGAGGTTGCGTGACCCCAATGCATCCTGTCCCATTTCAGTGAATAGGGATTGTGTTGATAAAAAATGTGGTAAACGCCGTCCTTTTGACAAAGACCGTTTGGATCGTTCATCCATCCTTTCGGAGGCTCAAAGTGAAAAAGCTGTCTGTTCATGGGTTTAACCTTTCTGGTATTTGGACTTGGTACGAAGACCTGTCGCAAAAAACGGAGAAATTCGTCCTTTGCCATTATAGCACAGAAAAAACCGTTTGTCAAGGAATTGAATAAAATGTAAACATCTGTTCAAACATCTTGATTTTGATGAAAAAGTATGCTAAAATAAGAAGAATCAATATTGATTGGTGAACCGGGCACTTTGCCTGTTAGGAGATAAAAAATGGCAACACTAACCGAAAAAACCAAAGAACAAACCTTTCCCATGGTGATTCTGAGGCAGAGCGTCGCTTTTCCTTCGATTCCCCTCAGAGTTACCTTGGATGACAATAAATCCTTTATGGCGCTGAAATCCGGTGTGGATGACTGCGTATTCCTGATTTCAACCTCACGCCCCGGAATCATGTTTCCCACTTCCAAAAAAGACTTCGGCAAGGTGGGCGTTGTAGCTAAAATCAAGGAGGTCATTCCCGGAGAAACCGAAACCATGCTGACGGTGACCTTCGAGTGCCTCTGCCGTGCGGAACTGCTCGACTGCAACCTGGGCAGAGAGATTGACTATGCAAATGTGGTCTGCAAAACGGTCAGCGTCATAGACGGTCATGACAGCCCCGCCCTGACCTCCCTCAGAAATGAAGCCATGGACTTCTTTGATCATTTTACCAAGGTGATTCCGGGCTTCAGCAAGGAAATGACCGATGCGGTTCGCAGAACCGAGAATCCCGGACAGTTGGCAGACTTCATTGCGGGCAGTGTTTTTATCCGTATGGATCATAAACAGGCCATTCTCAATGAATTTGACCCCATTCGCCGCCTGAAAAAGCTGGTTGAACTGTTTGATGAAGAGGCGGCTTTGATCGAAAATGAGGTGGATCTGCACAAGCGGACCCGCGCCAGAATCGAAGAGAACCAGCGGGATTATTATCTGCGTGAGCAGATGCGGGTGATCCGTGAGGAGTTGGGCGAGGATGATGACAGCGATTCCGAATACTTCGAGATGTCTCAGAAGATCATGCACCTGTCCATGCCGGACAGCAACAAGGAAAAGCTGCTGAAGGAACTTCGCAAGCTGTCCAAGCTGTCCTTCGGCTCGCCCGAATCCAATGTGATCAAAACCTATCTGGACACCTGTCTGGAGCTTCCCTGGGGTAAAACCTCCACCGATCGGCTGGATCTTGACGCCGCATCCAAGATTCTGGAAAGGGATCACGACGGCATGAAGGAGATCAAGGATCGGATTCTGGAATTCATCGCCGTCCGCAAGCTGGCGAACGGGAACAAGAATCAGATTCTCTGTCTGGTTGGTGCGCCCGGTGTCGGTAAAACATCGGTGGCTGCCTCCATTGCCCATGCCCTGAAACGGAAATATGTCCGTGTGTCGCTGGGCGGCGTTCGGGACGAGGCGGATATCAGAGGACATCGGAAGACCTATATCGGCGCCATGCCCGGTCGGATTATCAATGCCCTGATCGACGCCAAAACTTCCAACCCCCTGATTCTGCTGGACGAGATCGACAAACTGACCCGGGATGCCCACGGCGATCCTGCCTCTGCTCTTCTTGAGGTGCTGGACCCCGATCAGAACAAGACCTTCCGGGATCACTTCATCGAACTGCCCTTCGATCTGTCCGACTGTCTCTTTATCGCCACTGCCAACACGCTGGACACCATCCCCCGTCCTCTTCTGGACAGGATGGAGATCATTGAACTGAAATCTTACAGCCGTTCGGAAAAGCTGTCCATTGCCAAGAATCATCTGGTGGGAAAACAACTGTCCAAGCACGGCATGAATAAGCGTCAGGTGCGCATTGACGACGACGCCCTGATGGAGATCATCGACCACTATACCCATGAGGCGGGCGTCCGCGGATTGGAACGGGAAATCGCCGCACTTTGCCGAAAAGTGGCAAGAAAAATGGTGGAAAATCCCGAAAAGAAGTCGTATAGAATTACCAAATCCGATCTTGTGTCCTATCTCGGAAACCCCAAGGTGTTGGACGAGACTCTGTCCCCCTCTGATGAGATCGGCGTGGTCAACGGTCTTGCCTACACCGAGGTGGGCGGCGACCTGCTGAAGGTGGAAGCCGTTTCCATGGAGGGAACGGGTAAACTGGAACTGACCGGATCGCTGGGCGATGTCATGATCGAATCGGCGAAGATTGCCCTGTCGGTGATTCGCACCCGTGTGAAAAAGCTGGGAATTGCCCCGGATTTTCATAAAACCAAGGATCTGCACATTCATTTTCCCGAGGGAGCCGTACCCAAAGACGGACCCAGCGCCGGCGTTACCATCGTGACAGCGCTGGCCAGCGAGCTTTCGGGAACTCCCGTCCGTCGGGATGTGGCAATGACCGGTGAAGTGACCCTTCACGGAAGGGTTCTCGCTATCGGCGGACTGCGGGAGAAGACCATGGCGGCCTATAAGGCGGGAATTAAGACTGTTCTGATTCCGTCAGACAACAAGCCCGATTACGAGCGTCTGGACGACTACATAAAGGAGGGCATGAAGTTCGTCTTCTGCTCAACTGTAGACGAAGTTCTCTCTGTTGCCCTTGTCCCTGCAAAACTCCCCTTGGATTCGGGTGAGAATGCCGAGGATAAGCGACTGAATGTTTTCCCCACGCCGAAATCCGCAAAAAACAGTGAGAGTATTTCGGACACTGCCATGTAAAATCAGAAAGGCGGGATCTTCGATGGAACCCAATTTTCAAAAAACAACACTTTTCATCACTGCCGGTCTGAAAAGTCAGTTTCCGACCGATTCACTGCCGCAGATCGCCCTGTCGGGACGGTCCAATGTGGGAAAAAGCTCACTGATCAACCGTCTGATCGGCAGAAAATCGCTGGCACGGGTCAGCTCCAGCCCCGGAAAGACGGTAACCGTCAACTTTTATGCAGTGGACGGCAGTCTGTATCTTGTGGATCTGCCCGGGTACGGATATGCCAAGCGTGCCGGAGAGGACCGTGCCAGATGGTCGGAACTGACCGACGGCTATTTCGGCAACGGAAAGCAGAAAAACGACCGCATTGCGGCGGTCGCCCAGCTGATTGATCTCAAGGTGGGCCCCACTGCCGACGATCTGACCATGCTGGACTATCTGACGAGAGTCGGCTTTCCCTTCTTTGTCATTGCCACAAAGGCGGATAAACTGAACAAGACCGAGCGGGTCAAGGCGATGGAAAGACTGTATTCCTGCCCGTATCTGAAGGGAAGGACTCTCATCCCCTTTTCTGCGGAAAGCGGAGAAGGAAAGGACGAAGTCATCCGCGAGATCGGAAAATATTTGGCATAATCTGCCGTAATATAAAAACAGAACCAAGAAAATCAAGGAGAAACCTGAAAAATGCTGCACCCCTGTTATCAAATCGGCGAAAACGGACATCTCACCATCGGCTCTGCCGATACGGTAGAGCTTGCCCGTAAATACGGAACCCCTCTTTATGTCATGGACGAAAATACCGTCCGTAGGAATATGCGCATCTATAAGACTGCCACAGAACGGTATTTCGGGAAGGGAAGCGGAATTCATTACGCAAGTAAGGCTCTTTCCTGTAAGGAAATGTACCGTATCGCCGCCGATGAGGGAATTCATGTGGACCTGGTTTCCCTCGGGGAACTGTATACCGCAAAAGCGGCAGGTTTCCCGCTGAAAGACGCCTGCCTTCACGGGAACAACAAGACCGATCGTGAAATTTGCGCCGCTATGGAAGCGGGAATCGGCGAATTTATGGTGGATTCCTTTGAGGAACTGGAGGCTCTGGATCGGATTGCCGGGGAGATGGGCAAAGTTCAGCCCATTATGCTTCGGCTGACGCCCAATATTGATCCCCATACCCAGAAAGCCATCTCCACCGGCGAACTGGATTCCAAATTCGGCACCCCCATTGTAACGGGACAGGCGGAAAAACTGGTTCGTCTGACCTTATCCAAGAAGAATGTTCTTCTGGAAGGCTTTCACAGCCATATCGGATCTCAGACTTTTGAGAGCCAGCCTTATCTGGATCAGATTCAGGTCATGATTGAATTCATGGCGGATATGAAAGAAAAAACCGGATATGAGGCAAAAAAGATCAATCTGGGCGGTGGATTCGGTGTTGCCTACACCGAAAACGATCCCAAGGTGGATTATGAGAACAATATCCGTGCGATCGGTGCCGCACTGGACAGCCTTTGCGCAAGCTATCACCTGAACAGGCCCGCCATCCTCATGGAGCCGGGACGGTCCATCGTCGCCGCCGCAGGACTGACCCTGTATACCGTGGGCAGCGTCAAGGAAATCGAGGGTGTGCGCACCTATGTATCGGTGGACGGCGGCATGACCGACAACCCCCGTTATGCCCTTTATCAGTCCAGATATACCGCACTGATTGCCAATAAGGCGGCAGAACCCAAGACGCTCTGCTGTACTGTTGCCGGCAGATGCTGCGAATCGGGCGATCTGATCGGCGAGAATATGATGATCCAGCCCGCCGAGCGGGGAGATATCCTTGCCGTGCTGGTGACGGGTGCCTACAACTATTCCATGGCGTCCAACTATAACCGGGTTCCCAGACCTGCCATGGTCTTCGTAAAGGACGGCACGGATCGGTTGGTTATCCGTCGGGAGTCCTATGAGGATCTTTACCGTAACGATATCTGAACCATAAGTAAAAAGGAGAGCGTTTTTCATGCTGCTGAACTACCTGAGATCGGGAATGAGTGCCCGTGAAATGTTGGTCGTACTTTTGCTGACACTTCCGATCATCCTGATCTCTCTGACCGTACACGAAGTTGCACACGGATATGTCTCCTATAAGCAGGGGGATCCCACTGCCTATAATCTCGGCAGATTATCGCTGAACCCTTTAAAGCATCTGGATCCCATCGGAGCGCTCTCCATGCTGATTTTCGGCATCGGATGGGCAAAGCCGGTGCCGGTCAATGCCAGATATTATAAGAAGCCCAAGCGGGGAATGGCTTTGACCGCTCTGGCGGGACCCTGTGCCAATATACTGCTGTCGTTTATCGGTGTGATCGTGTTTGTGATCTTGGGTCACTGCAATGTGTTTTCCCATGTGTTTGAGTATGGAGGCTCTGTCTACTACGATCCCGCCTATGTCTGGCAGCTTGCCATCTATCTGTTTATCCAGAATTTTATCACCCTGAATGCCTATCTTGCCGTTTTCAATCTTCTTCCCGTTCCGCCTTTCGACGGTTCCCGTATCGCCTTCGTATTCCTGCCCGATCGACTCTATTTTTCCGTCATGAAGTATGAGCGGATCATCATGCTTGTCGTCCTGATCCTGATCTGTACCGGAGTTCTCACGCTTCCTTTCGGATATCTGTCCGATCTGCTGATATCGGGAATGACCGCTTTGGTGAATGCCGTCTGGAACGGCATAGCCGCACTGTTTGCCCTGTTTTGAGGGATCATATGGAAACTCAGGAACTTTCATTCAAACTGGAGGTTTTCGAGGGCCCCCTCGATCTCCTTTTGGCGCTGATCGCCAAGAATAAGGTCAGCATTTACGATATTCCCATCACCCTGATTTTTGATCAGTATATGGAAACAATCGACCAAATGCAGAAGCTGGATATGGATGTCGCCGGTGAATTTCTCGAAATGGCATCCCGTCTGATGCTGATCAAAAGCAAGATGCTTCTGCCCAAGCCCGAATCCGAGAAGGCAGAGGACCCCAGAAAAGAACTGGTGGATGCCCTTCTGGAATACCGCAAGGCAAAACTGGAGGCGGGAATGCTCCGGGAGCGGTATCAGGATTATCAGGGGCGTTTTGTCAAGGAAACCGACGAGGTCGGCATCGACCGGACCTATGTCTGCGACCATACGACAGAACAACTGACCAAGGCCTTTGATCGGATGCTGCTTCGGTTGAAGTCGGAGAGGGAAAACCGCACCGATGTACCGATCAAGACCCTGAACTCCATTCTGACCCGTAAAATCACCCCCATTCCCGAGAAGCTGTTTTCCATCCTCCGCAGACTGAGAAAGCTGGGTGACCAGAGCTTTGAGGATCTTCTGCTTACATCCGAGACCAAGAGTGATCTGATCGCATCCTTTATGGCGATTCTTACCCTGATCCGTACCGGCAGAATCTCCTGCTACGGAGACGATGAAAACCCCATGATTAAAATGAACCGTAAGGAGTCTGCCTGATGTCAGAATTCCAGAATCAAACCGAATTTTCGGTGTCCGACGAGGAAGCCGAAGAAATCATCGAGGCCATGCTGTTCGCCGCAGGCTATCCTTTGGAATATGCCAGAATTGCCGAGATTCTCTCCCTTCCCGTGTCCTGTGTCAAGGAAATTATCGACCGCATGAAGGAGAACTATCAGACCGGGCATCGGGGAATCCAGATTGTGACCCTTGGGAGATCGGTCCAGCTCTGCACCAAGGAAAAGTACGAGGATTATATCCGTCTTGCTTTGGGAATCCGTCAGAGAGGGAAGCTGTCCAATGCCTGTCTGGAGGTGCTGGCGATCATCGCCTATAATCAGCCCATCACAAAGGCTGTGATCGAGCAGATCCGAGGAGTGGATTCGGGTTATGCTCTGTCGGTGCTGTCTGAAAAATCGCTGATTGAAGTCAAGGGACGGCTGGATGTTCCCGGAAAACCCAATCTGTACGGAACTACCGACGATTTTCTCCGTGTATTCGGCGTGGAGTCGCTGGACGAACTGCCAAAGCCTACGGATACTGAGAAAAGCGGCGAAGAAGCCGTCACCATCGAAGGAATCTGAACCATAAGCCCGCTATAAGGGGGATTTGCCGTGAAAAAACTTGTTTTCGCCCTGATGCTTCTGTTGACCGCCCTTTTCTGCCTGTCCTGCGGCAGTAAACTTCTCAGTGAGCAAGAGGCTAACGACTATATTGATGCCACCGAGTATGTGGACTCGGGCGTCCGCACGACCTTTAGGGCGACGGTGTCCGATATCGGAAAGTATTCTCTGACCGTCATCCCCGACGAGGAGTCCAGTGAGGCAAGGTCTTCCGATCTCATTGTCGTATCGGTGTCTGCATCCGATCCGGTCATTGACGGGTCGGGAAATGCCATCGCTTTGTCCGATCTGGCAGTGGGGGATCGGGTGGTGATCTGTTATAACGGAATGATTCTGGAAAGCTATCCCGCGCGGATTTCCCAGTGTTATGAGGTCAAAAAAATCGACGAATAATGACGAATAATTCGGAAGAATCATGAAAGGGAGGTGATCGTGTTTGACTGCATGGATTGTCATCGGCTGTATTCTGCTCTTTTTCTGGCTGGTGGGTATGCTTCGGGCAAATCTGATTCTGATCTACGACGGTCAGTTGGTCCTTTCCCTTCGGATCCTGTTTATAAATATCCGGCTGGTGCCGGGAAAGAAAAAGGTGCCGAATCCCGAGAAGTATTCACCCAAGCGTTATCGGAAGATGCTGGCAAAAAAGGCGGCAAAGGAGCAAAAAAAGCAGGAAAAATCCCTGAAAAAGCTGGAAAAGAAGAAACAGGCCGAGGCTGCGAAAAAAGCCTGCGCACCTGAAAAGAAGCCGGCTCCAAAGAAGCCGAAGAAAAGCGTTGCCGACATTCTGGATCTGGTCGGTCAGATTCTCGAAATGGTCAAGGGTCTGGTCCGGAGCTTCGGAAAGCATTTTCGGATTGAAGCGGTCAGACTGAAAATCACCGTTGCCGGTGAGGATGCCGCCAAGACGGCAATGCTGTACGGGATGGTCAGTCAGGGTGTGGCATATTTGATCGAGATTCTGTCCACGATCACCAATTTTAAGGCAAAACACAGAGAAAACATCTCGGTGGAAGCCGATTTTCTGTCGGAAAAATCCACGGCAGATGTTCATTTGATCTTCCGCCTGCGTGTCTGGCATCTCTTTGCCATGATCTTTGCGGCGCTGGGCGGATTTATCCGAAAGCGGTTTTTCGATCCCGAAAAATCAAATACAACGGCAAATTCAAAGGGATAATGGAACATATAGATATACGGAGGTAACAGAAATGGAAGAAAGTAAACTGACAGGTGTGATCAACACCTCGCTCTCAAACATCAAAGAAATCATTGATGTCAACACGGTTGTGGGACAGCCGGTTGCCACCACCGGCGGGACGGTGATCATTCCCGTTTCCAAGGTTGCTATGGGGTATGCTTCCGGCGGTGTGGACTTTTTCGGCAAGAATGTCACTCCGACGCAGAAATCTGCCAATTTCGGCGGAGGCGGCGGAACCGGCGTGACTTTGACGCCGGTAGGATTCCTGATTACCAAGGCGGACGGCAGTGTGGAATATCTGCCCGTCAGCGCCCCCGGCGTATCCAACGGCGCTCCCGCTCCCGACAAGATCGACAAAATTGTGGATTTCGCCGAGCGTTCTCCCGAAATCGTGGAGAAGATTCTGAAGCTGATCAAAAAGAAGAAAAACAACGATGAGCCGGCAAAATCGGACGACGGTTCTGCGGATGCCGAAAATGCACCTGCTTCTGCAGATGATAAGACCGCTCCGGTCGATCCTGCCGCCGAATCCAAGGCAGAACCCGAGGCATAAAGAACAGTCCTCTCTCATAGAATGAAACGATTCAAATGAGAGAGGATGATCGTCTTTGCACCGGAGTATGGGTACGGGGATCCGCTTTTTTGCGGTGGTAATGGGAATACTGCTCCTTTTCGGTTCCTCTGCCGCTTTCCTGCAGGCAGAGGAGATCGGTGCGTCCCTTCCGACGGTTTCCGCACAGGCGGCCATTCTACGGTCTGCGGACGGAACGGTGCTGTTCGAAAAGAACAGCGATGCCCGCCTGCCCATGGCAAGCACTACCAAAATCATGACGGCGCTGGTTGCGATCGAACAGCTTCCCGCCGACAGTGTCATCACGGTTCCGAAGGAGGCTGTGGGGGTAGAGGGATCCTCTGCCTACCTGATTGCCGGGGAGCAGATCACCCTCGGCGATCTGCTTCATGCTCTGCTTTTGCAGAGCGCCAACGATGCGGCTACCGCCATTGCCATCGCCGTTTCGGGCAGTGTGGAGAGCTTTGCGGAGCTGATGAATAAGCGGGCAAAGGAGATGGGGCTTACCAATACCCATTTCTGCAATCCGCACGGTCTGGACGATCCCGATCATTATACTTCGGCGGCAGATCTTGCCGAAATTACCGCCCGTGCCATGGAAAATCCCGAATTCCGTGAGATTGTTTCCGAACAGAAGTATGTGTCCACCTCACTGTCCGGGATAACGAGATGGTTTACCAATCACAACCGATTGCTGATGTCCTATGACGGGGCGATCGGCGTCAAAACCGGCTATACCATGCGGACGGGAAGGTGTCTTGTGTCTGCGGCGGAAAGGGACGGACTGACCCTGATCGCCGTGACCCTGCGGGATCCCGACGACTGGCGGGATCACACCGCCATGCTGGACTACGGGTTTTCCTGCTTTGAAAAGGTGACGCTGGCAATGCCGGGTGAGATTACCGCAGAGCTTCTGCTGGAAGGCGGGGTAACCGATCGTGTTCGCTGTTCAAATTGTCGGGAGCTGACCGTGTGGCTTCCGAAAGGCTCCGAAAACACCTGTGAGATTCGGATACAGCTTCCGAATTTTGAGTATGCGCCCGTATCGCCCGATCAGGCGGAGGGGACGGTTTTGTTCGTGCAGAACGGAAGGGTGATCGGCACGCTGGTGCTATATCCCGAATGGGAGGTTCAGGCAGAGGAGCCGTCGCCCACCCTGTTTGATAAAATCGCATCGTTTTTCCTCGGTATTCTTCGGTTTGTGGGGACCTTGCTTGCCATGCGGGCAAGATAATTCCGACTGCTTTGTATAAGAGAAAGGCAACAAATAGAATGGACGAAATCAGAATACAGAAGTTTCTCTCCGATCAGGGAATCTGTTCCCGCAGAGCCGCCGAGAGGGAAATCAGTGAAGGCAATGTAAGGGTCAACGGCGCACCTGCCGAAATCGGGATGAAGATCCGCCCCGATCGGGACCGTGTGGAATACAAGGGACGGCATATCGTGGTGAAGGCGGGAGCCCATCCCGTTTATGTGATGCTGAATAAGCCCACGGGATATGTCACCACCATGTCCGACGAAAAGGGAAGGAAGACGGTCGCCGAGCTGGTGTCCGATGTGGGCGTCCGGATCTATCCGGTCGGCCGTTTGGACATGGATTCGGAGGGTCTGCTTCTGATGACCAACGACGGCGAACTGACCAACGCCCTGACCCACCCCAGACATCACATTCCCAAAATCTATCATGTACGGGTGGCGGAGGAGGTCACGAGAGCCACATTGAATCAGCTCTCGGGCGAAATGGTCATTGACGGCCATCCGATTCTGCCGGTGGAATGCTCGGTTGTCAGCCGAAGCGAAACCGGGACAACGGTCTGTATGACCCTGTATGAGGGCAGAAACCGCCAGATCCGGAAAATGTGCGAGCAGTGCAATCTGACGGTCAAGCATCTGCGGCGGATCGCCATCGGCGATCTGGAGCTGGACATTGCCAAGGGAAAGTGGCGGTATCTGAATAAATATGAGGTTGATTATCTCAAGGAAATGTGTCGGAAAAACGATCAGACGAAAAACCGAAAAAGCTGATTTTTTACCAAATAATTTCCGCCTTTCTGTCATCTGATGACAGGAGGGCGGGATTTTTTTTGCTTTTGCCTGCCGGGGACATCTTCGCCGATTCGACAATTTATTTTTCGGTTTGGTTTGAAGACCCGAAAGATTTTGCAGCACGCTTACATTCTTTACCTAAATTGCCAATTGAAAATATTGGCAAAATATGTTACGATAGGGGTATCAAAAATCAAATTACGGGAGAGTGAACACAAAAATGGAGTCAAGTGTCAAAAGAACTAAAATTTTGATCGGAGATGGAAATGAAGAATTCCGAAAGGATTGTGTAAAGAATCTGTATCAGCTCGGATACAGCCAGGTCAGCGAGGCGGCGGACGCAGGCGAGCTTCTGATGAAAGTGAATGCGGAGCATCCGGACATCGTCATGCTGGATGTCTGGATTCCGGGCCGGGATTATATCGGGCTGATCCGGGATGTCCGTGCGCTTTCCTTCGGATCGGACAGCGCACCCTGTTTCTTCGTCCTGTCTGCCGTCAACAATCAGAACATCTTCTACGAAGCAACCGAGGAGGGCGTGGAGTATTGCCTTCTCAAGCCTATTGAGTACCGCAGTCTGAACGAACGGATTACACGGCTGATGGCGAAAAGAGATATGCGGTCCGGTGCTACCGAACTTCAGGCAACGGTGTTCGGAGGCGATATGGAATCTCAGGTCACAAAGGTGATTCATCAGATCGGCGTTCCCGCCCATATCAAGGGCTATCAGTATCTGCGGACGGCGATTCTTCTGACCATTCGGGATTCGGACGCCATCAATTCGGTGACGAAGGTTCTTTATCCTTCCGTGGCGAAGATGTACAAAACCACATCCTCCAGAGTCGAGCGGGCCATCCGTCACGCCATCGAGGTGGCATGGGATCGGGGCGATGTGGATGTTCTGAACGCCTACTTCGGATATACCATCCAGAACAGTCGGGGGAAGCCCACCAACAGCGAGTTCATCGCCATGATCGCCGATAATCTGAGACTGTCCAATAAATTTTCCTGACCCGCAATCCGAACTTTTTGTTTCCTCCACTTTCGGAAAAACGATTGACATTTGTCGAAAAATTTGCTATAATAAAGAAAATCGGTTTCGGAAATCAACCGCTTGAAATTAGCTTTGGAGGAACTCATGTCGGAAAACAGTCAGGTGGAGCTGCGCTTTTCCCGTGCAAAACAGGCTCTTTTTGATAAATATTATTCATTTTTGAATGAAAAACAGCGAGAGGCGGTCTATACCGTCAACAATCCCCTTCTGGTGCTGGCAGGAGCGGGAAGCGGTAAGACGACGGTTCTTGTCCATCGGATTGCCCATATCATCCGCTACGGAAACGCATATTACGAGAACAAACCCGGGATTACCGAGAAGGATGCGGAGCGACTGGAAAATGCCGCACAGCTTTCCAATGAGGAAATTGCCGATCTTCTTGCCGAATATGCGGTGAATCCCTGTCCGCCGTGGGCAATGCTGACCATCACCTTTACCAATAAGGCGGCAAATGAAATGAAGGAACGACTGACGAAGGTCATCGGCGAGGAAGCCGGCGCAGGAGAAATCTGGGCGGGCACCTTCCATTCGGTCTGCGTTCGTCTGCTCCGCCGGTATGGCGAAAATATCGGACTGGCAAGGAACTTTACCATATATGATACAGACGATTCCAAAAGGCTGATTGTGCAGATTCTGAAGGAGAAAAACATTGACGATAAGGTCCTGCCCCCGAAGGCGGTTCAGAGCGCCATCAGCCGGGCCAAGGACAAGCTGTTGACTCCCGAGGATCTTGCCGGCGAGTCCCGAAAGGATTTCAGGGCCGGACAGATTGCCAAAGTATATGCGCTCTATCAGGCGCGCATGCAGGAAATCGGCGCGGTGGATTTTGATGACATCATCGTACGGACGGTGGAACTTCTGACCAACAGTACCGAAACCCGTGAATATCTTCAGCGCCATTTC
>JBJDZJ010000064.1:0-17731 GCA_051867915.1 Eubacteriales bacterium
CCCCGGGAGGGCGCAAAAGAGTCGGGAAAAGGAAGGGTTTCCGGCAGGTCGGATACGCATCTATGATGCACCGGACTTCGGAGGTGTCCTGTTTGGCAGGGCGGCGCAATCGGGTTTACGGTAAAAACGGAAATTCCCCAAAGAGATCACTCTTTGGGGAATTCTGAATGCGGCAAACCGCATATTCCGTTCAGCACTGTTCTGCCGCATTTTTATGGCGGCGATTCAGGCACCCAGGCTGTTGAGCATCAGCGTAAACCGGCTCTTCTTTCTGGCGGCGGTGTTCTTGTGGATAACACCCTTTGCTGCTGCCTGATCTACCTTCTTAATCACTGCGGCATAGAGAGTAGCGGCACTTTCCTTGTCACCTGCGGTAACGGCAGCCTCATACTTTCTGATGGCAGTTTTGTAAGCGGACTTGAACATCTGATTGCGCAGAGCCTTGTCGGAAGACAGGCGAACGCGCTTCTTAGCAGACTTGATATTCGGCAATGTGTACACCTCCTTATATGGCGATCCTTTTTCATACCCTAGTATCATACCATATCTTTTCAAAAATTGCAATACCTTTTTTGAATTTTTTAAAAAAAATTTTGAAGACTTTTTATAAAAAAATTTGTATTCTTTTTCCGAAAAGCTCTTGACAAAATAAAATCGGTGTGATATAATAGTCAGTGCATAAAATCGGTTGGAATGCCAAAAAATACGGGAATCTTCGGACTTCTCGCTTTTTTTACGGCAAACCCCCACCGAATTTGAGCAAAAAAGTTGGAATTTCGTATATTTGATCATACCGTGATTTGGTTGATCTTGCACTCGCCGCAGGGCGTCCCGGCTTATGATTCGGCTTTAACCAGAATGCCGCAGGGGTAGGGAAGGGGATGCGGAGGAGGGCAAACCTTTCAAATCGGGTATGGTCTATTTGTTTTGAAACGGAGGATTGTTTATGATCAAACCCGTGAAGCTGGGCAAAACCGAACGAATGAGCTTCCAGCAGATCGACGACATTCTTGAAATGCCCGATCTTCTTGAGGTTCAGAAGAAATCCTATCAGTGGTTTCTGGACGAAGGACTTCGTGAGGTTCTCAAGGATGTATCGCCGATCGTCGATTATTCCGGCAATATTTCCATTGAGTTTCTTGACTACACGCTGGACGATACCCCTAAGTACCCCGAGGAAGAATGCAAAGACCGGGATGTCAACTATGAGGCACCTCTCCATGTAAAGGTCCGCCTTTACAACAAGAACACCGAAGAGGTCATCGTTAAGGACATCTATGTGGGCAACTTCCCCTTGATGACCGACAACGGCACCTTCATCATCAACGGCGCAGAGCGTGTTATCGTCTCTCAGATCGTGCGTTCCCCCGGAATGTACTATGACAGCGCCATCGACAAGTCGGGCAAAAAGATTTACACCGCAACCGTGATTCCCTATCGCGGAGCATGGCTGGAGTATGAAACCGATGCCAATGAAGTCTTCGGCGTTCGTATCGACAAGAACCGTAAGATCCCCGTTACGATTCTGATCCGCGCACTGGGCGTCTCCTCCGACCGCGAAATCCGTGAGCTGTTCGGAGAGGATGTCAAGATTACCGCCACTCTGGAAAAGGACGGTATGGAGTCCGAGGCTCAGAAGAACAATACCACTCCCGAAGAGGAAGCCCTCAAGGAAATCTACCGCAAGCTCCGCCCCGGCGAGCCTCCGCTGGTGGAGTCCGCTCAGGTTCTGCTGAACAATATGTTCTTCGATCCCAAGCGTTACGATCTGGCTCCCGTCGGACGGTATAAATTCAATAAGAAGGTCAGCCTGTTCGGCAGAATCAACGACCGTGTGCTGGCAAGACCGGTTATCAGCCCCATTACCGGCGAGTTCCTGTATGATGAAGGAACCTATGTAACCTCCGCCATCGCCGAGGAAATCGACCGTGCCGGTGTCAACGAAGTATACCTGCGTCTGGATGACGGCAGCGAACTGAAGGTCTTCTCCAACGGCTCGGTCTATCCGAAGGCTGTGCTGGGCTATGATCTGACCGAAATCGGCATCAAGGAAAAGGTAGATCTCAGAGTCCTCACCGAAATCGTGGAAGAGGTCGGCACCGAGGATAAGGAAGCGCTTCTGAACAGATGCCGTGACCGAATCGACGAACTGTCCCCCAAGCATATCACCAAGTCGGATATTTTTGCTTCCATTAACTATCTGATCTGCCTGTCTCACGACTGCGGAAATGTGGATGATATCGACCATCTGGGCAACCGCCGTCTGCGTAGCGTAGGCGAACTGCTTCAGAATCAGCTTCGTATCGGCTTCACCCGTATGGATAAGATCGTCAAGGAGCGCATGACCGTTCAGGACAGCGACTCTCTGACCCCCGATAACCTGATCAATATCCGACCCATTACCACGGCAATCCGTGATTTCTTCGGCTCCTCTCCTCTGTCCCAGTTCATGGATCAGAACAACCCTCTGGCAGAGCTGACGCATAAGCGCCGTCTGTCCGCACTGGGTCCCGGCGGTCTGTCCCGTGACCGTGCATCCTTTGAGGTTCGAGATGTACATTACACCCATTACGGTCGTATGTGTCCTATCGAGACCCCCGAGGGACCGAACATCGGTCTGATTTCCTACCTTGCATCCTATGCAAGAATCAATGAATACGGCTTTATCGAAGCGCCCTTCCGGAAGATCAATAAGGCAACCGGTCAGGTGACCGATGAGGTTGTCTATATGACCGCCGATGTAGAGGACAACTATGTTGTCGCTCAGGCGAACGAGCCTCTGGATGAAAACAACCGCTTTGTCAACCGCAAGGTTGCTTCCCGTCACCGCAGTGAGATCCTTGAGGTTGACGCAGAAAAAGCGGATTATATGGATGTTTCTCCCCGTATGGTTGTCTCGGTCGCAACCTCCTTTATCCCCTTCCTGGATCATGACGATAACGCCCGTGCGCTGATGGGATCCAACATGCAGAAGCAGGCCGTTCCTCTGATGGTCAACGAAGCGCCGATCGTGGCGACGGGTATCGAGCATAAGGCAGCCGTGGATTCCGGCGTTGTGACCGTTGCAAAGAATTCGGGCGTCGTTGAGCGTGTTACCGCCGACGAGATCGTGATCAAAAACGAGGATGGCAAGAAGGAAACCTACCATCTTCTGAAATTCAAGCGCTCCAACCAGGGTACCTGTATCAATCAGCGGCCTATCGTCAGCGAGGGTGAGATCATCCAAAAGGGTGATGTCATCGCCGACGGTCCCGCCACCGATCACGGCGAAATTTCGCTCGGTAAGAACCCCCTGATCGGATTCATGACCTGGGAGGGCTATAACTACGAGGACGCCGTCCTTCTGAACGAGAGACTGGTTCGGGACGATGTTTATACCTCCATTCACATCGAGGAATATTCCCACGAAGCAAGAGATACCAAACTGGGACCGGAGGAGATCACCCGTGAGATCCCCAATGTCGGCGAAGATGCCAAGAAGGATCTGGACGCCGACGGTATCGTCCGCAAGGGAACCGAAGTCCGTGCCGGCGATATTCTGGTAGGCAAGGTTACTCCGAAGGGAGAAACCGAACTGACCGCAGAGGAAAGACTGCTCCGTGCCATCTTCGGCGAAAAGGCAAGAGAGGTTCGTGATACTTCCCTGCGTCTGCCCCACGGCGAGTCGGGTATCGTTGTGGATATCAAGATCTTCTCCCGTGAGAACGGAGATACCGATCTGGCTCCCGGCGTCAATAAAGTTGTCCGTGTCTATATCGCCCAGAAGAGAAAGATCTCGGTCGGCGATAAGATGGCAGGCCGTCACGGTAATAAGGGTGTCGTATCGAGAATTCTTCCTCCCGAGGATATGCCCTTCCTGCCCGACGGAACGCCGCTGGACATCGTGCTGAACCCCATGGGCGTGCCTTCCCGAATGAACATCGGTCAGGTGCTGGAGGTTCATCTGGGTATTGCGGCAAGGAGACTGGGCTTCAAGGTCATGACCCCCGTCTTTGACGGCGCAACCTATGAAGACATCATGGAACTGCAGAAGAAAGCGGGACTTTACCGCGATGTTCTTCCTACCGACCGCATTACTTCCGCCAAGGAATATTATGTGATCGACACCGACCCCGAAACGGGAGAATCCAAAACGGATCCCGAGACCGGACTGCCCGTGTATGTCCCCTTTGATGTGTCCGATAAGAGCGCAGAGGAACTGGCTCAGATGGTCGAGGACCGTCAGCTGAAGATCTGCGACGGTAAGTCGGTGCTGTACGACGGCAGAACGGGTAAGCGGTTTGACAACCCCGTAACCGTCGGCATCATGTACTATCTGAAGCTCCACCATCTGGTTGACGATAAGATTCACGCCCGTTCCACCGGACCTTACTCGCTGGTTACTCAGCAGCCTCTTGGCGGTAAGGCACAGTTCGGCGGACAGCGTTTCGGAGAGATGGAGGTCTGGGCACTGGAGGCCTACGGCGCCGCCTACACCCTTCAGGAGATTCTGACCGTCAAGTCGGACGATGTGACCGGCCGTGTCAACACCTACGAGGCCATTGTCAGAGGTCAGAATGTTCCCACTCCCGGTGTGCCCGCATCCTTCAAGGTGCTGGTCAAGGAGCTGCAGTCCCTCTGTCTGGATGTTCGTGTGCTGGATAAGGACGGCAAGGAAATTGACATCTCCGTCATCGGCATGGAGGATGAGCTTGCAAGTACCATCCCTGCCGAGGAAGTCGGTGAGACCGTTGCAACCGAGGATATGTTCG
Organism: Eubacteriales bacterium; assembly: GCA_051867915.1. Classification (GTDB taxonomy): domain Bacteria; phylum Bacillota; class Clostridia; order Oscillospirales; family CAG-272; genus CAKSQF01. Next base: position 4,752 of record JBJDZJ010000064.1, read on the forward strand.
ACCACACCTATTCGGGTGAGGAACTGGACGCACCTCTGACCGATGATGACGGCAACGATCTGATGTCTGACGATGACCTGTCCGACGAGGACAGCATCGGCGATGACGACTTCGAATAAGAGTCAGAAAGGAGAGTTTGCATATGGAAGAATATCAGTTTTCCTCGATTAAGATCGGACTTGCGTCCCCCGAAATGATCCGCAAGTGGTCTTACGGCGAGGTCAAAAAACCTGAAACCATCAACTACCGCACCCTGAAGGCAGAACGGGACGGTCTGTTCTGTGAGCGTATTTTCGGACCGACCAAGGACTGGGAATGCCTCTGCGGAAAATATAAACGGGTTCACTATGCGAATAAGAAGTGCGAGAAGTGCGGAGTCGATGTGACCACCAAAAAGGTGCGCCGTGAGCGTATGGGTCATATCGAACTTGCAACCCCTGTCTCCCATATCTGGTATTTCCGTGCCATTCCGTCCAAGATGGGCACCCTTCTGGATATGTCCCCCAGACAGTTGGAGAAGGTTCTCTACTATGCCCAGTATATCGTCATTGATCCCGGCGATACGCCTCTGGCAAAATATCAGCTTCTGACCGAGAGAGAGTATAAGGACGCTCTTGACCGTTACGAGGATGATTTCAAGGTCGGTATGGGCGGCGCCGCCATCAAGGAACTTCTGCATGAGCTGAACATCGAGGAGCTGTCCGAACAGCTCAAGGAAGAGCTTCGTACCGCATCCGGTCAGAAGAAGGCCAAGATCATCAAGCGTCTGGAGGTCGTAGAGGCCTTCCGTAAGTCGGGAAATAAGCCCGAATGGATGATTCTGGATGTCCTGCCCGTTATCCCCCCCGACATCCGTCCTATGGTTCAGTTGGACGGCGGACGGTTCGCCTCCTCTGACCTGAACGATCTGTACAGAAGAGTCATCAACCGGAATAACCGACTGAAGAGACTGATGGAGCTTCGTGCTCCCGAAATCATCGTCCGCAACGAGCGGAGAATGCTTCAGGAGGCAGTGGATGCCCTGATTGATAACGGCAAGAGAGGTAAGCCGGTGACCGGACCCTCCAACCGTCCCTTTAAGTCCCTTTCCGAGATGCTTCGAGGTAAGCAGGGACGCTTCCGTCAGAACCTGCTGGGTAAGCGTGTCGACTACTCTGGTCGTTCGGTTATCGTCGTCGGTCCTGAACTGAAGATTTATCAGTGTGGTCTGCCCAAAGAGATGGCACTGGAGCTGTTCAAGCCCTTCGTAATGAAGCGTCTGGTTGAAACCCAGAAGGCGAACAACATCAAGGATGCCAAGAAAAAGGTCGAGAAGGTGGACAACGATGTCTGGGACGCTCTGGAGATCGTCATCAAGGAGCATCCCGTGCTTTTGAACCGTGCGCCTACTCTGCACCGCCTGTCCATTCAGGCATTTGAGCCGGTGCTGGTAGAGGGTCGTGCCATCAAACTGCATCCTCTGGTATGTACCGCCTTCAACGCCGACTTCGACGGCGACCAGATGCCTGTCCATGTTCCGCTTTCCAGCGAGGCACAGGCAGAGGCAAGATTTCTGATGCTGTCCGCCAATAACCTTCTGAAGCCTGCCGACGGTAAGGCAGTAGCGGTTCCTACTCAGGATATGATTCTGGGATCCTACTATCTGACCATCGACCGTGCCGGTGAGAAGGGAGAGGGTCACGTCTTCCGTAACATGGATGAAGTGATTATGGCTTATGAGGCGGACCAACTGGGGCTCCATGCTCCCATCAAGCTGAGAATCACCCGTGAGGTCGATGGCGTCAGCTACACCAAACTGGTAGATGCCACCTACGGACGTCTGATCTTCAACGAGTTCATCCCTCAGGATCTGGGTTATGTGGACCGTTCCGATCCCGATAAGATCTGCGATCTTGAGATCATGTTCACCTGCGGCAAGAGCCAGATCGGTGATATTATCAACCGTACCATCAAGCTCCACGGTCCCAACGTAACCGCCGAGGTTCTGGACCATATCAAGGCAACCGGATATAAGTATTCGACCCTTGCCTCCATTTCTATCGCCGTTTCCGACGTTGAGGTATCGCCCAAGAAGGACGAATTGATTGCCGAGTCGGATAAGCGGGTTGAAATCATTCAGAAGCACTATCAGCGTGGCGAGCTGACCGAGGACGAGCGATACAAAAATGTCATGGACATCTGGGATCAGGCGACCAAGCAGGTTGTCGAGATCATTAAGGATTCCTTCGACCGCTACAATCCTATCAAGATGATGGCGGACTCCGGAGCCCGTGGTAACATGACCCAGATGAGACAGCTTGCCGGAATGCGTGGCATCATGTCCGCCGCATCCGGTCGTGCAAGCGAACTGCCTATCAAGTCCAACTTCCGTGAAGGTCTGAACATTCTGGAATACTTCCTCGCAGCCCGCGGTGCCCGTAAGGCACTGTCCGATACCGCACTGCGTACCGCAGACTCGGGTTATCTGACTCGTCGTCTGGTTGATGTTTCTCAGGACATCATCATCCGTGAGGAAAACTGCGGCACCACCAAGGGTATGGTCGTTCAGGAAATTAAGGACGGAGACTCTACGCTGGAGAAACTGTCCGAGAGACTCATCGGAAGATATACTCTGAATGATGTGGTTGATCCCAGGACAGGCGAGGTCCTTGTTCCCGGCGACACCATGATGGATGAGGCAGATGTGGAGAAGATCATTGGTGCCGGTATCCACGAGGTTGCTATTCGTACCGTTCTTCAGTGTAAGTGTAAGTATGGCGTCTGCTCCCACTGCTACGGCATGGACCTTGCCACCACCAATAAGGTCAATGTGGGCGAGGCTGTCGGTATTGTCGCCGCTCAGTCCATCGGTGAGCCCGGTACTCAGCTGACCATGAGAAACTTCCACACCGGCGGCGTTGCATCGGCTTCCGATATTACCCAGGGTCTTCCCCGTGTTGAGGAACTGTTCGAGGCACGCAGACCCAAGAAGACCTCTGTTGCCGCCGATATCGACGGTACAGTCTCCATTTCCGATTCCAAGCGTGCAAGAAATGTGACCATCACCAACGGCGAGAGCGGAGAAACCGTTTCCTATTCGATCCCCTACGGTACCCGTATGATCGTCAAGGACGGCGAGACCGTCATTCACGGCGATCCTCTGACCGAAGGAAGCATGTGCCTGGCTGACATCACCCGTATCAACGGACTGGATGCCGCATACGACTATATCATCCGTGAGGTTCAGAAGGTATACCGTCTGCAATCGGTTGATATCAACGATAAGCATATCGAGGTCATTGCCCGTCAGATGACGAGAAAGTGCCGTGTTGAGGATCCGGGCGATACCGAATTCCTCATGGGATCGCTGGTGGATGTCATCGAGTTTGAAAATGCCAATGAGGCTCTTCAGGCAAGAATTGACGCAGGCGAGCGTGATCTCATGCTGGCGACGGCATCTCCCGTTCTGCTGGGTATCACCAAGGCGGCTCTTCAGACCGAATCCTTCCTGTCTGCCGCATCCTTCCAGGAGACCACCAAGGTTCTTACCGAGGCGGCCATCGCCGGTAAGGTGGACCATCTGGTCGGACTTAAGGAGAATGTCATCATCGGTAAGCTGATTCCTGCCGGTACCGGTATGGATCGCTATCGGAACATCGAGGTTGTGAGAACCCGTGAGGAGCCTGCTCCCGTAATCGAACCCATGACCCCTGTTGCCGATCTCACAGAAAAGCCCGATCCTGAGGCAGATGCCGAGGAAGAGGACGATGAGCTGATTGAAGAGGATCTTGTAGAGGATGCGCTCTCTGATGAAGAAAGCGAATCCGAAAACGAGTCTGACTCCGAAACAGAAGAATAAACCGAACGGGACCGTTGCAAAAGAATTGCAACGGTCCCGTTTTTTCTGTTCGGAAAAGGGAAAGGGGCTGTACATAAAGAGTAAAGCACCGTCATTTGCACAAGCGTTTCAGTCCGCCTTTTTCAAAAGGCGGCGCAGTCAAGGGCGCGTAGCCCTTGTCGCTCTGCCGAGCTTGCTCGGGATGCGCAGAGTGCGAAACTCCCTTTTGGCGTTTTCTTTTTGTTGGCATTTTCATTTGCGCCGACTTCGGTAAATGAAAATGCGCAGGCGATTAGTGCATTTAGAAAGTTTTGATGAAATGTGCAGACTTCTTTTACCGCCCCAAAGTATTTATTGAAGCAGTTCAAACTTGTATCCGACGCCCCAGACGGTTTTCAGGACCCATTTGTTGGAGACGCCCTCCAGCTTTTCCCGGAGCCGCTTGACATGAACATCCACTGTGCGGGAGTCGCCCAGATAGTCAAATCCCCAGACCTTGTCCAGAAGCTGATCCCGGGTGAAGACCCGATTGTAGTTGGATGCCAGGAAGTAGAGCAGTTCCAGTTCCTTGGGGGGGATGTCCACACTGCGTCCTGCCAGCTTCAGCTCGTACTTCTGCAGACTGATTTCGATGTTGTCGAACTTGATGACCTCGTCGTCGCCGCTGTTGTCGTGGGAACTGTAACGGCGGAGAACCGCCTTGATTCTGGCGGACAGTTCCTTCATATCGAAGGGCTTGACCATAAAGTCGTCGGCACCCAGTTCCAGTCCCAGAACCTTGTCGAAGACCTCTCCCTTGGCGGTTACCATGATGATCGGCTTGGTGGAGATCTCACGGATCTCACGGCAAACCTGCCAGCCGTCCTTCCGGGGTAGCATAATATCCAGCAGAACCAGATCGGGCTCGTACATCTTGAAGAAGTTCACGCCTTCCACACCGTCTGCCGCAGTCTTGACCTCATACCCTTCTTTTTCCAGATACAGGCGAACCATCTCGCAGATGTTCGCATCATCGTCTACGACCAATAATTTCGTTCCCATGCTCATTCTCCTTTTCTCATGATTGAATTTCCACTTTGTGAAAATATTAACTTTGTTAAATCCTTGTCTAAGTTCATGATTATCATATCAGACAGATGTGTATCCATAGTGAAGGCAATATGAATTTTATGTGAAAATCCTTCAAAAATCCAAAAAAACACTTGCCTTTTCACAAAAAATGTACTATAATAGATTCGTCTATGACAATCAATACCAATATAAAGGAATATAACGATGAAACTTGGAATTGTAGGTCTTCCCAATGTAGGGAAGAGTACCCTGTTTAATGCGATCACCAATGCCGGCGCAGAGTCGGCGAACTACCCCTTTTGTACCATCGAGCCCAATGTGGGCGTGGTTGCCGTACCGGACGAGCGTCTGGACTGGCTGAACGAACTGTATCATGCCGAGAAATATACCCCTGCCGTCATCGAATTCGTGGATATTGCGGGACTGGTCAAAGGCGCCTCCAAGGGTGAGGGTCTGGGAAATAAGTTTCTGGGTCATATCCGTGAGGTGGACGCCATTGTTCATGTGGTCCGTTGCTTCGAGGATGAGAACATCATCCATGTGGACGGCTCGGTCAATCCCCTTCGGGATGTGGAGACCATCAATCTGGAGCTGATTTTCTCCGATATGGAGATCATGGAGCGCAGAATCGACCGCACGAAGAAGTTGCTTCACGGCGATAAGAAGATGGCATCCGAACTGGACCTGCTGGAACGGGTGTATGCCGTCCTGTCCGAGGGGAAGCCCGCGCGGATTCTCAGCTATACCCCCGATGAAATGAAGATTCTGAATGAAATCGCTCTTCTGTCCATGAAGCCGGTCATATACGCCGCCAATATCGGCGAGGATGAGGTATCGGGCGGTTATCTTGACAATGAGGGTTATAAACAGCTTGCCGAATTCGCAAAGACCGAGGGAGCGGAGATTGTTCCCATCTGCGCCGGTGTGGAGGCAGAAATTGCCGAGCTGGACGATGAGGAAAAGCAGATGTTCCTGTCTGAACTTGGCATTGCCGAAAGCGGACTGGACAAGCTCATCAAGGCAAGTTACAGTCTTCTGGGTCTGATTTCCTTCCTGACCGCAGGAGTTCAGGAGGTTCGCGCCTGGACCATCCGGAGGGGAACCAAGGCTCCCCAAGCGGCGGGAAAGATTCACAGCGACTTCGAGCGGGGCTTTATCCGTGCGGAAATTGTATCCTATGACGATTTGCATGAGTGCGGAAACATCGCCGCAGCCAAGGAAAAGGGACTGTACCGCAGTGAAGGCAAGGACTATGTCATGCAGGACGGCGATGTGGTACTTTTCCGATTCAATGTCTGAAAAAAAGACAAAAGTATGTCAAAGGATTGATTTTTGATGTTCAAAAGCGTATTTGCACGCTATATGATCGCCTTTATGGCGATCATATTGATCAGTTTTACCGTTCTGGCACTGATAATCAGTTCCATTGTATCCTCATATATGACCGATACGACCGACAAAGATCTGGACAGAATCGCCCAGACAGCCCGTTTTCTGATCATTGAGAACTACCGTGAAAACGGGGATAAGGATTTTGACAGCTACCTGACGGAAGAAGAGGACAAAATTCAGCAATATATTTCGGCGGTCACTCATTATACCGAGGATAAGTATGTAATCCTTGCCGATGAAACGGGTAAGATTCTATATACAGCCGATTCGCTGGATGGGGAATATGTCCGGAAAGATCTTCCTTCCGAAATGGTAAATAGGGTGATTTCCGAAGGAATTCTGAAGGATAATTCGGATCTTGGCGGCGTTTTTGCGGAGAACCATTATTGCTATGCCATTCCCTTGACCGATGAAGACGGTGCGGTACAGTGTCTGATTCTCGCCTGCTCCCCCTCTACCTATACCGACGAGGTGGTGGGATCGCTGGTCCGCATGGTGCTGATGGCTTCCATGTGGGTCATGATTGCGGCGATTATCGCCAGCTACTTCATCAGCGAACGGATCGTGCGTCCCATCCGAATGGTCAGCAGAGCCGCAAAATCCTTTGCCGCAGGTCATTTTGATGTTCGGGTTCCGGTGATCGGGGACGGAGAGGTGTCCGAGCTTGCCATAGCATTTAACAATATGGCATCCAGTCTGGCAACCTTGGAGAATACCCGAAGCACCTTCCTTGCCAATGTGTCCCATGATCTTCGCACGCCGATGACCATCATTTCGGGCTATATCGACGGTATTCTGGACGGCGCCATTCCTCCGGAAAAACAGACCTATTACCTGTCCATTATCGCTTCCGAGGTTCGCAGACTGTCCAGACTGGTGTCCTCCCTGCTCGACATTTCACGGATTGAAGCGGGCGAGCGTAAATTCAATATGCAGCCCTTCGACATCTGTGAGATGGCAAGACAGATTCTGATCTCCTTTGAAAGTCGGATCGAAGACAAAAAGCTGGATGTCAGTTTCGATTGCGACGAGGATAAGATGATGGTCATCGGAGACAGCGATGCCATTCATCAGATTCTGTACAATCTTTGCGATAATGCCGTGAAATTCTCCCGCGAAGGGGGCAAATATGCCATTCGGATTACCGAAAAGGACAAAAAGGTCTATGTATCGGTCTTTGACGAAGGCGAGGGTATTTCGCCCGAGGATCTGCCCCATATTTTCGACCGTTTTTATAAGGGCGATAAGAGCCGCGGAAAGGATAAGACCGGCGTGGGACTGGGAATGTATATTGCAAAGACCATCATCGACGCTCACGGTGAGACCATTACGGTCAACAGCAAATACGGCGAGAACTGTGAGTTTGTATTTACGCTGAAGAAAGCCAAGGCGGAAAAATAACGGCTTACCCGTCGGATTACGGGAATCGGAGAAGGGGAGATAAAATGAAGGAACGGATGCACAAAGGGGAGTTGTACTATCCGAGTGATGAAGAGATTGTGGAAGAACAGACCAAATGTCTGGAGCGTCTTTATGACTTCAATCAGACGCGCCCTTCCGAGATGGAAAAACGGCAGAAAATGCTTCGGGAGATGTTTGCGGAGATTGGAGAGGGATGCTATATTGAACCGCCCTTCCATGCAAATTTCGGCGGAAAGCACTGCCACTTCGGCAAAAATGTGTATGCCAACTTCAATCTGACCATGGTAGATGATACCCATATATATGTGGGCGACTACACCATGTTCGGACCCAATGTGGTGGTGGCGACGGCAGGACATCCCATTCTGCCGGAGCTGAGAGAAAAGCAGTATCAGTACAATATGCCGGTTCACATCGGACGCAACTGCTGGCTGGGAGCCGGTGTGATCGTCCTGCCGGGCATCACCATCGGAGACAATGTGGTAATCGGTGCCGGGAGTGTAGTCACCAAGGATCTGCCCTCCGGTGTGGTTGCCGTGGGCAATCCCTGTCGGATTCTCCGTGAGATCGGCGAACACGACCGGGAGTACTATTTCAAGGATCGCAAGATCGACTTTTCCAAAATTGTATAAAAGAATCGGGGGTTCTGTGCATTTGCCGCTGCAATTGCAACAGAACCCCCGGTGTGCGGTCGTTGTATGGTTTTGACCGATCCTCTTCGGTCGGAATTTTTTTATTCATTTCCACGGAGTTTGCCGATGACCGCCGCATAGTCGTCCGCCTTAAAGACCGACGATCCGGCAACCAGCACATTCACGCCCGATGCCCGTACAATTCCCGCATTGGCGGCACCGATGCCGCCGTCCATTTCAATGTCGAAGGAAAGCCCCATGGAATCCCTCATGTGGGCAATTTTTTGAGCCTTTTCAAGGGATGCCGGCATGAATTTCTGCCCTCCGAAGCCCGGCTCTACCGACATGATCAGCACCATGTCCAGCATCGGGAGATAGGGGGTCAGCACTTCGGGATGGGTAGCGGGCTTCAGGGCGATGCCCACCCGGCATCCCGCACGGCGGATGGCTTCGATTGTGTCCTCAACCCGATCGGTTGCCTCGTAGTGGAAGCAGATCAGATCGGCTCCCGCATCTGCAAAATCGGAAATGTAACGGATGGGCTCGCTGATCATCAGATGAACATCGAAGAAGAGAGAGGATTTTTTGCGGATGCATCGGTAAACCGGCGCACCGAAGGAAATGTTCGGGACAAATATACCGTCCATGACATCAATGTGAAGCCAGTCGGCGCCGGCGTCTTCGACGGCACCGACCTCCTCGGCGAGTCTTCCGAAATCGGCGGACAGAATCGAGGGGGCGATGAGGATTTTCTTTTCCATGTGCTTTTCTATTCCTTTCGGGAAAAAATCTTTTTTGGCAAAAGAGCAAAGGGAGAGTTCAGGGTCGGCGCATAACCGGGATTTTTTTGGGAAATCCTTGAAAAACGATGATTTCAGGCGGTGTACAAGCCGATGCAGAGGGTAACCGATGGGCGATTGTACCATATGATAGAGTAGGCAGACAAAAGAAGATTCGGCATGAAATTCCAATCCGGAAGTTTAAGAAAAAGGTCGTTGGGTCGAAGAAGAATTGGAGAGGTCTTGCCTGCAAATACGGAGATGCCGCAGTTTGCGGCATCTCCGAGTCATTTTCAGGACTCGTCCTTTATGAGAAGGCAGACCGCATGGGCGGCAATGCCAAGCCGCTCCCCCGTAAATCCAAGCCCTTCCTCAGTGGTGGCCTTGACGCTGATCCGACCGACATCCACTCCGTAGACCTCGGCGAGCTTTTCCCGCATTCCGGGGATATATCCCGCCAGCTTCGGAGCCTGCGCCAGAACGGTAGCGTCGATATTGCCTACCCGATATCCAAGGCTTTCAATCAGCTCTCTTGTACGGGCGGCAAGTACCAGACTGTCGGCGCCACTGTATGCGGGATCGGTGTCGGGAAAGTGTTTCCCGATGTCCCCAAGTGCCAGTGCGCCCAGAACTGCGTCCATGACGGCATGGGTCAGCACATCGGCATCGGAATGCCCCAGCAGACCCTTACCGTGAGGAATTTCCACGCCTCCGAGAATCAGCTTTCTGCCCTCCACCAAACGGTGGACATCATAACCCTGTCCGATCCGGATGTCCATGGCTCACACTCCCTTGCTGTCGTTACGGTGATTCAGAATCGCTTCGGCAAACCAAAGATCTTCGGGGGTTGTGACCTTCAGATTGTCATATCCCGTGTCCACCAAGCGGACGGCGAATCCGGCGTGTTCGGCAAGAGAACAATCGTCGGTTGCTTTGAAGTTGTCCTTTTCGGCAGTGACGGCGGCGGCACGGTAGAGATTGGCATAAAAGACCTGAGGCGTCTGGACAAGCCAGAGCTTCTTCCGGTCGATGGTTTGTTCCACATAGGCGCTGAGATTGACGGTTTTTGCCGTATCCTTGCAGGGTGCGGCGGCAGACGCCGCACGGGAGTCATAACCTGCCAGTACCACCTTGCGGATCTGTTCCTGCGTGATCAGAGGACGGGCACCGTCGTGAATCGCTACGAAATCGCAGTTGTCCGAAATGGCGGAAAAGCCCTTCCAGACCGATTCCTGACGGGTCTCACCTCCGCAAACGACAGCCTTTATCTTTTCGATGCCGTACTTTTCCAAAAGAGGCGGATAGAGGTCCTTTTCTTCCTCCCTGACCACCAGAACGATTTCGTCGATGAAATCGGACGCATCAAAGGCAAGCAGAGAATAGACGATCATGGGTTTTCCGCAGAGTTCCAGAAACTGTTTTGTGGTGTCGCCGCCCATCCTGCTGCCTTTTCCGCCGGCAACGATGACGGCGGCGGTCCGATGGGGATGATTGGAGAGAATCCGAAGCCCCTCTCCGATACGGTCAAAGATCGACATGATTCATTTCCTCCTCAATACGGTCGCATTTCACGGTAAACTCTCCGTCTATCCCCTGATTGATATCGGTTTCGTAAAAGGCTTTGGATGCGTCAATCAGACTGAGAAGATCTGCACAGCCCGCCGTTTCGTAAGCCGAGTGCATGGCAAGCTGGGCAAGACCGATGTCAACGGTGGGAACGGCAACCTTGGTATTGGAAATGTTTCCGAGCGTTGATCCGCCCGCCATATCCGATCGGTTGGCAAAACGCTGAACGGGGACGCCCGCCTTCCGGCAGATTTCGGAAAAGATGGCATCCGAAAGGGCGTCGGTGGTGTATCTTTGATTGGCGTTGTACTTGATGACGACGCCGCAGTTCATATATGGGGCATTGTCTGCATCCGACAGCTCGGGATGGTTGGGATGCTTGGCGTGAGCGTTGTCGGCGGATACCATGAAGGAGGATGCCAGCATTTTCAGATAATCGGCATCGGAAAGCGACAGGGAAGCGGAAATTCGGGTCAGGGTGTCGTACAAAAAGGTGGACGCCGCACCCTGACGGGAGGCGGATCCGGTTTCCTCATTGTCGAAAACCGCATAAACGGGAATGACACCGTCGGGCGAAACAGAGGGAAGAAAGCCCTCAAGAGTGCCGTATGCACACTCCAGATTGTCGATTCTGGGTGCGGCGAAGAACTCGTTCCGAAGCCCCAGGATGGTTCCGGGGGTACGGTTGTACAGAAACAGGTCGGAGGATACGATGCTGTCGGCGGATACTTCGGCGGCATCCGCAACGGTGCGGTTCAGAAGATCGCCGGAGGCCTGATCTCCGATGATGGGCAGAAGATCCACTTGGGGATTGTATTTGTAGCCGTCGTTGATCTGACGGTTGAAATGAATGCAGACATTGGGAATGATCGCCAGATCCCTGCCGAGATCGACCGTTTTGGAGATCAGACGGTCGCCGTCACGGACAACGACCCGCCCGGCCACCGACAGGGGACGGTCGAACCAGGAGGACAGAATCATTCCGCCGTAGCGTTCGATGTTCAGTTTGGTGTAGCGGTTTTGCGATACCATTACGCCCCGGCTCTTGAGCTTGAACATGGGAGAGTCGCTGTGGCTGGCGGCAATCCGGAAGGAGAGCGGACGGCAGGTGGGAATCCGGAAGGCAATCAGCGAGGACTGTCCCCGGGTCACAAAATACTTTCCGCCGGGGGTCAGTTTGTACTCCTCGGATTCGCAGATGCGCCGATAGCCTGCCTCGTGGAGCCGTTCGGACAGATGATCGATGGCATGATAGGCGGTGGGGCTTTTTCCGATAAAATCAATCAGTTCATGTACGGAATTCATGGTGATGTGTTCCTGCCTTTCTTCGATTGCCCGACAGGTTTTCGCGAAACCTATGAATCGGGTAAGTCACCATGTTTTGGTTTGTTTGTATTTTAGCACAAAATCCAAAAATATGCAAGGGTATTTTGAATGTTTATAAAAAATATCGAAAGCGTTTACAAAAAGTTTTGATATCTCTCAAAAATTGTGAATTTTGGGCATTGATTTCGACACAAATATATGCTATAATGTTTGTCAAAGGGATTGTCTTAAAGGACAACCGCTTCTTAGCAAGAAAGGAATGAATTTGGTATGAATAGAATCGGCAGAATTCTCCCCATCTTTCTCAGCATCCTGACGGCAGTCTGTTTGCTTGTTTCCTGCGGCGGAAATGATACACCGTCGGATGATACGAAAACCTCGCAAAAGGGAAGTACGACCCAGCCTTCCGTGAGCGATAAGCCCCAAACGGGTCTGAGCATCAGCGAAACCACTCTGACCGTAGCCACCGGCGAGACACATCAGCTGACGGTTATCAATCTGGCTACCGGAAATACCACGGCGAATGTGACCTGGAAATCGGATAATACAGCCATTGCAACCGTATCAGCCAAGGGCGAGGTCAAGGGGATCTCGGACGGATCCACAACCGTAACGGCAACTTCTCTGGATGAAAAGTATTATGTAAGCTGTTATGTTACCGTCAGCTCCCAACCCACCGTTATTGAACTCAGCGAAACCGAGATCAGCCTTTCCATCGGGGAAACGCATCAGCTGACCGCTCAGCTTGTTCCCTCCCGCTCCGATACGCCGGTATCGTTTATCTGGGAGTCCACCGTACCCTCTGTTGCTACCGTTGACGACAACGGCATGATCACTGCCCTTCGAAAGGGAACGACCAGCATCACCGTCCGTTCGGGAGAACTGTATCAGATCTGTACGGTCAATGTCGTGGTTCCCGCCACTGCTTTGACCCTTGACGACAACGAAATCACATTGGATGCCGGCATGAGCAGA
>JBJDZJ010000065.1:0-17591 GCA_051867915.1 Eubacteriales bacterium
AAAAACTTCGGCGTCTGAGATGGTTTTTCCCTCCCCAAATAGAAATGAGCAATTTTCAAAGATAATATTTCTTCTTCGTTTAGGTACAATTTCTCTGACGAGAAATTGGATTTTATCCTTTTTCCGACTTTCTCCACGTGGAGAAAGTCTCGCAAAGAGACGCTCAGGGGAAGAACTCAAAGTTCTTCCCCTGAGAACCCCCATCTCCTATGCGATCGGCGTTCCGCCTCCCATGACAGAGGTGAAGCCTCTTTCCCCCAATGAAGGATTTGTCCCCTCGGAGTCTTTGGCTCACGGCATATCCCGACAGGGCGGACATATCTATATTTCATCATCCAGAAATAAGAATTTCGGCACTGCCGACTCGGCACCGTCGGGCGCCACCCTCGTGTGGGAAATCCTATTCTTCTTCGGGACAAGCGCCGATATCCGGCTGTCGGCACTGCCGACTGAATATTTTGATAGGTCCTGCTCCATACTAATCAAAAACAAAAGAAAGGATGTTCAGAATGACCCGTTTTCTATCCAAATTCATTCTGCCCAAAATGCTTCTTCCGATTCTTCTGCTGATTCTGATTCCCGTCCTGTCGGTGCAGATGAACCGATCTCACGATACCCCCGTCCATGCCGAGCCGGCAGCCGCCGTCTCGGTCACGACACCGGAGAAACCCACAACCGTCCTTGTCACCGGCTACGACCCCACCGGGAACAGCACCGACACCATCCTGATCGCCTCACTGGATGCAGAACATGACCGACTGAGCGTCCTGCGGATTCCCGGAGACTGCTACCTTTCCCACCCCGACTGCCCCGAAAAAAAGATCAGCTCGGCCTACTCCGCCGCCTACCATGAAGCCCTTTCCGAGCAAAAAAGTGAGGAGCAGGCACGGGCGGCGGGCAATCGGGCCCTCTGCGAAATACTCGATCGGGTTTTCGGCGTCCGGGTGGACGGCTATTTCAGCATCGGAACCGACGGCTTCCGTAAAATCGTGGACAGCGTCGGCGGAGTAGAGGTCAACATTCCAAAGGCTTTGGACTATGACGACGACAGCCGGAATCTGCACATTCATCTGCCGAAGGGAAAGGTACAGCTGGACGGCGATAAGGCGGAGCAGTTCGTCCGCTTCCGAAGCGGCAGTCAAAAGGGAGAGTACGGCAAAATTGATACCCGGAATCTTCTGCTTGCCGCCCTGTTCAAGAAATTGCAGACCGATTTCACCCTGCCCACCGCTCTGTCGCTGATTACCACCGCCTACCGTGAGGTGGATTCCGACCTGTCCCTCGGCGAGCTGATTCCGCTTGCGCGCGCCGCATTGGAGCTGGATTTTTCTGAGGTCAAGGTTGCCGTCATGAAGGGCGAAGGCAGGATGATCGACGGCAAAATGTGCGAGGTCGTGGACCGTAAGACGGCACGGGATCTGGTGAACTACTACCTTTCGGCAGGGAAATCCGAGTCCGATTTTGACCCTCTCCATGCCCTGGAGCCGCCGAAAGAGGACATAACGGGAGACTCTGCGGCATAGAATATGGGTAAAAAAGGATCGCAGGCAAAACCACCGTGCCTGCGATCGAAAGGCGGCATATTTATGAAAACGGGAGGCGGTTTCACCTCGATTTTTGTGCTGATTCTGACCTTTGTCCTGATTCTGAGTGCAACCACGGGATGTGGGGAAAAATCCCGGGGCGACTATCTTGCCTACGAACGGCAGGAGGGCAGTTATCTGGCGGACGCAAGCTATAATCAGACCGATTATCGGCTTCGTATCCGTACCGGTACGGCGCCCCGGGTGGAAATTCTGTCCCCTGCCACGCTGTCGGGCTATGTTTTTGTCCTTTCGAACGGGGAGATTGTGGTCCGAACCGAGGATTTTGAAGAAATCTACCCGGGCGAAGGGTTGGTGTCTCATGTTTTTCGGTTCTTCACCCTGTCGGAGGGGGATTTTCTGACCACCTCTCACGAGAAAATTTCGGGGGAGGCGGTGAACATTGTCACCTACGCCGACGGCATCACCCTCTATCTCTCCCACGATAACCGCCCTCTGAAATTCACCGACGGCGAATGTAGTCTGGTGATTACGGAAAAGGAGGACAGCGGTGGCGCATGAGCCGTCCGCCGCTGTCGGGATACGCTGTGAGCCAGAACCTCATCGGGGACAAATCCTTCATTGGGGGAAAGAGAGTCCACCTCTGTCATGGGAGGCGGAACGCCGATCACATAGGAGATGGGGGTTCTCAGGGGAAGAACTTTGAGTTCTTCCCCTGAGCGTCTCTTTGCGAGACTTTCTCCACGTGGAGAAAGTCGGAAAAAGGATTAAATCCAATTTCTCGTAAGAGAAATTGTTCCTTAATATCATAGAAAATTGAAGGAATTGCGAGGGCAACCGCAAAGGCTTCGCCCTCACGCTGAACCGTCTCATTCGCCGCACCACATCCTATTCCACTCTGGCAACAATGACGCTGATGTCGTCGCAGGCGTGATTTTCGACGGCGGCACGGGCACGGATGGCGGATGCCAGATCGGCAGTCGAGTCCTTTGCTCCCTTGGCAATCAGATCGGGGAGCCACTGGGCGTTCTCAATACCGCCGATGCCGTCGCTGACCATGACCACAAGATCGCCACGGAGCAGATCCACAGGGGTCTCCTCGGGGGCGGCATCCTTCACCACGCCCACCGGCATGGTCTTGGACTCCACCTTGAAGAGCTTGCCCTTTCGGTATAGATAGGAGGGCGCCGCCCCCGATTTCTGAAAAATCGCCTTCCCGGTGAAGAGGTCTACCTCCAATAGGTCCACCGTGGTGTGACATTCCACCGATCTGGAGCAGAGCAGACTGGATAGGAGCTTGATGCTGACCGAACGGCTGTTGCCCGCCGCCAGCATCTTCTGAAGGAAGATGGCGCCGATTTCGGCAGACGCCGACGCATCCGATCCGCTGCCCATGCCGTCGCAGATCAGGGCATAGGCGTAACTGCCGCTGCCGTAGAAGGTTCGGATCTGATCGCCGCAGACGCTCTCTCCCTTTCGGGGCTGAGAGGAGCCGGAGGCGGCCAGCTTGTAACGGGGCAGGGTGGATAGGGTCATGACCACGAAATCCCCTCGGAAACGAAAGTCGGGATCCCCGAAGACCATTCCGACCTCACGGGACAGCTCGGAGGCGATCTGCCTGCCGCTGACCGTCACGCTGGCAACCTCTACCCCCGACACCACCACCGATTTCTGCCGATTGCCGAAGGCGCCCACCGATACATAGCTGATTCCCAGAAGACGGATCAC
Source organism: Eubacteriales bacterium (assembly GCA_051867915.1). Lineage (GTDB taxonomy): Bacteria > Bacillota > Clostridia > Oscillospirales > CAG-272 > CAKSQF01. The sequence goes on from JBJDZJ010000065.1 coordinate 3,273, forward strand.
CTCCTCCGCCTTGGCACGCAGGGCGGAGTCGGGAGCAAAACGGCGGGTCTCCTCTGTGTCCGATTCGCTGTTTTCACGGAGAAGCTCGGCAATCGCCGCATAATCCATGGCGAACAGATCGGTCTTGTCCTTGGTGATCGCCGCCTCGATCAACTCGGCTCTGCCACGGTTGATCTCCCGCAGAATCCGATCGGCATGGCGGCACCTTCTGCGCAGATGCTCGGGAAGGTCTTCATAGGCAAGGGTGCTTTTTTCACAGAGGGACTTTGCCAGCTCGTCCACCGAAGCGGAGGTTTCTTCATAGCCTGCCTGCCAGCAGATGGAGGAAAGGGCGCACCGACGGCAGGTCCGGTCGAAGACCTCGTCGCAGATTCTGCGCATTTCCCCGCTTTTGGGATTGCGCAGATCGGCGGACAGCTTCTGCAAAACCTCGGAAATCTCGTCAAATGCGGTGGAAAGGGCGGATAGACGGCGTTTGCGGTCCTCCGCCATGCTTTTTTCTGCGGCGGGATCGGTCAGCCAGACCACCGCCTCGGGATCCTTCCCGAACAGCCGGAGTTTTTTCAGAATCCCCGCCTTGCAGAGCGGTAACATCAGCAGGGAGGAAAAAATCACATCTCCGGTGAAGTGAATCAGATTGGGCGCGCCCGAATAGATGGCGACGCCGATGGCAAGGGCGGCAGAGACAAAGACCGAGGTCCCGACGCCGAAGGGAATCAGCGCACCGCAGGCAAGACCCGCCAGGGCAAGAATGACCCCGTACTCCCCGCAGGCAATTCCGCAGATCAGCCCCACAAGGGTTCCCCGAAGCATTCCCGCACCCATGCCGGTGTGGAGTATCAGCAGGAAGGACAGAATCAGGGCAAAGGACAGCCCGGGAACCGATCCGTTGTCCAGCGAAGAGATCAGGACGAACAGCAGAAGCAGAATCCCCGCCTCGTGCAGGGTGGCGTGTGCGCTCTTGTCAAAGGCGAAGGTGAAGGCGGCACAGAGCAGGGGGGACAGGATGATGCCGAGAATCAGCGCAAGCAGGGAATCCGTGGACAGCCCGTCCGTCAGAACCGTGCAGATTCCCATGAGGAAGGCGAAGATGCCCGACAGTATCAGCCGAAGCTTCAGGGGTTCGCCGAAGGTGGTGCAGTCGGCGTCAAAGAAGACGCCGCCGGACAGGGCATACCGGGTCGCCAGAATCAGAGTCAGAATCACCAGCCTCGGCAGAATCATGCCGCCGGAGGCGATGACGCCGGCAAGCTCGCCCAGCCAGATGAAGACGGTGTTGGCATGTCCGCCGCAGATCAGAAGAGCAATGCCGTAGGGGCGGGAACCGAAGACCGCCGTTGTCGATTCGAACAGGAACCCCAGTACGGTGAATGCCGCACAGTAGAAGGCACGCCGCCGTATTGCCGCTGTCTGATCGGCAGGCAGGGGCGACATCCCCTCGATCTTCCCCCCAATCGCCGTCACGAACCGATTCGCCTTCTCCCCGAATCGGTTGATCCTCTCTTTCATCTTCGCAAATGTCTCCATTTGTGTCATTCCCTTCAAATGTAGTAGTCGTTTTCTTCCATTTTACCCCAAAGCAACCGTCGGATCGGTCGAAATCTGGGGAAGGGAAATAAATATTTGAAGGAAAGCGGGTAACGGCGGTCCGATCGGTCGGACGGGAACGCCTTCCCCGATAATCTGAGAACATGCGGTGACTTTTTCCACGGATTTCCCGCTTTTATAACGATCTCGCCAAAAGACCTTGACAAACAATGAAAACCGTGATAAAATGAGCATACCTGATTGGAAAATACATATAAATGAGAAAGGTATAAACCGTGATGAAACGAAACGCAAAACTTCTCTCCGTGTGCAGTCTGCTTCTGGCTGCCGTACTGTCTGTGGGAATCCTTGCGGGCTGTGATTCCTCCGATCACAACACCGACGACGATGAGGACGATGACGACAAGGAAAGGCAAACCACCACCGCCATGACCGAAAATCCTGTCATCACCACGGACCCCCCTGCGGTCACCACCGACAAACCGGCGGTCACCACTGCCGATACCACCGGCATACCTTCCGGAACCGTTACCACACCCGACACGGCGAACATGAAGGTCGCCGCCAGCGAGAGTGATAAGTACACCTTCCGTATTCCCGAAAGTTGGACGGTTGTCGGCACCGATCCCCTGATGGCTGTTGCAGAGGACGGCTTAACCAATGTGAGTCTGTCGATTACAGTAGACCCCAACCACCAGTTTGAGTCCGCTTATTCCTATGCGGGAACAGTCAAGATCGCACTTGAGCAGACATACGAAACGGTGACGGTTGCGTCTCCGGTCAAAACCAGGCTGGACGGGGAATATGCCGCATCCATTTCCATTTCGCTGACCGAACAGGGCGTTTCCATGAAGATCGACCAGGTCTGCTGCATCAAGAACAGTCATATTTACCTTCTGACCTTCTCGGCGCTGGCCGACTCGTATGCGGCTCAAAGGCCCCAGTTTGATCGGATTCTTGCGGCGTTTACCTTCGATACCGAACCCATCACCTATCCGGACACCTGTCCGGGAGAAACCTATCCGGACACTTATCCGGGAGATTCGGACATGAAGGTTGCCGGCAGTAAGAGCGGGGTCTACACCTTCTTTGTTCCCGAAAGTTGGACGGTTACCTCAACCGATCCCCTGACAGCCGTGGCAGAGGACGGCATCACCAATGTGAATCTGAACTTTGCGGAAATCCAGGACGGTTCGCCCACCGTCATCGAATATGCGGAACAATTCAAATCGGCTCTTGAGCAGATATACCCCACGGCAACGATTACGGCACCTGCCCAAGCCTCGCTGGACGGGGAAGATGCCGCAACCCTCTGTCTGGTGATCGTGGAGCAGGGCATTTCCGTTAGAATCGACCAGTACTACTGTATCAAAGACGGAATTGCGTATGTTTTCACCTTTACGACCCTGACCGACTACTATGTGGAACAAAGCACCCGGTTTGACCGGATTCTGGAATGCTTCACCTTCGGATAAGATTTCCCGCAAAGAGTTCGGCACCCCCTTTTTCGGGGGTGCCGACGCTGGTTTATGGGGGAAGGTCCCGGAAAAGGGAAGAGCCGACAGAGAGGGGGATTTCCCTTCCTTTCGTCGGAAACGGGTGTGGACGGCATTGAAAAATCGGGAATGACGGTCTTCCTTCGGACGGTGACTGCCCGGCGGGACGCACCTTTGAATATATTTCCCCCATACTGCACCGAAAGATCTTGACAAACAATGAAAACCGTGATAAAATGAGGATACCTGATTGGAAAATACATATGAATGAGAAAGGTATAAACCATGATGAAACGAAACGCAAAACTTCTCTCCGTGTGCAGTCTGCTTCTGGCTGCCGTACTGTCTGTGGGAATCCTTGCGGGCTGTGATTCCTCCGATCACAACACCGACGGCGATGAGGACGGTGAGAAAGAGAAGACCACGACTGTTACCACGACCGGAAGCGGCGCAACTACCACCACTTCTTCCGAAAGCGGCGCTACTACCACCACTTCTTCCGGAAGCGGCGCCACTGTCACCACTTCTTCCGGTACCGTTGACATTCCCGATAGTACGGCAATGAAGGTTGCCGGCAGTAAGGACGGCGTGTATACCTTCCGTGTTCCCATGTCCTGGACGGTCACCGTCAACTCCGATGAAATGACCATGGCAACGACTGAAGATTCGTCTGTTGCCGCACTTTTTCAGGTACAAGAAAACACCGAACGGTTTTCGTCCTCTGCCGAAGCCGCACAGCAAGCCAAGACGGTTTATGATCAAGTGTATGGCAATGTGGACGAACTTGTTGATAGCAAGCTCGGTGGGGTAGATTCCGCAAATCTCACCATGACGGACGGGGATGGGATTACGACAACCATGGTTATCTGCCTGAAAGACGATCAGGTCTATATCCTGACTGTCGCAAGCAATAATAAGGATGCCGTCAATACGGCGTGCAAACAGATTCAGGACGCCTTCACTTTCGATTAAGATTTTTCGAAAAAAATCCCGTCACCCCTTTTTCAGGGGTGACGGAGGCTGTCGAAAAAGTCTAATTACCTTCACAACAGAGGTAAAATTGTCCAAATCCGATCGTCCGCTTTTTCTTTTCCTATATAGGCCCAAAAGAAAAAGCTCAGCAAAAAGAAAAGGGCCGGGAGATTTCGCGCTCTGCGCATCCCGAGCAAGCTCGGCAGGGCGACAAGGGCTACGCGCCCTTGACCAGCGCAGAGATGCGTTTGTGCATCTCTGCGGTTGCCGCCTTTTAAAAAAGGTGGACGAAAACTTTTGCGCAATTTGTTAATCACTTTAGCTTTTTCGACAAGCTGCGTCACCCCTTTTTTCAGGGGTGACGGTTTTTTGTTTTGATAGGGGAAGATCATCGGTCTTCTGTCCGCCGACAGATGTAGTAGTGCCGCAGATCGGACTCTCTTGCCGGAGTGGAGGAAAAATCGGAGACGGTTTCCAGAATCTCGAAGCCGTGGGACTCCAGTGCGGTGCGAAGGGCATCGGGGGAATAGCAGCGTTCCTGCTGATGCTCCTCCTCCCGGCGGTATTTTCCGCTTTTTTCCCTGATGAAAAAGATCAGATCAAAGTCGCAAAGCCCGGATTTTTCACGGAAGTCGTTCTGCCAGACGCAGAAAACCTCCTCGCTGTCGTAGGTGTAGCAGTTCTGCCCGTAAACCTCTTTGAATTTGCGGGCGGTGTTCACATCGAACAGGAAAATTCCGCCGGGACTGACAAAATTGCGCATCCGGGAAAGCAGATCGTCCAGCTCGCCTGCGCCGGTCAGATAGTTGACCGAGTCCAGACAGCAGATGGCGCCCTCCACCGTCCCGTAAAGGTCCAGACTGCACATATCCTGACAGATCAGCAGGGGATAAATGCCCTTGTCTGCGCAAGCCTCACGGGCGACCGTCAGCATCTCGGGGGAGAGATCCACCCCGATCATGTCATAGCCCCGCTCTGCCAGCCTCAGGGTCATCTTACCCGTACCGCAGGCAAGGTCCAGCAGGGTGGATCCGTCGGGAACGCCGTATCTGCGGAGCTTCTCCGTGACAAAATCCGCCCAGCCGTCGTAGTCCACCGACCCGCCGTTGAGGCGGTCGTAAAAGGGCGCAAGAATTTCATAGGCACTGTTCATTTTCGGAAACTCCTGTCTTTTTCATGGGGCAGTCGGGAAGGTCACGGATTTGTCTTCGGCGGATCGGCGGGATCTGAGGTGTTCTCCGAGGTCAGATCGGAGATGTCGAAGATTTCGGCATCGGCTCCGCCTTCTGCGCCGCCGATTTTCCCGTCTTCGCCGTTATCGCCGTCCTCGTGAAAGCCGCTTTCGTCGTCTTCGTCCTCGCCGTCGGGATCGGGCAGACCGTAGAGATCGGTGTCCGGGGCGTCCATCATCCGACGGAATTCCCGCTTCAGGGAGAATTTTTCCCGGGAATCGGACTCGCCCTTGCTGTCGGGATCGGCTGATCCGGTCAGATTGTCGGACTCGGTCGGATCACCGTCTGCCGAAGTTTCGGAAGGATTGTCACCATCGGGTGCGACGGGCAACGCTGCCTGCCGCAGGTCTTCCTGCCGCAGATCGGTCAGCCTGCCGAGAATCAGCAGCGCCATGCCGAAAAGGGCGACCCATACGAGGGTGCGGGAGGTGAAGTCCGGAATGCCCATGGCGGTGACGATCAGCATGGGCAGGGAGCATGCCGCCAGAACGGGCAGAAGGAAGATTCCGTAAAAGTAGAGAATCCGACGGCTCGCCCGTCCCAGAATCAGCCGCAGATCGGCGGTCATCCAGAGGACGGCGGCGGACAGTCCCACCAGCATCAGCAGACGGACGGGATCGTTCAGAAGCACAGAGTTGTCAAAATAGATCGAAAGATCCAGAAGGAGCATCCAAAGGGCGGTAATCATGCCGAAAATGCCGTCCCCTTTGCCGGTAATCAGCAGAAGCGCCGGATAAACGGCGGCAAGAATGCCCGCATATGCCGAAAGTTTGGTCAGGTTTGCGGCGATGGCTACGGTGTTGGTCGCCGAATGGGTCTCTTGCAGAAGATCGGCGGCGTGATCGGAGAGAAAATTGCCGTAGAACAGCAGAATCCCGGAGAAAATCGCTCCGATCAGCAAAAACAGGGCGCCGATTTTGGTAAGCGGCCCCGTTCCCACGGGGGAATCCTTTTTCCCCGGAACGGGCAGTGGGACCCCGGATTTGGGCGTGGACAGGACGGCGGCAAGTGCGACGATCAGACCGACGAGAAAGAGAATCGGCAGAATCAGATAGGGGGTGCCTCTTTGGTACAGGCTGACGGCGGGATCATAGCAGAAAATCAGAAAAAGAGTCTGAACGGCGGCGCAAATCACCGACAGAAGACAGACGAAGGGCAGAAGGAGCTTGTGAAGGGTTTTGTTTTTCATAGGGATCTCCAATTGAAAGGATTTGTGTTCGGCAGACCGCCGCTGAAAACAGCCTATGCCGAAGGGGGTCGGGATATACGGATTCACTTTACTGTGGGAAAGTGAACAGTTCTGTGGAAAACCTTGTGGAAAGTGTGGAAAACTATAAAAAATCAGTGTAGAATGGAATTTTCACTCTGTTTCCTCGGAATCGGACCTGCATTTATGGACAAATCACGAGGTTTTGTGGATTTTTGATCCGGACTTTTGCACAGGACGGTTGAAAAGTCGGGGTGTTTTCCACAGGGTCTGACGGCGTTTTTGCCTCCCTTTTTCCACCGTTTTGTGGAAAAAGGGAGATTTTGTCAATCGGGTTTGCTTCCTCTGAGCTGATTGATGGCGTGGAGGAAGGTGTCGATGTCCTTGAACTCACGGTAGACCGAAGCGAATCGGACATAGGAGACCTCGTCCAGCTTCTGGAGCCGATCCATGACCATGACGCCGATCTGCTCGGAGGTGATTTCGTTTTTCAGCGAGTTCAGCAGCTCGGTTTCGATGGAGCTGACCAATTCCTCCAGCTGTTCGGAGGTGACGGGGCGCTTGTAGGTGGACTTGATGAGTCCTGCCATCAGCTTGCCGCGGTCAAAGACCTGCTTGGAGCCGTCCTTTTTGATGACCAGCAGGGGAAGAACCTCCACCGTTTCAAAGGTGGTGAAGCGGTAGTGGCAGTTCAGACATTCACGGCGGCGTCGGATGGAGGTTGCGTCGGGGCGGGTGTCGATGACCTTGCTGTCACCGAATCCGCAGGAGGGACAATTCATAGAGAAGTCTCCTTTCGTATATGGGAAAATGGGCAAATGGCGTATCTGATATTTGCGGTTTTTCGCATGGCGGAGAGGGGTCAGGATTCGTCCGGCTTCGCCATTTTTTGAAGGGCGGATTCATATACCGACCTGCCGCCCAGCAGGTTGACGGCGTCCACCAGTGCGGTCACAGACAGATTCCGGGGCAGATTCAGCTCCTCCATGAGCCGAAGCCGCCCTGATGCGGCGTCGGGACCGCCCATAAGACCGTCTGCATACAGATCGGCTCGGGTGATGGGGGCATGGGAATCGGGGTCGCCGTCGGTCGGGCGAGGGGAACCCTCCCCGTCGGCGGATAGGGCGAAGGGTCTGAACAGTTCCCGCAGAAGGTCGGCATCCATGCCCTCGACGCCCAGAGTTCCTTCCTTGGAGGGCGCCGACTTGCGCCGCTCTCTGCCCGGAATGGGGGGAATCAGGATGTGTCGGATCTTCTCGGGCGGCACCAGCCCCGACAGAAATCCCCGGATCACCAGCCCCGCACCGTCGCTGTCGGTGCAGGTCAGAATGCCGGTTCTGTCGGCAAGCGAGCGGATCAGAGCCTGCTTGTCCTTGTCCTTGAAGATGCCGAAGCCGTCGGTGACGAGAATCACGGCGTCCAGAATGGAGGACAGCTTGATCTTGTCGTACCGCCCTTCCACCACCACAACTTCCTTGATTTTCAGCTTTTCCACAGGATTTCCTTCCTTTATTTATCCGCTGACCGTCGCCTCAAACAGAATCAGCCGTTCGATCAGAGCGTATCCGGGCAGGGACGAGGACTTCAGCAGAAGGTCGGCGGCGGCACAGCGGTCAAAGGCCGCCTTCAGCCGCTCGGGGGTGGACTTTTTGGCTGCCGTAATCCGCAGGCGCAGGGGATAGTCGCTGAGCTTCAGAGCGGCGCCGATGTCGGCGGGCGCCATTCCCTGATCGCACAGGGTTCGGACGGTCAGCAGTTCTCCCGTTATGCGGGACAGGGTTCCCAGAATGTTCTCGGGACGCTCCCGCCGCTGTCTCATGTCGGCAAAGACCGACAGGGCGGCGGCAGTGTCTCCGGCAAGGATGGCGTTGGCAAAATCGAAGGCACCGAAAATTTTGTTGGGGGATGCCACCTGTCGGATGACCTCCGGGGTCAGGGTGTCCTGCCCTGTGGCATGAAGATAGGCGGCCAGCTTGTCGATCTCATTTGCCAGAATGAACATGTCGGGTGAACAGAGGTCGATCAGCATCCGACAGACCTCCGGGTCGGCGGTGATCTTTTCGGCGGCGAAGTGCTTGCCGACCCAGACGGTCAGCTTCTGAGAGGTCTGCCGCTCAAAATTCACCGCCCCCGCCGCCTTTGCCAGGGCGGCAAGCTGAGGAGAGGGACGCTTGGAGGTTCCCACGGGCAGTTCCTCGGGGAGGGTGTCCACAATGACGGTGATGTCCTCCGCCTTGGCAAGCAGGTCGCAGAGATTGGTCAGATCGTCCGATTTGATTTTGTTGAAATCGGTGTCCCGAAGCTCCACCAGCCGTCCGCTGCCGAACAGGGGCAGGGCAGACAGCTCCCGCTCAAAGGCGGCAAGATCGCCCCCCTGAACGATGGCGTGGTTGAAGACCTCCATATCGGGGTCGGGACAGCAGATCTTGCGGAATTTGTCCAGATAGTAGCGTTTGAGGTAGGCTTCTTCCCCGTAAAAGAGGAAAACACCGTTGACGAATCCGGTTTTCAGTTTTTGATCGAGATCACGGGTGGTCAGATACATAGATGGACTCCTGTTTTGTGTGGGTTGCGCCCCATCGGGGACAAATCCGAGCATGGAAAGGGGACTTTCCCTGTGTTCAACTCCCTCCGTCATCTTTCGGATGACATCTCTCTCGGCGAGGCTTGGCGAGTTAGAACCTCATCGGGGACAAGTCCGAGCGTGGGGGAGGGAGACTTCACCTCTGTCATGGGAGGCGGAACGCCGATCGCATAGGAGATGGGGGTTCTCAGGGGAAGAACCCTGGGGTCTTCCCCTGAGCGAGTCTTTCGGAGCCTTTCTTCTCGTAAAGAAAGGCGGAAAAAAGATTAAATCCAATTTCTCGGCTAATGCCGAGAAATTGTTCCTTGTATCGTTCTACCGATGGAAATGGACTTTCCCCTGCTTCGACTCCTTCCGTCATCCTACGGATGACACCTCCCTCAAAGAGCGAGGCACGGCGAGCCGGAAATAAATCCACCCGGACGGTTCCCGCCTTTATAGGTCTTCCTTGCGCTTGAGGATCATCTCCTGATAATCCTGCATGTTGATCAGCACATTACGGGGCTTCTGACCGTCGGGAGCCGAGACAATGCCCATCTTCTCCATGCGGTCGATGATCTTGGCGGCTCTGCCGTAGCCCAGCGCCAGCCTTCTTTGGAGCAGAGAGGTGGAAATCTTTCCGCTCTCCACGGCAACCCGAACCGCTTCCGCAAATTTGGGATCCTCTTCGTCGTCCGAATCGTCGGATCCGGGCAGGACGCTCTTCTTGCCAAGCTCCTCACACTCGGCTTCATGCTCCCGAATCTCGTCCAGGGTCTTCTGATCGTAGCTGACCTCGCCTGCTTCTTCACGGATGAAGTCGCAGACCGCCTCCACTTCTTTGTCCGAGACAAAGGCACCCTGTACACGAATGGGCTTCATGGCGCCTACCGGCGCATACAGCATATCACCGTGTCCGATCAGCTTCTCGGCACCGGCGATGTCGATGATGGTTCGGGAGTCCACATTGGACTTCACCGTAAAGGCAATTCTTGAGGGGATGTTCGCCTTGATCAGGCCGGTGATGACATCCACCGAGGGACGCTGGGTTCCGATAATCAGGTGCATTCCCGCGGCTCTCGCCTTCTGCGCCAGACGGCAGACCGATTCCTCCACCGTGTCGGGGGCGGTCATCATCAGGTCGGCAAGCTCGTCAATGACGATGATGATGGACGGCATCTTCTCGCCTTCGATCTCGCCGTCCTCCACCTGACGGTTGTAGCCCTTGATGTCACGGACGCCCGCTTCCTCAATCATCTCATAGCGCTTCTCCATTTCGGAGACCGCCCATGTAAGCGCACCCGCCGCCTTCTTGGGATTGGTGACGACAGGAACCAGCAGATGGGGCAGACGGTTGTAGACGCCCAGCTCCACCTTCTTGGGGTCGATGAGGATCAGTTTGACCTCCTCGGGGGTGGCACGGAAGAGCAGGGAGGTAATCAGCGAGTTGATGCAGACCGATTTACCCGAACCGGTGGTTCCGGCGATCAGCAGGTGGGGCATTTTGGCAATGTCCACGAAAATGGGATCGCCTGCCACATCCATGCCCAGCGCCGCCGTGACCTTGGAGCTTGCCTGCTCGAATTTGGGATTTTCCAGCAGATCCCGCAGGTAGACCGTCTCGGCAACCGAGTTGGGCACCTCAATGCCCACAGCCGGCTTGCCGGGGATGGGCGCCTCAATGCGCACGCCGGAGGTGGCAAGATTCAGGGCGATGTCGTCCACCAGATTGGCGATGGCACGGACACGGACGCCCTGATCGGGCATCAGTTCATATCGGGTGATGGTGGGACCTCTGGAAATGTTGGTGATCTTGGTCTTGACCTTGAAGGATTCCAGAGTGGACACCAGCTTGACTCCGTTGGCCTGAAGCTCCGCCGAATGGTCGGCGTTGATGCCGCCGATGTCCTTGTGAAGCAGGGTCAGGGGCGGGAATCTGTATTCGGGCTTCACCGTTATTTCTTCCTCGGGATCGGCAAAATCGGGGTCGGTCAGCGCATGATCGTTGTCGTCCGACTCCTGAAGATCGGTGATTTCGGCAAAAATTTCCTCTGTGGTCTTTTCTGCGGTTTCGGTATCGGCGGCAGAATCCTCTGCATCAAAGGCGGAGGAGTCGCCGTAGACCGGATTTTTCGGGATAACATTCACATCCGAGCCGCCGACAGGGGGCTTTTCCTGCATAACAGGCCGATCGGATTGATTCTGAAAGAGGAAGTCGTATAGCCCTTCGGTGGGAGCAACCTCTCCGTCGGTGGGGGCCGAAGGCTTGTCCTCACGGGCGCCTCCCCCGACGGCTTCGGCGGATTTGCCGACGGTCTGCCCGCTCCGGGCGTTGACATAGGGATTGGGATCCCGGAAGCCCGCTCCGGCAGGGACTTTTTCGGCCTTCTGCGCATTCTCTTTGCTGATGGTGTCGCTGTCGGACAGGACGGGTGGAACGGTTTCGGTAATCTCGGGATCGTTCACCGACTCCCCGGACACCTTGTCGTAGTGCAGGGGGGAGATGCTGACCGATCGGCGCTTGCCGGCAGGTGCGGGAGCGGGACGCTCCTCTTCGGCGGGCTGCTCGGGGAAGATCCGGGGGCGGTCCCGAGTCTCGGCCTCGTCGGATTCTGCCGACTCTTCCGCCTCCTTTTCCGACGCCTTTTGTGCTTTGCGCTCCTTTGCCGCCTCCCGACGCTCGGCAATGCGCTCCCGAAGGATGCGAAGGTGATTTGCAATGATGCGGACGGCACGGACGGGGGTGATTTCAATGAGAACCAGCAGGGAAAACAGCAGAATCAGCAGGACGATCAGCCATGCAACCACCCGGAACAGGGTGTAGAAAACGCCGCCGAACAGGGCGCCGAGGATTCCGCCGCAGTTGATGAATCCCTCGGTTTCGGTGGGAACCGACAGCTTCCACATGGCGGCAATGTTATAGTAGGCGGGAAGGGTTTCCTTTGTTCGCAGGGTGATAAACAGATAGAACAGGGAGGAGAACATGAGAAGCAGGACGAAGGAGGCGATACACTTGGCGCAGGCGGTGCGGGAGGCGAGGGCGCGCTTCCAGATCAGCGCCAGATAGAGAAGGAGAAAGGGAATCAGCCAGCCGCCCCATCCGAAGAGACCGTAGATGACCCGGCAGATGAAGTAGCCGACCACGCCGGTGGCAGATCCCTTGAAGCCGCCGTCCATATCGGTGAGAATCAGGATCAGCAGAAGGAGTCCTGCCAGCACGCCGAAAATATAGGGGGCAAGAGAGATTTTCGGCTCGAGGGGGGTCTGTTTTCCGGTTCCCTTGCCGTCAAGTTTGCGCACCGGCTTGTTCTGTTGGGTGCGCTTGCCGTTTGTGTTTCTGGATGCCATGGATAAATCCTTTCGTTGAAATGGGAAGGTCGGAGAATCGGCGGATTCCGGATGCTCCGATGCCCTTTTGCTTGATACAAACTTTTGAAGGTTTCCGGGGAGCCTTTCCCGAGAAGGTCCCGGTGGGGGTGCCCCGCTGTTTTCGTTATCGGACGATCGAGTAGACGATGGCGAAGAGGCCCACAGCCAGGCAGTAGTAGGAGAAGATGCGGAAGCTGCTCTTTTTGGCGATGAACTGGAGGAGCTTCATGGCGGCGACGCCCACGATTCCGGCGGTCAGTGCGCCTGCAAGGTAGATCATCAGCATGGTGGGGTCCTCCGATCCCACTGTGGTGACGAAGTCGGGCAGTTCCAGCACGCAGGCGCCCAGAATGGCGGGGATGGACAGGATGAAGGAAAATTTGACAGCGAAGGTGCGGTCAAATCCCTGAGTCAGACCGACGGTGATGGTGGTACCCGAGCGGGACAGGCCGGGCAGGACAGCGAACATCTGGGAGATGCCCACGATCAGGGCATTTTTGGGTTTGGTTTCTTCCAGACCCTTGCTTCCGGTGGCAAATCGGTCGGAGAAGAAGAGCATGACGGCGTTGAAGACCAGAATCAGGCCCACAGCCCAGAGGTATCCCGACAGGGCGGCGATCAGGTTGTCGAGGATGGCGGCGGGGATCAGGGGAACGGTGGCGATCAGGACGAAGATCACGAACCGTTCGCCCTCGTTATAGTCGGAGAAGTGAAATTTACCGTGAAATAGCTTGCCGATGAGGGTGAAAAAGGAGACGATCAGCTGCCATATATCCTTATGGTAGACGATAAAGACGGCAACCAGCGTTCCGAGGTGCAGAAGCACATCGAAGGCGAGGTTTTCATCGCCGGAGGAGCCGAAGAGGGCGTGGAAGATCGCCAGATGTCCGGAGGAGGAGATGGGCAGGAACTCGGCGAGTCCCTGAATGATGCCGTAAATGATGGATTCGAGCAATGTCATAAGTAACGGTCAGCCTTTCGGTGCGAATTTTGGGTAAAAATCTACATCTAATATATTACCACAAACAATCGGAAATTACAAGAGGGATTTGTGTATTTTTTGAAAATAAGGAAGGATTTTCGGTTCGATGGGGGGAGTTGAAGTTTTTTCGAAAACGGAATCTCTATGATCATAAGGAACAATTTCTCTGACGAGAAATTGGATTTATCTTTTTTCCGACTTTCTCCGCGTGGAGAAAGCAGGTCAGTCCCGCCTACGGCGGGATGACCGGCAAAGAGACGCTTAGGGTGAAAACCCGGTTGAAGAACCGAAGGTTCTTCAATCTTTTTCCCCCTAAGAAGCCCCCTTTCCTATCTGATCGGCGTTCCGCCTCCCATGACAGAGGTGAAGTCTCTTTCCCCCATGCTTGGATTTGTCCCCGATGAGGTCTTCGGCTCACAGCGTATCCCGACAGGGCGGACATATCTGTTTATCTTCATCCAGAAAAAGAATGTCGGTAGCCAAGGATTAGGGTGGGGAGCCCGAGGAGAGCAACCGAAAAGGGCAAGCCCTTTTCGCTGAAAACTTCGGCGTCTGAGATGGTTCAGCGCAAAGGCGAAGCCTTTGCGGTTGCCTTCCCTCGGAAGGAGTTGAAGTTTTTCCGAAATAGAAACCTCTATGATATAAGGAACAATTTCTCGTCTACGCCGAGAAATTGGATTTAATTTTTTTCCGCCTTTCTTTACGAGAAGAAAGGCTCCGAAAGACTCGCTCAGGGGAAGAACCCAGGGTTCTTCCCCTGAGAACCCCCATCTCCTATGTGATCGGCGTTCCGCCTCCCATGACAGAGGTGAAGTCCCTTTCCCCCATGCTTGGATTTGTCCCCGATGAGGTTCCGGCTCACAGCGTATCCCGACAGGGCGGACATATCTGTTTTTCTTCATCCAGAAAAAGAATGTCGGTAGCCAAGGATTAGGGTGGGGAGCCCGAGG
>JBJDZJ010000066.1:0-3281 GCA_051867915.1 Eubacteriales bacterium
TCATCCCGTGTTGTATTGGTTGAGGCGTCAAAGATGTTCTTCGCTGTCCCGGAGGTATTGCCGTCTCTTGCCACATAGTACCATCGGATGGAAGTCACATCCGGAATCACATCGCCCTTTTGATAGATGCCGACCCAGTCGGACTTATTTCCGGTTGCGGTGATGAAAATGGGATCACCTTCCGTATATTCGCTTTTGTCGGTGGAAAGGGTTTTCTCCACTTCATCCTGTACCGCAGTAATTACAATGTCCACCTGCGCCAGAACGGTGTATCCGTCATTTTCAAACAGATAAACTGTATACTCGCCTGCGGGGAGGTCGGAAAGTTCCTTGCGGACCGTGTTGATCTCCGCATCAAAAATATTCTTCTGTGTTCCCGAGGTATTGCCGTCCCTTGCCACATAGTACCAGCGGATGGAAGTCACATCCGGAATCACATCACCCTTTTGATAGATGCCGACCCAGTCGGCACCGGTACCGACAGCAGTAACCATGATGGCTTCGCCCTCGGCGTAGGTGGTTTTATCGGTTTTCAGGAGTTCTTCTGCCGAAACCGGCAGGGTCACCGATAGAACCAGGGTCACCAGAAAGAGCGCACTGCAAAACAGAGAAAGTAGTTTTTTCATAAAAAAATCCCCCCAAACTGAATTTGTTTTGAATATTATATCACAGTTCGGAGAGGTTGTAAAGTTCCTGATCGGACAATTTTGTCAAGGCCATGTCCGATCAGAGCGTTTTTTTCCAAGGGAAGTGGGTTTCACGGTTTCTTTCCGTGATGTAATCCATGATGGACAGACAGCTGTCTCCCGCCACAAGAATGTGATCCATAAAATCAACATCCAGATCGGCGCAGAGCTTTCTCAGATCATCGGTATTCTGCAGATCGTCGGCAGACGGAACCAATTCGCCGCTCGGGTGATTGTGGGCAATATAAAAGGATGCGGCGTTGCAGGAACAAACAAATTCGATGATTTTACGAAAATTCAGGGGTGCACAATTGACTACGCCCTCGAACAGGATCTTGGCCTCGATAAAAGACGAATGATTGTCCAGCAGCATGACCATCACGCATTCCCGCTTCTTCATGCCCAGCTTTTTGATGAAATACTGCCCTGCCGCCTCGGATGAGTCGATCCGCTCGGTGTGTTTTCTCTTCCCTGCCGCAAAACGAATCGCGCATTCGTGAATCAGCTTCAGCTGAACGGCGCTCCTCAGCCCTACCCCTTCGACTCTGGCTATTTCGGGAAGATCGGCTTCCAGAACGCCGTAAAAACTGCCGAACCGATCAATCAATCGGTAGGCGATGTCGCCGGTATTGACTCTGGAACGGGTGAAAAAAAGAACCATCTCCAGAATCTCATGATCCGCAAACAGTTCCGGAGGGGTGGTTCTGAATCTTTCCAGCATTCGATCTCTGTGATGCCCATATACGGCAGTGCCGAACTCCCGTACATCATTTGCAGTTTGTTGTGTTTCCATAATCCTTGCCTTTCGGGATGAAGCCATACCGATGGCTTCATCCGTTTTTCCTTATCATTCAAAAACACTGATTGAATTTTTCCATTCAATCAGCGTCCTGTGTACATTCAATATTAATAACAGCAGTGACAGAGCGGGAATTCTGATCCACCGCCGGAAATCCGCTATTTCCTGTCGGGCGGCGATGGAAGTTTCTTTTCGTTTATACGGTAGCCGTACCATCCGAGCGCCTGTCCGCAGTAGGCGCAATATCTGACATACTCGATCTCGATTGTGGTTTTGCACCGTGGGCAGACATAGTAGCGAGTCAGGAACGAATCGCCGATGCCATACTGCTCCGGATATTCATAATAATCGCAGACCGTCATTTTTCTCCGAAACTCAAGTTCGCAAATGATCTTTTTCTGCAATTTTCGGGATGGGACGACCGAAAGTGACCGTATCAGCCGATTTATTGTCCGATTATCCATTCATAAAGACAGACGCAGGAAGAAGCCTGCTCTCCGGAGCCGCTCCTTCGGATGCGTCCGAATCCTTTTTCCGACTCGACCGGACTGCCGTTTCCGGCAACATCCGTCTGTATAACAAATTTGTTTTGCTGATTTCATATGCTTTCTCTGCCTGTCATATCTGAATGTACTTTTTTGTATCGCTTTCAAAGCGACGGTGTCTGATTCCATTCGCCGGGTTCCTCTTGACAAGTAAACAAGTTCAACATCCTCATCAGCAAATGAATTGATCTGTCCGGATACTTCAGCCTTCCTGAAGGGCTGTCTGCGAAGCAACCTGCTGTTGTTGCCGCTGCTGTTTGACTCCGGATTCTTTGACAATAATCTGAACATGAAATCCCAAATCATCGAACAGGACATCAAGAAGCTGACCGCATTTGGGACAATTGTAGGTAATGTGTGAATTCGGCTCGCCCCGGACTCTGTAATGACCGCAAATGGGACACGCCGAGCAATAGGTTACATTCATTGGTGTTCTCCTTTGATAAACCTTGCGCCGACAGGGCTTGGAATATCGGTATATCCCAAGCCCTTTGGGGTTAGGAATTATTGTAGATCGTTCGTTTGATGACTTCGTCAACGCCGTTCTTGGTAACGGTTATCGTAAGCTCGGCTTTATAGTAGGTATCTTCCAGACTTACGAAATCCATGGATGCCAGAAAAGCAATGCTCGATGTAGTCGAGTCGGTATCACTGTCCACAAAAATCCAGTCGGTGCCGCTTTGTCTGTAAATCTCCATCGTACACTCAATGCTACTGACGCCGGGATCCCCGAGTATCGACACAGCGCAGTGTCCCCGCCCTTCCTCGGGGAATGTCAAACCTGCAGATATACTCTGGGTGTTTTCCCACTGAATCTCCGCACTGCCTCCGGGGGCAACAGCGGCGAACGAGGTAAGTCCCATACCCATACAGGACACGATCAGAAGAGCCGTTACCAGACTCATAATGGCCTTTTTCATATTTTCACCCCCTCCCAACAAAAATATATCTTCTATCCTGTATATCGATTCGATACCGAATAATTATTCGCATTTTTCGAAAAAAATCGAAAATTGTCATATTGCACAATTTAATGTTCAAATTATTGTGCAATATGCCGCAAAAAAAGACAGCCGCACACGGGATGCATTTTATGTGCGTCCCGTAAAGGGAATTATTTTCCTCGTAGGGGCGACCATATTGTGACAAAACCACGCCTTGAGGACGACCGATGGTCGCCCCTACATTATTCCAAAAATAATTGCGTCTGTCATATTGTTATGAAATATGCTCCGCAAGAACGGTAATCGT
>JBJDZJ010000067.1:0-17000 GCA_051867915.1 Eubacteriales bacterium
ACGATACTCGCAGTTTTTTCGCTTTTTCTGGTCTCACATCATTGACAAATATACACTTTGCACAAATTCGACAAACCCTCCCCGTCCTTGAGCGGGGAGGGAACCGGTATTCTGTTTGATAACACCTTTTTATTCAATATAAGTCTTGAAGAAGCTATTAACTATTTCAACACTATTTCAGCATACACTGCCCGACAATTTCACCAGATTTCAGTAGGAGAGCCGTTCCATTCGGGAGAGGTGAAGCCTTCCGCACCCTCGTGATAGTAGACGGTATAGCCGTCCGTTTTGTCATAATCCGGTGTGGGTTCGTAAATTTCGGGTGCATCTCCTTCAAATCGAACCGCTTTGAGATGACTGTTTCGGACAAAGGCTGCTCCGTGCAATTGTGTTAAGGATTTCGGAAGAATGATTTCGGATAGCTGATTCTCTCCTGCAAATGCAAATTCGGCGATTGTCTCTACATTGCTGCCGACCGTAACTGTTTCCAGATTTTCGCATTCATAAAACGCGCTTTTGCCGATGAACTTTACACTATTGGGAATGGTTACATTCTTCAGAGCCGTATGATAAAACGCGCATGTTTCTATGGAAATAATACCTTCCTCCAGTATAAGCGATTCAAGGCTACTGCCATGAAACGCGCTGGCGCTTACCGTTGATACCGATTTGGGAATGACGGCGCTTTTTAATGAGTCACAGGCAGCAAATAACCACTCGCCCAGTGTTTGCAGATTTTCATTCAGATTGACATTTGTCAGTGAATCACAGCCGTAAAATGCGTAGTCGCCCAGTGTTTGCAGACGATCAGGAAACCGGATGTCAGTCAATAGGATACAGTTTTGGAATGCTTTGTCACAGATTTCGGTAACTGAGTCGGGAATCGTTACAGAAACCAGCTGTTGGCACTTAAGGAATGCGCTTTCACCGATCATTTTCACTCCGTCTTCCATAAAACACTTACAAGACCGGCTTCGCAAAAAGCATTTGCTCCCCACACAGTAACAGATGCGGGAATTTTGATGCTCTTTAGAGAATCACAACAATTGAATGCCGATTGCCCTATTTCGGTTAAAGACGAAGGAAGTGTGATATTCGAAAGCTTATTGGCATTATAAAAACACATACTTCCTATCACTTGAAGATTACGGGACAGGTTTACTGTAGTCAGTGAGGAGCAGTTTTGAAAAATATTGCCCTGCATTATGGTAACACTATCCGGTACCGATACCGAAGTGACGGTCAAATTACTGAGAAACGCCCTCTCCCCAATCACCGTGACCGGCTTTCCGTCGATGTATTCGGGAATGACCATATCGGTGTCGGTCCCGATATATTTTGTGATGGTAATCCCGCCGTCCTCGCCGACCGTGTACTCAAAATCGGAGGCGGGACTGGCGTCTGCGGGATTGTAGGGAAGAGTATACTCGGTGGTTTTGGCGGCACTCTCTTCGGGATTCCCGGGGGTGCGGTTGCATCCGGGGAGAACCGATGCCAGAAGAAGTGCGGCGAGCAATAGCGAAATAAGCTTTTTCATAGGTTGAATCCATTCCTTCCTGCCTGCCTGGCAAATCGTGTATTGATGGCTTATCGGATAAACCGTTCCGATGGCAAATCAATATCTGTGTCCGGTACGGTTATCTGCTGATGTAACGCAATCCGGATCGATCTCAATATGCGGATACGGTTCTTTTACGGTATCGGAATCTTCAAACAGGTCGTTTGATTTCTGTTGTTGACTTTCGGAAAACAAATTTCCGATAGGCTGTTTACAAAAGGACGAAAATAGTGTAAAATAGAAGCAGCAGTGCAGACCGCTGCGGCGGATTGTGTTCCGGATTCCTTCCGCGCTGCAAGGACCTACTTTTTTCATTGCATTTATTTTTCAGGATTTGCGTTCTCTTTTTGGATGCGCTCCAGCGCAGAGTTGAACAAATCCTCCTCCAGAAGCTCGTCCCGATCGACGCCGAAGGCATCGGCGAGCTTTTGGAACATCCTGTAACTGGGCTTGCGTCTGCCGTGTTCCAGATGGCGAATGTGCATTTCCGAGCATTCCGTCAGATCGCTGAGGTACATCACACTCCAGCCGTAGGCCGTACGAAGTGCCTTGATATGATCCGGAAAGGATGCGCACCCGGCGATCCGCTGTCGGTAGGGCTCTTCGTCGGGATCAAAATGACCGTAAGGATCTTCCGGAACAATCAGATCCGTCCATCCCTGGCGTAGTTTTTCAACTTCCTTATCCGAAAGATAGGGACTTTTGTCCGGGCCGATGTTTTTCATGATGTTCCTCCGAAATATTAAAAAAATGCCGAAATCGAAAAAAAGGGCAGAAAAACAGCGATTTCTCTGTTTTTCTGCCATGGCGGAGAGAATGAGATTCGAACTCATGAACCATTTTGGTGGTTACACGATTTCCAGTCGTGCGCCTTAGACCAGCTCGGCCATCTCTCCGTGCGCCGATTGCTCAACGGAAGAGATTATAGCACAATCGTTTTCGTTTGTCAAGGGTTTTTCACAAACTTTTTGAAATTTTTTCAATTCCCGACGGCGGCGCTGTCCGCCGGAATCCCATGAAATGAAATTTTTATAAAAAAACGCAAAAAATCATAAGGATTTTTTTCAGATTATTCGAATAAATAGGTGAAGGACGAAATTACCTTGACACCTACAGGGAGGACACCATGGATAACGGTGCAGACAGTTACCGTCGCTTTCTGGACGGGGATCGCTCTGCTTTTGCCGAGGTTCAGAACTGCTATTTCGACGGTCTTGTTTTCTTCATCCATCGCATGGTGCACGATCTTTATACCGCAGAGGACCTAGCCATAGATACCCTTACCGAACTGATCGTCTACCCGAAGCGATACAATTTCAAGACATCACTGAAAACCTATCTCTTCGCAATTGCCAGACATAAGGCGCTGGATTATCTTCGCCACCGAAACCGCTATACCGTGACGGAACTGAGTGAGGCGGTCGGAAGGGAAGAACAGGATGAAATACCCGAGGAGATGCTCCTTCATAGTGAAAGGAAAAGGATTGTCAGCGATGCCATGGACAGGCTGCCCGACGATCAGAGATTGGCAGTGCATCTGATTTACTTTGAGGATTTGTCCTATGAGGATGCGGCAAAAGTTATGAGAAAGAATCGAAAACAGATTGACAATCTGCTCTATCATGCCAAAAAAGAGCTGAAAAATCTGATCGGAGAGGAGGGGAAAAGCTATCTATGAGACGGACGAAAGATGAAATTTTATCCGAGATTTTTGCCAGAAGCGAGCGCAGAATCGCCAAAAACAGAAGACGGAACAAAACTGTCGGCTCGGCAGTATCACTGTGCTGTTTTGCATTGATTGCCGGGCTTTTGATCGGACACGGCATTCCGGGCGGATCGGTCCGGACACCGACCGATTCCGCTTTGACTACGCTGTCGTCCGTCTCCTCTCCGATTTCTGCCGACAATCCTCCGAAAACCAATGATTTTCCCTCCGATTTTCCCGATCTTGTTGTCGAACGGATTGATGTGGATCTGTTTCTGTCTGCCAACATAGGGCAGATTGTATACGGAGATGAGGACAGCGACCCTTTGATCTATACGGATGAAGGTGTGCCCGATCGAAACAGCAATGTGATTGTGAACAGCGGAAAGGGACTGACGGGCGGTTCGCTGTACATTCAGGAAGGGCTTATCCATTCCATGGATCAGAATGCCGATCAGTCTGTCTTCTTTGCCTGTGCGGTTTTTGCCATTGTGGACAGCAATCTGGTGGAGAATTACAGCTATCAGGGAAAAAACGTCGCCCGGTGGCGGGAGGAAATGGAATCAATGGATGCCGACGCAGTCAATCCCTATGAGATGGACTTGGAAGAAATGGAGTCCCGCAGGGATCGGATTTCGGCGGCTACGGCTCAGAACCATCTTCTGAGCGCCGAACAAATCGCTCCATACTATTCTGTTTTCAAATACCTCATGGGCGGAAGGACGGAACCCTTTGAGGACGGGATCACCCTGTATGATGCGTTCTATCTTTATTCAAACCTTCTGAAGGATTACTGCGTGACCTATTCGAAGAGCGACATTTATCTGAACTTCTGCGCCCTGATCGCTGAAGAGTATGTAAAGGCAGACGGACATTCCGGGGATGACGGATGGTCTGATGAGGTTGCAAAGCATTCGGACTTGTTTGATAAATGGCTGAATTTTGAGCAATCGCGGGAATCTGCTGCCGTCTACGAGGATGCGGTCAGTGCTTACCGGGCCGCCTTGAACTATGCAAAGGAACAGTACCTGATGGATTGGCTGAATGCAAGAGGAATTCCTTGTTCGTCCTATCATACTACGGCAAAAGCGTCCGAACTTTCAACCGCATACCCTTATGAAGGGGTTTTCTGCATCGCCTATCCGACCCTGGATCAGCTTCGGGATTTGACCGAGTCACCCGGGCTGGTTATGACCCTTTATCAGGCGAACTGATGGAATTATGTGTTGATTCAAAGACCGAATGAATGAAAGGATGGATACCGATGAAGTATCTGCTTAAACTGCTGATTTGTCTGTTGACAGCGACATTGTTACTGACCGCCTGCTTCGATGAAGAAGGTCTGTCTTCTACCGATTTGACCGATGCCGCCGATACCGGCAATCCCGACGTTTACGAGCCTCAGAATGCGAACGGCGGTTCGGTTTACCTGCACGAGAGCGTGTATGCGGCGGACGGCTCCGTGGATCAGCAGGACTTTGCCGTCTTTGCCAAGGTGGATAAGGGCGTTCTGATGAATATGCTGTACAACGGCAAGACGGTTGCGGAATGGGAAGAGCTTCTGGAATCTCTGGAGGAGAATCCCTACCGTGCCGAGTATCAGAAGGCAATGTCGGTATATTCGGGAATGCTGGATCAGGTTTTGGTCTCTCAGTATGTCCCCGGCGCACTGCTGGCGCCTTATTCCGAACTTCTCCGTGCAATTGTCGGCGATGCATCGGCAAACGATCTGATTACCAACGGCGCGTCGCTGGAAAAACTGTTTATCCTGACTCAGAACCTCTCCTCCGATCAGCTGAGTCCCTCCAATCCCTATTATCAGCTTGTCATAACCCTTGAGGCCATGCGGGATCAGGCAATCGCTCAGATGACCTTCCCCGACTACAATAACATGACTTACAGCGAGTTTTACGATCAGGTCGTCCTGCCTTCCTATCAAAAGATGCAGGAATGGGATGCCAACGAGGGACAGATGCGGGACGATATAGAAGAAAACTATGATACCGCCCTTCAGACGCTGTCCGAATCCTATCTGATCGCCGCTCTCGGCGAGCAGGGCATCCTTGCACGGCCGACGACAATGGATATCACCAGCTTTTCTTATTCGTCCTATGTCGATGACTGCGATCCCGCTTATTATCAAAAGAATCCCGGCAGTTATTATCGGAATACGGGCGGCACCGTGACCTGTCTGATTCAGACGGATCTTCCCACTTTGGAAGCCCTTGTACCCGTCGGCGGCGTTCACGCCACCGTCTATGGCGGTCAGATTACCGAAAAGAACGGCCTGACCTTTGTATATGGGCTTTGGGATTATCTGGAGTGTCAGCCGACGGTCGGCGAAGGAATCAAGTATTACGACTGCAATGCCGACTGGATGGATTATTACCATCTGCAATATATTGAGCTGACGCCGGACGGCAGAGCAACCTATTATGCAAACGATCGGTCCATGATTATCATTGACGGACGATATGATGACTACGGCATCACCCTGAGCGACGGAACCCGGATTCCCTTTGCCTCAGACGGTACCCTCACCTATGACGGCTTGCCTTACTATCTCCATACCGATACAGCCGAGCCCGTCCTGACGGTTAAGCTTGAGACGGCATCTGTCACCGCTCTGAAATACAAGCCAACAGCCGATAGGGCAGAAATTCTGGAAAACTTTCAGAAAATGGTTGAAGGCGGCTATGTCATGTATGAAGATCCGGTTCCCGAAATGAACAGAAACCGGATGCTTCAGCTGGACCTTAAGCTGCCGGAGACGGTCAGCGTGACTTCCTCAAGTCTTGTGCAGTATACCTTTCCCGCAGAAGGCGCGACTGCCGATTCTGTCGTTGCTCTTGAATATGAGATCGACTTGAGTCAGAACAGCGGCTCCTATACCACCTTCTTTTTCGGTAACTCGTACGGCTGCTATGACGGATATTGCCTGCACCTCGAGCTGTCGGACGGCAGTTCTGCCGACTATCTGTTTGTCTTTGGAATCTGTGTTTATTATGACAATACTCCGATCGGCATAACGGCTGAAACCGACTGATCGGTCTGTCCGTTGTTTATCCGCAGGGAAGATCGCCAAAAATGCGGTCGCTCCCTCCTGTTCCATTGCTCCCCCGTTTTTTGCCCCGTATTCAGACTGCGACTGAGTACGGGGCTTTTTTCTTGTGGGAATTGCCCGAAAACATCTGTTGAAAACGGTAAAATTCTATTTCCGTGCGTCTTGACAACGGCATCCGACTGTGGTAAAATAGAGCCATTGAAAGTCGGATAAGAAGGGAAGAAAGCCGAAAATGAAAATTCAAATGAAAACCCCCCTTGTGGAAATGGACGGAGATGAGATGACCCGTGTCATCTGGAAGATGATCAAGGACATCCTGATTCTGCCCTATGTGGATCTGAAAACCGAGTACTACGATCTGGGTCTTGAAAACCGAAATGCCACTGCCGATCAGGTGACAATAGACAGTGCCAACGCCACGAAGAAGTACGGCGTCGCCGTCAAATGCGCAACCATTACCCCCAATGCCGCCAGAGTCAGCGAATATAACCTCTCCGAGATGTGGAAGTCCCCCAACGGAACCATCCGTGCCATGCTGGACGGAACAGTCTTCCGTGCGCCCATTCTGGTCAAGGGAATCACCCCCTACATCCCCACCTGGACAAAGCCCATTACCATTGCCCGTCATGCCTACGGAGACATTTATAAGAATACTGAGATGCAGGTTCCCGCAGGGGCAAAATGCGAGTTGGTCTGCACCGATCGGGAGGGAAAGGAAACCAGAACCCTGATTCATCAGTTCGGCGAGTCCTCGGGCATCATTCAGGGCGTTCATAATGTGGATGCTTCCATCGCCAGCTTCGCCAGATGCTGTTTCCAGTATGCGCTGGATACAAGGCAGGATGTCTGGTTTGCCACCAAGGATACCATTTCCAAGAAGTACGACCACCGATTCAAGGACATTTTTGCCGAAATCTTCGAGAATGAGTACAAGACCCGCTTTGAAGAGGCAGGAATCACCTATTTCTATACCCTGATCGACGACGCCGTCGCCCGTGTCATCCGCTCCGAGGGCGGCTACATCTGGGCGTGCAAGAATTACGACGGCGATGTCATGTCCGATATGGTCGCCACCGCCTACGGCTCCCTTGCCATGATGACCTCCGTTCTGGTTTCCCCCGACGGAAAGTATGAGTATGAGGCTGCCCACGGAACGGTTCAGCGTCACTACTACAAGTATCTGGAAGGGAAGCCCACCTCCACCAACAGCGTGGCAACCATTTTCGCATGGACGGGAGCACTGCGCAAGCGTGGCGAGCTGGACGGACTGCCCGAACTTTCCGCCTTTGCCGATAAACTGGAGAAGGCCACCGTCGACACCATCGAAAGCGGCATCATGACCGGCGATCTGGCGGCTATGTCTACCCTGCCGAATATTACCAAGGTGGATACCGAGGGCTTCCTCCGTGCGGTGGATGAAACCCTTCGGAAACTGCTGTGAGAAGGCTGAATGAAAAATTTTTCAGACAAAAAAGTTTTGGGGCTTGGATGTCGGGCAACTTCAGTTTCGGCGACGCAGAAACCGAACAAAACTTCCGGATAGAAAGTAAGGTAGACTATTAGCATGAAAAGACGGATTTCAGCCCTGTTGATCGCCCTTTTGATCGTCCTGCCCGTCTTTGCCGGATGCTCGGAGACCGAGTCCGAGGCACTGCCCGAGACGGTGGATGAAGTCAAGGCGGGAATTCTGGGTGCGGGAATGACGCTGTCCTATCTGGAGGATCGGGATCTGCTGGATGAAATGGTGGCGGCCTTTGCCTATGAGTGTGAGGGCAGTCTGACCTGCTATCTGACCGGCAAAGATGAACAGACCGATGAAGAACTTCTTTGGGTGCTGTGTTTTGAGAAGGAGTCGGACGCCATGAAGACCGAGCGCGTCATGTCCGGCGAGCTGACCGGAACCAACAGAAGCGGACGGTCGGGATGTCTGTACTGGTACGGCAGAGAGGATGCCGTCAGCGCCTTTCTCAAAGCCTGCCGGGCAAACAAAGAATGAAGATCACCGGTATTTGAGCCGATTTGTCCCTTTGCGCCCAAGATTTCCTCACTTTTTTGTCGGATTTTTTTCAAAACCTCTTGACAAATCGGGAATTTTGTTGCATAATAATAAGAGAACGGAACTGTTCTGCCGAAGGACAAGACGATCCGATGCGCATCCACAGAGAGTGACCGACTGCTGAGAGGTCATGATGCAAACGGAAACGCTACCACCGTCGGTGAAAACCGAATAGCGGAAAATAAGCGAAAATTTCGGGTGGAACCGTGCAATTTTGACCATTTGCACCCCGACACAGAGACCCTGTGTCGGGGTGCTGTTTTAATAAAGAAGGAAAGGAAGAAAAGAAAATGAAACTGTTTGTAAATGACATTTCGGTGGAGTCGGATGCGATCGTCACTGTCTACGATGCCATCAAGGAGGCGGGACTCATGACCCGTGAGGTACTTGCCGCCGCCGAAGGAGAAAAAACGCTGGAACTGACTGCTCCTGCATATGAGGGAATGAGCATCACCCCCCTGACCTTTGCCGATGAGGCAGGAAAGAAGGTCTTCCGCCATACCGCTTCCCATATTCTGGCTCAGGCGGTCAAGCGTCTCTATCCCGATGCCAAGCTGACCATCGGCCCCGCCGTAGACGACGGATTTTACTATGATATTGACAGCACCGTATCCTTTACGCCCGAGATTCTGACCAAACTGGAAGGCGAAATGAAGAAGATCGTCAAGGAAAATCTTCGGATTGAGCGCTTCCTTCTGCCCAGGGATCAGGCGGTTGCCTTGATGGAGGAGAAAAACGAACCCTACAAGGTTCTGCTGATCGCCAGAGTCCCCGAGGGAGAGGACATTTCCTTCTACCGCCAGGGAGAATTCACCGACCTGTGCGCAGGTCCCCATCTGTTCTCCACCGGTGCGGTCAAGGCATTCAAACTGACCCAGTGTACCGGTGCCTATTGGGAAGGGGACAGCTCCAAGAAACAGCTTCAGCGGATCTACGGAACGGCGTTCCCCACCAAGGATGAGCTGAATGCCTTCCTTGCCGCCCAGGAAGAGGCGAGAAAACGGGATCACAATAAGCTGGGAAGGGAGCTGAAATTCTTTACCACCGTTGATATGATCGGACAGGGACTTCCCATTCTGCTTCCCAAGGGTGCAAGAGTCATCCAACTGCTCCAGAGATTCGTGGAGGATGAGGAGCAAAAGCGGGGCTGGCTTCTGACCAAGACGCCCTATATGGCGAAATCCGACCTGTATAAGGTATCCGGTCACTGGGATCATTATCTGGACGGAATGTTCGTTCTGGGCGATCCCAACGACAAGGAGTGCTACGCTCTGCGTCCCATGACCTGCCCCTTCCAGTATCAGGCGTATCTCTCCGAGAGCCGATCCTACCGTGATCTGCCCCTGCGCTATGACGAAACCTCCACCCTTTTCCGCAACGAGGATTCGGGCGAAATGCACGGACTGATCCGTGTCCGCCAGTTCACCATCTCCGAGGGACATCTGATGTGTACTCCTGAACAGCTGGAGGACGAATTCAAGAAGTGTCTGGAGCTTTGCGTCTTCATGCTGAAGACTCTGGGACTGTACGACGATGTGTCCTACCGCTTCTCTCAGTGGGATCCCAACGACCGCGCCAAGTATATCGGTACCCCCGAGGACTGGGATGAGGCTCAGGGCGTCATGAAGCGGATTCTCGACCATCTGGAAATTCCCTATAAGATCGGAATCGGCGAGGCTGCCTTCTACGGACCCAAGCTGGATATTCAGATCAAGAATGTCTTCGGCAAGGAGGACACGCTGATTACCATCCAGATCGACCAGTTCCTGGCAGAGAAGTTCGGCATGGTCTACAACGATCGGGACGATGTGAAGAAGCATCCCTATATCATCCACCGTACCTCCATCGGTTGCTACGAGAGAACGCTGGCTCTGCTGATCGAGAAGTATGCGGGCGCCTTCCCCCTGTGGCTGTCGCCTACACAGATTATGGTTCTGCCCATCGGCTATGAACAGCATGAGTATGCCGAGGCTCTCCGTCAGAAGATCATGGATGCCGGAATTATCCGCACCGAAATCGACGAGCGCAACGAGAAGATCGGCTATAAGATCCGCTCCGCACAGATGGAGAAGATCCCCTATATGCTGGTCATCGGAGCAAACGAGGTTGAAAGCGGCACGGTTACCGTCCGCAACAGAAAGGGCCAGTCCACTTCCATGAGCGTGGATGAATTTATCCGAAAAGCTCTGTTGGAGCAGTCCTCCAAATCGCTGGAATTGACAATGTAAAATCCGTTGATTCGGCTATTTCCCTTAAAATCCACATCGGAATTGTGCATTGTGTACAATTTTGGTGTGGATTTTTAATTGATTTATACAAAAATGAAGAGTGTGTGGATTTTTTTAAAAAATCTATTGACTTTTTTCAAAAATCAATTATAATGAAGTCGTGACGGAAAATACTACCAAATATCCGTCAATTACCGGAAAGGAAGATTGAATGATGAAAAAACTAGTAGCAACCCTGTTAACAGCAGCTCTTTGTGCTGCATTGATCCCCATGGCAGTCTCCGCCGATGAAGTCGGAAAAGGCGACTGGACGGTAGACGGAACCACCTACACATCGGTAAATCAGGACTTCGGCGGCAGCTTCTCTTATAAGCAGCTGGGAAACGGCAGTGCAACCATTAAGGCAACCGTTACCGCAGGCATGGAACACGGCTTTATGGTCGGTGTTACGGATGTAAACGGAGACGGTCAGATCGACGAGGCCGGCGACCAGTACTACCTGATCGACATATTGGGTGACGGAAATATCGCAATCGAGCGTAATGATAAAGCATGGGGCGGCTGGATCGCATCTGCATGGGGCGGAGCAGTCCATGATACAATGACCCTGGTTATCTCCTATGACCATGAGCTCGGTGCTGTGTCCGTAGCAGACGAAGAGGGTACCGTATTTACTTCCTACAGAGACCCCAATCCTTTTGAAGGAGACGGATACGGACTGTGCGCAAAGAGATGCGAAGCTGTATTTACCAATGTATCTGTTTCGGATGAAGTTCACTATACTCCCAGAATAATCGGTGAAGGATCCGTTGCTATCGGTGAGAACGGCGGCAACTGGAAGGTTGATGGAAACACCTACACCTGCCAGGAGAGAATCGGCTGGCCGAACTTCGGCGTTTACGGTCTGGGCAATACCGATGAGAAGACCGAAAAGGTTACTCTGACCGCTACTCTGACCGTTGCTTCCAAAGATGCTGAGGAAATGAAGAACGGCGGCGATACCGGCTTTATGTTTGCAATTGCCAACAGAGACGGAAACGAGACAATCAACGAGTCTCCCGATGACTGCTACTACCTGGTTGAGATTTCCTGCACTGAAGACGGCGCATTTATCGGCATCGAGCGTAATGCCAGCAGCTGGGGCGGTTGGGCATTCCAGAAGCAGGATACCGGCTACCAGGTTGGTGATAAGGTTACCATCTCCGCTACCTATTCCTTTACTCCCAATGAAGCAACGATCACAATCACTGCAAACGGCGAAGAGATTACTACCTATACCGATTACAATCCTATGTACGGAACAGGTTACGGTCTCTGCTCCAAGGTTACCGGCGGTACCTTTGAGAATGTTTCCGTTGAAGTTGTAGAAGTGCAGCCCGAAGAACCCGATCAGCCTGAGCAGCCCGATCAGCCTGAGCAGCCCGATCAGCCCGAGGATCCCGTAACTCCTCCCCAGACCGGCAGCGCAGTCGTTGCACTTACCGTTCTCGGTGTTGTAGCTCTTGGCGGTGTAGTTATCGCTTCCAAGAAGAGAGAGCAGGACTGATTTAGCTTAAACCAAACAAGAGCTGTCGCAATTACACTTGCGACAGCCTTGTTAATATAATCCCGGTTCTGACTGAAATTCGGCTCATGCTTGGAAGATTTATAACAGTTGGACCGTTGAAAAACCGTACTTGATCGGTATACGGGTCTCTTTACGGCATTGTTTACGGAATTATGTATTTATGCATGTTGCACAATTTTTGAACTTCGTTTTAATATAATATCACAAAAATGTGCAGTTCGAAAAGTTTTTCTGAACTAACTATTGACTTTTTTAAAAAAAAAGATATAATGGAATTGAAAAGAGCGAAATTACGATCAGTAAAATTTAAATTCGCTCGTGAAGAAAGGATTTTTATTATGAAAAAAATTGTATCAACCCTTATCACTGCGGCAGTAACTGCAGCAATGTGCCTGTCGATGGCAGCTATGTCTGCATCTGCAGACGAGATTCAGTCCGAAACCAAGACCGGTTTTGCCGATGAATCCAACAAGTGGACGGTAACGGAGAAGTATTTTGCTGCATCCTATACCATGAAGCTCGATGAGAATTTAGGCCAACCCGGAGATAACGGTTGTTGCGGTATTGTCCTGGGCGGTTCCGACGGTTATGCCTGCCTGTTTATTCCCTATGATACTGTTGATGGTGCGCCTAAATGTAACAAACAAGTAAAATTCGGCCCTTGGTGGAGTAATGCAAACGGTGGTGCATACCAGAAGAATTTCGATATTGCAGATGACGCAATGGGCAAGGAAGCTACCATCATCGTTCTCGCTTCTCAGGAGGACGGAAAGCTGACTGTTGATTCTCTTTATCTGAACGGCGAAAAGCTTGCGTTCGACACCTGCACGATCGACAACTTTAACGGCTCTGTAGGTTATGCTACTAAGCTGACCGGTGTTGAGGCTACCGCAAAGTTCCTCCAGTCTGCTGAAGCACTTGATGCTACCTGCTTTGACGATAAGACTTCCGAAGAGCCCGAGACTCCCGAAGAGCCCGAAAAGCCTGAAGAGCCCGAAGCACCCAAGACCGGTAGCGCAGTCGTTGCACTGACCGTTCTCGGTGTTGTAGCTCTCGGCGGCGTAGTTGTTGCTTCCAAGAAGAGAGAGCAGGACTGATTTTCGATTCTGAATCGAAATCTGTTTAAAACATATCCCCCGTGATTCCCTGTAAAACATAATAGGCAATTCACGGGCGGCTTGCAAAAATCCGATCATCGCTTGATGATCGGATTTTTGCTTTTGAATTGTTGTATATTTCCCAACGGTTGATTTTGTATCCGAAAGTATCGTAAGTTTCTATTGACATTTCCGATTGGTTCTGATACAATGGAATCGGGAAAACGATCCGATCGGATGTTACCGTCGGATGGGCGGTTCCGAGAATCAAGGGAAAGGGGACGGGTCCTGTGCAAGATGAACTCAATGATCGGGAAAGCCGATGTCGTCATGCTTTCGGCAACGGCTGTGACAGACGGCATCTGGCGGAAGATGTTGAAATCATAAAGGAATACGATCCCAAGCCCAAAAATCCCGACGGGAGCGTTCGACGCTACCTCTACCGATGGGACGACGGCAAAGACGGCGTGCGCCGTCTTGCCCGATGTCGTATTTGCGGGAAAGTATTTCTGATTCAAGCCTATCATTTGAGTAAAATCGCCGATCCGAGCGGCACACAATACGAAGATTGGTATGAAATCGGCGGCGAAAGTGAAGCAGATCTGGTAAATGAAACTCTGACGGGTCTTCAATTGGAACTTCAATACAAACCGATTCTGCGTTTTGCAGGTATAAAACCAATCAGCGGAGAATCGGGTGCCGAAGGAAACGGCCCATAACAAAACAGGAGGAAAAATCATGCTCAAAATCGAACATCTGACGAAAATTTTCGGGGACAAAAAGGCGGTGGACGATCTGTCCCTGCACATTCAGCCCGGGGAAATCTACGGCTTTATCGGTCACAACGGAGCCGGGAAGACCACAACCATCAAGGCGTGTTGCGGAATCCTGAAATACGAGCAGGGAAATATTATGATTGACGGCGTGTCCATGAAGAATCAGCCTCTTGTCTGCAAATCCAAACTTGCCTATATTCCGGACAATCCCGATTTGTATGAGTTCATGACCGGTATCGGATTTTTGAATTTTGTTGCAGACATCTTCGGTGTCAGCACTTCGGATCGGCAGGAGCGCATCCGCAAATATGCCGACACCTTTGAACTGACCGCCGATCTTGCACAGCCGATATCCGCTTATTCTCACGGTATGAAGCAGAAGCTGGCGGTTATTTCGGCTCTCATTCATGAGCCCAAACTGATTATCATGGATGAACCTTTTGTGGGACTTGATCCCAAGGCTTCCCACCTGCTCAAGGAGATCATGCGGGAGCATTGCAATATGGGCGGCGCCATTTTCTTCTCCACTCATGTGTTGGAAGTGGCGGAAAAGCTGTGCGATAAAGTTGCCATCATCAAGAAGGGACAGCTTATCAAATCCGGAACCATGGAGGAAGTCAAGGGCGATGCTTCCCTTGAGAAGGTGTTCCTGGAACTGGAGGGAGAATCATGCTGAAAGCATTGTTCAAAAAACAGCTCATGGAGGTCAACGCCTGGCTGATCCGGAACAAAAAGAGCGGAAAACATCGCTCCCAAAGCAGTATGATTGTCATGATTTTGCTGTATGCCGCCCTGTTTATCGTCCTTGGCTCGGTCTTTTTCTTTGTCGGCATGATGCTGTGCGAACCGCTGGTATCGGTGGGACTCGGGTGGCTGTACTTCGCCCTGATGGGGCTGATCTCCATCCTGCTGGGTGTATTCGGCAGTGTATTCAATACCTATGCCACCCTGTATCTGGCGAAAGACAATGCTTTCCTGCTGTCCATGCCCATTCCGCCCGGTATGATTCTGGTGGTGAGACTGTTCGGCGTATGGATGTGGGGACTGATCTATGAAGCCATCGTATTTGTTCCTTCGCTGTTGGTCTACTGGATTACTGCTGATTTGAAGGGATTGTCCGGTGCTTTCACCGTGATTTCGGGCATTGCATTGCTTTTGATCCTGTCCTTTTTTGTATTGACTCTGACCTGCGTTCTGGGTTGGGTGGTTGCAAAAATCAGCGTAAGACTGAAGAACAAAAGCTTTGCGGTCGTTCTGGCATCTCTGATCTTCATTGCCGGGTACTACTATGTCTATATGCGTGCCTATGAGTTTCTTCAGAACATCTTGGCTCACGCCGATGCCATCGGGGAGAAAATCAAGGGTGTGGCGTATCCCATTTATCTCATGGGCCGTTCGGGGGAAGGGGATCCGCTGTCTCTGCTTCTCTTTGCGCTGATTGTCGCACTGCTGTTTGCTTTGATCTTTTTTGTCCTGTCCCACGGTTTTTTAAAAATGGCTACCGCCAATCGGGGATCGGCAAAGAAAACCTTCAAGGAAAAAAGGGTAAAGGGAAGAGGGATCCCGGGCGCACTGCTGTATAAGGAACGCAGTCGGTTTGTTGCAAGTCCCACCTATATGCTCAACTGCGGACTCGGTACCGTATTTCTGATTATAATGGGTATTCTGATCCTGATCAAAGGCGGATGGTTACGGGATCTTCTGATCGGAATGGGTATCGGAAAACTGATCTGCCCCCTTTCCTGTGCCGCTCTTTGTATGCTGACGACCATGAATGTCGTTACTGCACCGTCGGTGTCGCTGGAGGGGAAGAGTCTGTGGTTGGTACAGTCCTATCCGGTCAGCGGATGGCAGGTTTTGGCGGCGAAGTTGAAGCTGCATCTGCTTATAACCGAAATTCCCACCCTCTTTTGTGGGATTTGTATCATCATCGCCCTGCGTCCGAATTTTAACTATGGCGTGATGATCCTTGCACTGCCCCTGCTGTTTGTTCTGTATTCGGCATGTTTCGGTCTTGCCCTCAATCTGAAGATGCCCAATCTTCATTGGACGGATGAGACGGTTCCTGTCAAACAGAGCGCCTCAGTGATGCTGACCCTGTTCGGCGGATGGCTGATTGTTCTGGCATTCGGCGCGCTGTATGTTCTGCTGAGCGCATTTATCATTCCCGAACTGTATCTTCTCTGCGTCCTGTTGATTCTTGCGGCGGTATCCCTGTCCCTTCTGTACTGGCTGAAAAACCGGGGATCACGGATACTGGAAACTCTGTAAGCGGACACCGACCTGACAATCATCATTTGTTTTTTCGGAAGGATAAGGATATGAATAATATTATCGAGATCAATCACCTGTGCAAAAGCTATGGCGAAATCAAAGCGGTGCAGGATCTGAGTTTTCGGGTGAAGGAGGGGGAACTGTTTGCCTTTTTGGGGATCAACGGTGCCGGAAAGTCTACCACCATCAACATTATCTGCGGTCAGCTTGCCAAGGACAGCGGCAGTGTCAGGATCAGCGGGTCGGATCTGGATCGGGACTCCGACAGCATCAAGCGAAGCCTCGGTGTTGTGTTCCAGAACTCGGTTCTGGATAAGTCGTTGACCGTTCGGGACAATCTGGAAAGCCGAGCCGCCCTGTACGGCATTTTCGGTAAGGCGTTCAGAACCCGTCTTTCCGAGCTTGCCGATCTTCTGGATTTCGGTGATCTGCTGGGGCGAAGTGTCGGCAAGCTGTCCGGCGGTCAGCGGAGGAGAATCGACATAGCCAGAGCCCTGCTCCATGACCCCCGGATTCTGATTCTGGATGAGCCCACCACCGGTCTGGACCCCCAGACGAGAAAGCTCCTTTGGGATGCAATCGCATCGCTGCGAAGAGAAAGGCATATGACGGTGTTCCTGACCACCCATTACATGGAGGAGGCGGCAGACGCCGACTATGTGGTGATTCTGGACA
>JBJDZJ010000068.1:0-16881 GCA_051867915.1 Eubacteriales bacterium
CGATACTCGCTGTTTTTTCGCTTTTTTGGTCTCACATCATTGACAAATATACAATGGACGGAAAATTTTTTTGCACTTTTTTCGGTCCGACCGGACGGGGAAGATCAGCCCTCTGCCTTCTTTGCCTTGACTGCCTTGATCATGGCGGGGATGACTTCCATGACATCCCCCACGATGGCATAATCGGCAATCTTGAAAATGGGGGCGTTGGG
Organism: Eubacteriales bacterium; assembly: GCA_051867915.1. GTDB lineage: Bacteria > Bacillota > Clostridia > Oscillospirales > CAG-272 > CAKSQF01. The sequence goes on from JBJDZJ010000068.1 coordinate 213, forward strand.
ATCGTTGTTGATGGCGACGATGGTATCCGATCCCGACATTCCGACGATGTGCTGAAGTGCGCCGGAGATGCCGCAGGCGATATACAGCTTGGGAGCTACGGTTTTGCCGGTCTGTCCGACCTGATAAGCGGAAGGAATCCAGCCTGCGTCGGTAGCGGCACGGGATGCGGCGACCGATCCGCCCAGCAGATCTGCAAGCTCACGGAGCATTCCGAAGTTTTCGGGCTTTTTCATGCCTCTGCCGCCGGAAACGATAATCTCGGCCTCCTCCAGATTGATCTGCTCGGTGACCTCCTTCACCCGCTCCAGAATCGAAGTGCGGATCTTCTCGGGTGCGATATGGATGTCTTCACGGACGATCTCACCGGTGCGGCTGTCGTCGGGGGTCCGCTTTTTGAAGGTTCCAGGACGGACGGTGGACATCTGAGGACGGTTATCCGGGCAGACGATGGTTGCCATCAGGTTGCCACCGAAGGCGGGACGGGTGGACAGCAGGTTCTTGGTTTCCTCATCCACATCCAGTCCGGTGCAGTCTGCGGTCAGTCCGGTGGACAGCTTGCACGCCACACGGGGGCCCAGATCTCTGCCGTTCTTGGTGGCACCGATCAGAACCACCTCGGGCTGATACTTCCCGATCAACTGATCCATAGCGAAGGTTGCGGCATCGGAATTGTAGATCCGATACTCGTCACCCTCCACAAGGATGACGCTGTCGGCGCCGTAAGCAATGGCATTCTTGGCAACAGACTCCACATTCTGTCCCAATACCACGGCAGTCAGCTGGACGCCCAGCTTGTCTGCCAGCTCTCTGCCGGGCGTCAGCAGTTCATAGCCTACACTCTTGGCAGTTCCCTCTTCTGTTTCAATGTATACCCAAAGATTCTTTGTCTGCATGGTTCAAAATCCTCCTTACTTCAAAATGCCGGCATCATACAGAAGATCAACAAGCTGTGTGCCTGCTTCATCGCCGGGAATACCGGAGATGGTTTTGCCGTTCTTCTGAATCTCAGCGGTATAGGTGGATTTAACCTTTGTGGGAGAACCCTTGAGTCCTCTTCTGTTCTCGTCCACAATAACCTCTTCGGAGGTAAGGGTGGGAATGACGGCTTTTCTGGCCGCCATCTTGCTCTTGATGGAGGGATAGCGAGGCTCATAGGGAGTCTTTTCAACGGTGACGACGGCGGGAAGCTTTGCGGTTACGATGTCATAACCCTCGTCGCTCTCTCTTCTGACCTTGATGGTATCGCCGTCCAGCTCCGACTCATAGGCATAGGTAATCAGCGCACGGTCCAGATGCTCGGCAATTTCGGGACCAACCTGACCGGTGTCCCCGTCGATGGCCTGCTTTCCGCAGAAAATCAGATCAAAGGGTGCGCCGTTTCTTTCCTCCAACAGTTTGATCGCCGTAGAGATGATGCAGCTGGTGGCAAGGGTGTCCGAACCGCCGAATACACGGTCGCTGATCAGATAGGCGTCGTCCGCGCCTACCGAGATGCACTCCTTCAGAGCGTCCTTCGCCATTTCGGGACCCATGGAAAGAGCCGTGATTCTGCCGCCCACCTTATCCTTGATGCGGGCAGCCATTTCCAGCGCATAACCGTCGTAGGGGTTGACGATGGAGGGGACGCCGGTGCGGATCAGGGTGTGCTTCACCGGGTCAATCTTAATGGAAGTGGTATCGGGTACCTGCTTCACACAAACGAGAATATTCATATTTCGGTCATACCTTTCTAATGATTAAGGGATCTCCCTCGCAGTCTTCATCTATAATCAGTATTTCTTCAGCAGACAGCCTGCAATGACGCCTCTCTGAATCTGGTTGGTACCTTCATAGATCTGCAGAATCTTTGCATCCCGAACCAGCTTCTCCAGAGGATACTCCTTCATGTATCCGTAGCCGCCCAGAACCTGAAGTCCGTCGATGGCGCACTTCATAGCGGTATCCGATCCCTTGGTCTTTGCAATGGCGGACTCCATCTTGTAGGGCTGACCTGCGTCGATCAGTTCGCCTGCATGGAGGTATGCCTGTCTTGCGCACTCAATCTCGATGGCCATATCGGCAAGAATATGCTGAACGGCCTGGAAATTGGCAACGGGCTGACCGAACTGGACTCTCTGCTTTGCATACTTGGTGGCCTCTTCCAGGGCTCTCTGAGCGATGCCCACGCCGAATGCGCCTACACCTGCACGGGAATGATCCAGGGTTTCCATGATGATCTTGAAACCGCGGTTGAGCTTGCCCAGCAGATGATCCTTGGGAACACGGACATGATCGAAGATGACCTCGGTGGTGTTGGACAGACGCATACCCATCTTGTCCTCTTCCTTGCCGATGGAAACGCCCTCACGGTCCCGCTCTACAATGAAGGCGGACAGTCCCAGAACTCCGCGCTTGGGATCGGTGACAGCCAGTACGGTATAAATACCCGCAATGCCGCCGTTGGAGATGAAGCACTTGGTGCCGTTGAGAATGAAATCGTCGCCGTCGGCAACCGCAGTGGTCTGCACGCCGCTTGCGTCGGAGCCTGCATTGGGCTCGGTCAGGCAGAATGCCGCATATTTCTTCTCGGTCAGAGTGTCAAACCACAGCTTCTTCTGCTCATCGGTTCCCGCAATCAGAACGGGATAGGTGGCAAGACAGTTGCCAAACAGCGTGGTGGCAATGCCCAGATCGCCTCTGGCGATCTCCTCGGAAAGGGTCAGAAATGCCACATTGGAAAGCCCTGCTCCGCCGTACTCCTCGGGCTGGCAGAGACAGCCAAGACCCATCTCGTCAATGGCAATGTCCAGAATAGGGGTGGCAAACTCGTTTCTCTTTTCGTAACCGGGCGCATTGGGGATAATTTCGTTGTCAACAAACTCCCGCACCATGTCCCTCAGTTCCAGGGTTTCTTCATCCAGAATCATGTTCATTCATCCTTTCAATCATACAATGCCCCACCGCCGTCCGTTCCGACCGCATAATAAGGCGATTATAATTATACTTGTATAGTGTAGCATAATTTTCCGGGTTTGTCAAGAGGAAGGGATAAGTGTTCATAGATTATTAACAGGATTTTCTTTGAATGTCTCTACCGAACAAAGAACATCCGCAGACCGTATTCGGTCTGCGGACAGGCAGGTTAAGATTTTTTCCAGAAATAGCGGTGATCCTTATATTCCACCACAAGTTCCTGAGTTTCATGGAAACCGTCGTAATTGATCCCGTTGCGGGAATAGTAGAAATAAAGCATGGGGTGCTTGACGGCGTAACCGCCTTCATCAAAAATGTACGCAACGGCCTTGACGACATCCTCACAGGGCTCCCGGTCGATTCGTCCGGAATATTTCAACGCCTTTCTGACAGCGGCGACCGTTTCGTATCCTTCGTAGGTCATGGCATCCTTGATGCACTGCGCAACCATGGCGGCTCCGATAAAGCCCTGATCGCCGGCTTCTCCTTCCACCAGAGCCTCCAGAAGCGCCCGGTCTTCGCCGGTCACTACAACCACCCGTTCCGTGTAATCGGGGTCGGGATTTGCAATATCGTACAGTCCTCCCTGCCCTTCGGGAACCGTTGTCACGGGAGGCGCCGATGTTGCGGGAGCGGCAGGTGTGGTCCCGGGGATGGGTGTTGTTTCGGGTGCAGGCGTCGTCTCGGGAACAGGCGTCGTCTCGGGGACGGGAGTCGTATCGGTAGCGGAAGGCGTGGTCCGGATCTCGCTGTCGGTACCGGATACCGGAATCTCCTCGGTATCGGTTCCGGCACTGCCGTATTCGCCGATGTCGATATTCTCAAAATCGTCTTCTATGCCATCGGAACCGGGATCAGGGACTGTCGGAACCGTTGCCTCAGACTCCGGGTCGGATACTACGGGAACAGATACGGCAGCATCGGTCGATGCTGTATGGGAGGTCGTCGGTAAGGTGCGGATCGCACCGCCTTCATCCACGCTCCGCTGATAAGCAGTGCCAAAGGAGAGGAAGCAGGCGAGTGCCAGTGTAGCCCCCGACATTGCCAGGATCTTTCCTTTTAAAAACATATGTTAATCCTCATATCGTCAGATTTGATTGAATTGCATGGGTATTTTGGATAAGCCTGTGTATTGTAGCATACTTTTCCAAAAAAGTCAAGTCTTTTTCATCTTTTTCGGCGGTCTTTCTTTGGCTTTTCCGTTTTTTTGTAGATCCCGTACAATTATTTCATATAAATTTGTTTAAATTGGACAATTTTGCAAAAAGCCGGTTGACAAAATAAAGGAACTGTGGTACAATAAATGAAATAAATTCATTCGTCGCTTAGAACCAACGAAAGGAAGATTCCCATTTATGAAAAACTTAACCAAACGAATAACCGCCGCTCTTCTGGCAGGTGCGACTCTCTGCTCTTTTGCAGCATGTAACACCGGCAACGATCCCGAGACAAGCTCCGAAAACAGCACGACAGCCGGCACAACCACCGAACCCGCCGATCAGATTGCCCCCCTCTACTCCGAAGAAGAGATTGCCGCCTTCCGTGAACTGGTGACCAAATACAACACCCGTGCGGAAGCCATCGCAACGGCAACCCGTAACGCCTATTTTACGACGGCAGATAACGGCGATATTACCGTTGCCCGCTACTACACCATCACCTCCCGCCATCCCATTCCCACGGATGTTGCGTCGGTATGGCACTATACCGCCGTCATGGCAATGGTGTCGCACATGATCGGAATCGCAGATACCGATGCAAAGAAAAAGGAATACACCGATCTGTACGCAGAACTGGTCGATTCGCTGGACTACTACAAGGGTACCGCACCGGTCACCACCTATAAAGGCACCTCCAGAGTCACCTATTACGGCGTCAACCGGGCTTCCCGGAAAAACGGCGCCAATGTAGCAGGCGATCAGGCGGTCTACGACGATCAGATGTGGATTATCATGGATCTGATGGACGCATACGAGTATACCGGAACAGCAGATTACCTGACCGAAGCCGCCCGTCTTGCCGACATCTGTCTGGACGGCTGGGATGTTGGCGTGGATGCCGACGGCAACGAATACGGCGGCATTACATGGGGTCCTGCCTATGCCACGAAGCACACCTGCTCCAATGCTCCCCTGATTGAACCCCTTGTCAGCATTTCCCTGGCTTACAGCGAACTGGGCGATACAAGTGCGGCTACCTACTATCTGAATTGGGCAATTAAGGTTTACGATTGGACCAGTTCTCATCTGAGAAACAGTGCCGGCGTATACGGCGACCTTTTGGGAACCTCCCGTGAACTGGTGGACGACAAGTATGTCACCACTTCCCAGTCCACAAGCATCGACCAGACGGCATACACCTACAATACCGGTGCGGTTCTGTCGGGTGCGGCAGCCCTCTATGTTGCAACCGGCGACAACTCCTATCTGAACGCCGCTGAACGGCTTGCAACGCTTGCCTACACCACCTTCCGTTCGACAAAGAGTTCCTCCGGCGAGGCATATCCCGTCGATCTTTACCCCATCAACTCTCAAACCACCTGGTTCAATACAATCCTGCTTCAGGGCTTCATTGATGTTGCTTATGCCGAAATGGGTAAAATTCTCCTGACCGGCAGCGGATCCGTCAAGTGCCTCAAGTACATTCAGTCCATGCAGGAATCCATCGACTATGCCTTCGAGAACTACAACAACGACAACTTCCTGCCCCGTAACTATGCAACCGGTTGGGACTCAACCAGTGATTTTGATGTGAACAAGAATGTAATGGATCAGGCATCCGCCGCACAGAATTACGCAATGCTGTCCGAATTCTATTCAACGCTTGCCGAACTCAATCTGCAGGTCAAGAGCTGATTCACCGACCCATCATAACGAAAGAATCCCCGAATCGCCAAATGTGCGATTCGGGGAATTTTTTTATGCCAACCGATAGAGATACATCCGTCCGCTCTTTCCGACCCGTTCCAGGACGCCGGCAGAATGGAGGACAGACAGCAGAGTGGAGCCGCGGGAGGTCGATATTCCCGCCGCCTTGGAAAATTCCCTGACCTGAAAGGGTTCGGGAAGACCGCTTGGAATCAGGGCGGAAAAACGGTCCGAATAGCCGAAGGTCACCCGATCCATAAGGGAAATCGGGATCCGTTCATATCGGGTAGAGCCTTTTTTCCGATCTTTGCTCCAACCGTCCAGCATCCGATATTCCTGAACCTCCAGAAGAAGCACCGTAAAATCCAGATTGGGATGGGCAATGAGCGGCTTTACCTTATAGAGTTCGGGGATGATGTCGTACACCCTTCCCTTTCTGGGGCTTTTGCGACGATCGGTCACCGTTCCCTCCTTTGGATCCATCCAGGACAGCCATTTGACGGCGGGAACCGGATAAACAACGGTGACAACATAGCCTTCCGACAGGAAATAGTCCAGTTTTCCCCGAAGACGGTCGAAGGAACGGGTCTGGATTTCCACGATTGCGCCGTCTTTTGCAACATCTGCCACAAAATTGCCGGTTTTGATCTCGTGATAGCGGGGATCGGGTTCCATGTACAGCTTGCAGACGGCATGAAGGGTCTTCTCACCCAGCGTTCCGATCCCGCCGCTGCACGAGGGTTCTCCCTGAACCGCAGACAGGGCGTCCAGAAAGCGTCTTTTTTCTTCGGAAAGCTCCATCATAGCGGTAAACCAAGCCTTTCAGATCACAAAAATCACGGAATGCAAAGGGGACTTCAAATCGGGAAGGAGATAACAAAGACAGGATTGCAAACGCCGCAGTTCAGGCGGTGCGCATTCGGGACATTCCTCTTTGCGCCATGACCAGACCGTAGTAAATGCCCTTCTGACGCATCAGTTCATCGTGGGTTCCCATTTCGGCGATGGTTCCCTTGTCCAGCACGATCAGACGGGTGGCGTTTCGCAGAGTGGACAGACGGTGAGCGATGGCAATGGTGGTACGGTCGGAAATCAGCCGCTGAAGGGCGTCCTGAATCTGCTTTTCGGTCTCGGTATCCAGCGAAGCCGTCGCTTCATCCAGAATCAGGATCCGGGGATCGTGAAGTAGTGCTCTGGCGATGGAAATCCGCTGACGCTCGCCGCCCGACAGCGTATAGCCCCGCTCGCCGATATAGGTATTGTAGGCGTCGGGCAGTTTGGCGATGAACTCATGGGCGCCTGCCAGCTTGGCGGCACGGATGATCTCCTCCCTTGAGGCATCGGGCTTCGCATAGGCAATGTTGTCGTAGATCGAACCGCTGAACAGGAAGGTTTCCTGCAATACTGCGCCGATCTGGGACCGCAGGCACTCCTGGGACAGGGTCTTGATATTCCGACCGTCTACCAGAATCTCCCCCTCGGTCACATCGTACATACGCATAATCAGATTGATAAGGGTGGACTTTCCGACGCCCGACCGTCCCACAATGCCGATCATCTCGCCCGGATGGATGGTCAGGTTGATATCGTGAAGCACCTGCTTTTCCTCATCGTAGCCGAAGCCCACATTCCTCAGTTCAATCTCGCCCCTGATCTCCACCTCTTGGGCATTCTCCTGATCTTCCACATCAATCTTCTCATCGTACAGTTCAAAGACCTGTGCGGTGGAGTTCAGAACATCGGTGATCTGACGGGACATATTGGTAAAGACCCGGATGGGTCCGTAGACCAGTCCCACATAAGAGGAAAACATCTGCATGGTACCGAGGGTCATTTCGCCGCTCAGAACCTTATTGCCCACATAGTAGAGCAGGACAAACTCGCCGAAGCTGACGAGAAAATGCACCAGCGGATTGAAAATCGCCCAGAATTTTTCGTTTCTTGTGCGAATCCGGCATTCCTGAGTGATATATTCGTCAAAATGCTCCTCTTCCTGCTTTTCTCTGCCGTACGCCTTGACCACGCGGATGCCGGAGAAAATATCCAGAAGCGCCGTACGCACCTTTCCCGCACACTGCCACTGCCTGTGGTACATCTTACGGGTACGGTTGCGGAAGCAGCGGTGGGCAACCAGAAACAGGGGAAGCGGAATCACCAGCAGCAGAGCCAGCCGCCAATCGTAAAAAATGATGATGGACAGCACCGCAATCAACAGCGTGGTCTGTTCCATAATCCCGGGCAGATCGTTGGTGAGAAAATTCTGAATCCGGGAGGTATCCGAGGTCACTCTCTGCATAATCCCGCCTGCGGTACGGCGATAGATATTGGCGACCGACAGCTTCTGAATCTTCTCGAAAACGCTGTCCCGAAGCCTTGTAATAACCCCCGAGCTTGCCTTGACCAGAACGCAGCTTCGAAGCATTGTAACCGCTCTCGACAGCAGGCTGACCCCAAGCATGGACAGAATTACCGCAATAAATCCCCAGAACTTTGCGTTTTTCGGCTGAATGTAGTCGTCCACCAGCACCTTACTCAGATAAGGGGAAAGCAGGTTGATGCCCGTCACGGCAAAAAACAGGACAACAGACAGAATCAGATAGGACCGATCGGCTCCCATGACCTTCCACAGTTCTGCCACATAGCGTTTCTTGTCCCGGCATCGGATACATTTGTCTCCCGTTTCGCCGGGGCGCAGGGGCCGTCCGCACTTGACGCATTTGCGGTTCATCAGCTCTTCGCTGTCGGGCTCGGGCTTTCCCTCTGCCAGTGCCGTCAGCCGGTGCGCAACGGCAAAATAGGCGCTTTTATAGGTCATGGTCGCCTTGCAGACAAGATTTCCGCTGATGATTTCACCGGTATGCTCTCCGTTTGAATCGGTTTCCCGTCGGATGCGTTCCATCAGCACCGCACCGGACAGAACCCTTGCCTCAAACCGCTCGTCGGGATCGATCCGGATCCGCCGGACGATGCGTTCTCCCTCGATTTGCAGACAGACATCGGGATAGAAAACGGTGACGCCCCGAACCAGCTTTCCCTTTTCAAGGGGGATGTTGTACTCCAAAAGGGCCAGCGGTTCGTTTTTATAATCCAACAAAATTTTCTTTTGCAATCGCTGATAGAGTATCTCTTCATGCTGTGTCATAGCATTTCTCCGTCCGTAGTCTCAGATATACAGTTCAATCTTCCGATAGGATTTGGAATCCAGCTTATTGACATCGGGAATCACATACCGATTGCCGTCGGCATCCAGAATATAGATGGTTCCGTCCCCCGAAAAAGTCATGGAACGGTAGGTATCTCTCACCGAGAAGGTGATATCTCCCACATCGGTGCGAACCTTCCAGGTGGAAATGCCGAAACGCTCCTTCAGATCGTCAATGGCGAGAATGGTCGGAACGAAATAACGCTCGTCGATTTCCTTTCGGAGCATCTCTGCCACATCGGAAGGGTAGCTGTTCACATCGGCGATCAGACCCACCTCTTCACCGTCGGGATTCTGCACCGAAATATTGGTATAAAGCTCCGAAAAGGGGAACAGTCGGTGCAGAATCACCCTGCCGCAGTCAACGGTCTCCCCGTTTTTCGTGATCTTCGCCGCAAGGAAATCCCCTCTGCGATAAAACTCTGTATTTGTCTGATCCAGATAGGAAAGATCAATCATATTCCGGATCGACTGCTTTTCTTCTGCCATTTGTAACCGTACCTTTCTTACATCTCAATATTCCGAGCGTCCGAACTATTCGGCAATTCCTGCATTTTTCAAAGCTTCCAGCTGGAGTCTGTAAAGATTCCAATAGAGTCCCTTCTTCGAGATCAGCTCTGCCGGCGTGCCGTATTCCGCCATCTTCCGATCCTTGATGACGATCAGATAGTCGGCATTTCTCAGGGTGGACAGTCTGTGCGCAATGGTGATGGTGGTTCTGCCCTTGGACAGCTCGTCCAGCGTGTTCTGAATCTTCTGTTCGGTCTGGGTATCCATGGCCGCCGTCGCCTCGTCCAGAATCAGAATTTTGGGATCCTGAAGCAGGGCACGGGCGATGGAAACCCGCTGACGCTCGCCGCCCGACAGCTCCTTATAGCCAAAGCCCACCATGGTTTCGTATCCGTCGGGGAGCTTGCAGATGAAATCATGAGCGCCCGCCGCCTTGGCGGCACGGATAACCTCTTCCCTTGTGGCGTCGGGATCGGAATAACGGATATTCTCCAGGATCGTTCCCACAAACAGATAGGTTTCCTGAGACACAATGGCGATGCTCCTGTGAAGATCGTTGAAGGACAGATCCTTCACATTGATGCCGTCCACCAGAATCTCGCCCTCGTCCACATCATAAAGGCGGATCAGAAGATTGGCAATGGTGGATTTACCCGCACCGGTATGTCCCACGATGCCGATATTTCCTCCCGCCTCAATGTCAAAGGAGATTCCGTCCAGAACCGTACGGTTTTTAATATAGGAAAACTTCACATCCTTAAATGTGACCTGACCCTTGCATTCGGGCATGGGGATCGGATGCTCGCTTTCCGCCACCTCGGGAACGGCGTCCATGATTTCCAGCAGTCGGCTCATGGCGTTCATGCTCTCGGAGGCATTCTGCATCATGCCGATCATGGAATAAATGGGATCATAGATCATCCCCATATAGGACACGAAGGTCAGAAGCATACCGTAGGTGAAGTCAAAGCTGTCGGTGATAATCATCCAGCCGCCCACCGCCCAGATGATGATAACGCCCAGATAAACCAGCACATTCACCATGGGAAATGCCGTCGCACTGTACAATGAGGTCTTTTTTGCCGCCTCGGCGAACCGACTGTTATACTGACTGAAACGCGCCTGCTCGATCTTCTCGCCGGCGAAGGATTTGACCACACGGATTCCGTTGAGCAGATCGGACAGCAGTCCGTTCAGCGCCCGCTCCTTGGAGTACCGCTTGGCATGAAGACGGCGGTTATGGTTGTAGAGTTTACCCATGAGAACCAGAACCAGCGGAACCATAATCAATGCCAGAACCGTCAGAAGAGGATTCATAATCAGCATGACGATCAGCACCACTACAAACTGAATGGCATTGATCAGAAGAACCGGAAGTCCGTCCACAAAAAACCAGTAAATGCGGTCGGCGTCGCTGTTGACCTGATTCATAAGGCTTCCCGTGGATCGGGATGTAAAATAGGAAACCGACAGTTTCTCGATGGCATGGAAGCTGGTCTTCTTGATGTCGTACACCAGTTTTGCCGTGATTCTTGTGCTGATAATGTCACTGACCATCTGCACGCCGATGCGAAGCAGTCTCAGAGCGATAATCAGGGTCAGTACAAAGATAATCTGTCCGAAGAAGTTGCCGTCGGCAGACAGAACCTCATCATAATAGAATCCCGAGCTGAGATAAGGGGAGATGACCGCAAGGCCGCTCATAACCACCAGCGTCAGGAAAATCAGTGCCATTTCCGGGCGATATTTCTTGAAAAAGACGCTCATACGGGACAGAACTTTCCCGCGATCGGTACAGTTGGGACAGAATTTGCGATCCTTATCCGCGTACCGCATACCGCATTTGGGACAGTATGCCTCCTCCGGCTCCTCTTTTACATAGCTTTGTCCGTGAATCAGATGCTCAAACACCGAGCAGATCTTATAGAAATTATCCTTACAGGTAAAGGACATACAGACAAGGAGCTTGTCACCCTGATCGGTCTTTCCGATCAGACGGCAGCCCGAGATCAGTTCTTCAACCTTCAGTTCATAAAAATCTCCCACAGGATAGCGGACGGTTCTTTGATCAGAGTCTTGACAAAAAAGGATGATTTCCTTTTCCGTCAGGATCACCACCGTCTGACGGTAGGCACCCTGTGCGTCCCGATCCGAGATTGCCCATGCAATCCGACTGTCGAAGTCAATCTGATCCTCCCGCATAGCCGAAAGAAGCTCGCCGGACAGACGGCTGCTGCTTGCTTTTCTGTTTGCGCTCATGGGATCTCCCCTTCTTTCCATATTTCGGTTTATCCGTACAACGGCTATTTTAACACAGAACTTGGCAAAAGTCAACCATTCACGGCAAAAGTTTTTGCGTGGAAATCGCCAAACTTCACCGTTTCTTTTTGGCAATTTCTACGATTTTGAATAAATTTTTCCGCCGGCATTGACAGACGGCGAAAAGTATAGTATAATATTTTCAGAAAAAAAGGACGGCGCCGTCATCGGGCTACCGATGCGGCATTTTCTTTATGGCGAAAGGGTGAAAACTCATGATTTATTTAAAATCCTTCCGTGTCACCACCAAAGAACAGGATCAAGGCTATTTCAATCCCTGCGATTCCGTCGGAACCTTCCAAAAAAGAAGCGGCAGAACCTGCTACGAGTCCACATATCCCTTTCTGCTGTTCCGGGAGCGGCAACTGCCCGAATTTGAGTTCCGGGACATCACCGTCTTCTGCGGAAACAACGGATCGGGCAAGAGTACCATTCTCAACCTGATTTCCGAAAAGCTGGGACTACATCGGGGCACCGTTTTCAACCGCACCGATTTCTTTGACGACTATGTTGCCATGTGCGACTACGAGCTCAGAGAGAAACTGCCCGAAGCCAGCCGGATCATCACCAGCGACGATGTTTTCGACCGTGTTCTGGACATCCGACGGATCAACGACGGCATCGACCGTCGGCGGGAGGAACTTTATCGGGAGTTCATCAACGATAAAAGCAACGGAGATATGGAGCTTCACGGGCTGGACGATTATGACCGATGGAAAACGGTTCTGGATGCCAAAAGAATGAACACCTCCACCTACCTTCGCAGTCGGCTGCGCCGCAACATGGAGGAGCGTTCCAACGGGGAGAGTGCGCTGTCCTTTTTCGTGGATTCCATATCCGAGGATGCTCTCTATCTGCTGGACGAACCCGAAAACAGTCTGTCCCCCCAGAATCAACTGGAACTGAAAAAATTCATTGAGGACAGCGTCCGCTATTTTCACTGTCAGTTTATCATTTCCACCCACTCTCCCTTTCTTCTCTCCCTGACGGATGCACGAATTTACGATCTGGACAGCATTCCTGCGACAGTCCGTGACTGGACCGAGCTGGACTGTGTGAGAGCCTATCACGACTTTTTCAAAAGTCGGGACAATCTTTTTGAATAAAAGAAGGTGCCGCCATGATATTCACCGGATTCATCCGACGCAGACCCCTTTGCTTCTTCTGCGGTGTTTTTCTGGCGGTATCCTTTTTTTCCGCCTTTTTCTACGGATCGGTCAAATGGATTCTTGCCATCTGCGCCGGCGGACTGTTATTCCTTCTGTCTCTGATTTTCCTTTTGATTCACCGAAAGAATTGGATTCTGTACCCCCTTATCCTGTCTGCCTGCATTCCCGCCCTGATTCTCTCCTTTCTGTCCATGGATCTGCGCTACCGAACACTTACGGATAAATACGCCGGGCAAAGCATTAAGTGTGAGATGGTGGTAACCGCCGTTTCCTATCGAAGCTCCGGATCCTGCTCCTATCAGGTGGTTCTGACCGGAATCGGTGAGGACGAGCTGTCTGTCCGCAGTATTCTGGTTACAAATGAGGAAAGCTGCTGGGACATCGGAGACAGAATCGTCCGTAGAGTTCAGATTGAGGGTATCCGTCCCTCCGTCAGTTGGACGGACAGTTACCTGTATGCCAACGGGTTTCTCCTGAATCTGACTGCCGATCCCGAAGACAGCACCGTAATCTGTGAGATCAATGCCGATCTCTTTCCCTACACCCACATAGAAACCCTTTCCCGGAACATCGGTCTTCGGATTGCCGGATGTACCGATGAAGACAGTGCCGCTCTGATCCGTGCGCTGATCTGCGGCGACAGAGCCGGGCTTTCCTCCGGCATCCGAAATCGGTTTTCGGCACTGGGAATCTCGCATCTGCTGGCGGTCAGCGGTATGCACATCGGCGTTCTGATGTTTGCGCTGTCCATAGGGCTTCGCTCCTTCAGAGTCGGGAAAAAGGCAGGCGTTCTGCCCATTCTGGGAGTTGCCGCACTTTACATGGCGATCTGCTCCTTTTCGGCATCGGTCTGCAGAGCCTTTGGAATGCTGTTTGTTCTGGAGTTGTCGGTTCTCATCGGCAGACGCAGGGACTCCCTGACTGCCCTGTTTGCCACCACTGCTCTGATTGTTGCCCTCTTTCCCTATCGGATTTTGGATGTGGGGCTGCTTCTTTCCTTTCTTGCCACCTTCGGAATCCTTTGGATCGGATTCCCTCTGACCGAAAAGATCCGAGTCAAGTTTCACGGACCCCTCCGATTCTGCCTGGCATCCCTTGCGCTGACCTATTCTGCAAAGCTGATGACCCTGCCCATCACGGTTTTGTATTTCGGATCGGACAGTCTCATCTCTCCCCTGTCCTGTCTGCTGTTTTCCCCACTGATTACCCTGATTCTGATCCTGTCCCCCATTCTCCTGCTGACCTCCTTCTTTCCGCCGATCGGAATTCAGGTGGGATGGATCATGGGATTTCTCTGCAAAGCGGTCTATGCCCTCTCCGATTTTCTTGAGCAGAGTTTTTTCATCCTTCCCTTTTACACTCCGTGGATCAAATGGCTATCCGTTCCGATTGTGATTCTGATTCCGATTCTTATGCTCTGTCTTCCCCCAAAGCGGCGGGACAAAATCCCTGCCCTGATTTACCTGTCCTATCTGTGTCTTGCGCTTGTTTCCTCCTGTCTGACTCCCATCTATGCTGATCCCGTGATCAGCCTGACCGACGAAAAGAACGATGCACTGATTCTCACCGCCGACCGTCACGCTCTGATTCTGGACAACTCCAACGGCGGATACAGCTTCTGGTCCGACTGTCTCAGGGCGGCAAATGAGCGATCGGTCACGGTAGACAGTCTGCTGCTGACTCACACTCACAATTTTCAGACACCGGGGCTAAAAAAACTCCTCGAAAACAGCGACATTGTCAACCTGTTTCTTCCCGACGATCCCGATCTTCAGTCGGAAAATGCCCGCCTTTCCGAAATCGCCCGGGCATACGGCTGTCAGGTCTTCCTTTACCCGACAGGTACCCGATCCCTTGAATACAGGGGATTTGAAATCACCGTCTGTACCGACGCCGTCACACGGTCCAACCACCTTTGCACCGCATTCTTCATCGAAAAGGAGTCCGATTGTCTTCTGTACCTGTCTGCCTCCTACTGGGAATGCGACGGCTACAAGGAACTTCTTGACGCTCTGCCCGTTCCCGATAAGATCATCCTGGGCGCCCACGGACCCATCCTCCGCTCGCCCTGTCTGCTGCCCGTCCGATTTGAGGACAGCGAACTGACTTCAAACGACCCCGATTGCAGTTATGAATTTTCAGACTCGCCCTGATCGGCATATTTTTCGGAAAATCTCTCCATACTACCGTTATACTACGGTGGTATGGGGAGATTTTTTATGAAAATGAACCTTCGTCGGGCAACACTTGGGATTCTGGAAGAGGATGGAGAGGATCTGACCTTTTCACTGCTTTCAAAAAAGCTGATCGAGCTATCCGAAAAAAGTCCGTTTCGGGAGCGGGAGCTTGCCGATGCCGAAAACCGGATTCTGTCGACCGTCCGCAAAAAGGGGGATTCCGAGCTGTACCGAAGGCTCAGAGGCTATGACTATGCCGCTCTTGCCGAAGAACTGTCCGGGATTCATCCCATTCTGATGGCATCCGATCCCCTGTATCCAAAGGAGGATCCGTCGACCCGGGCGGGAAAACGGATAAGGGTGGAAAAATACGCCCGCCGCCATCGGATCTCGGGAAGTCAGGCGGCAAAGATCTATGAGGAAGATCCCGGGAAGACCTTTCCGATCCGAATTCTTTTGCCTTGTGCGGCGGTATTGCTCTTCTTCGCTCTTGCCGTTCTTTTGTGGGATTTCCCGTTTTTCCTTGCTCTGATCCTGACCCTTCCCCTGTTTGAGGGTATCTGCTACGCCGTATACGGAGCAATCCGACTGTATCATCCGGCAAAGACCTTTCCCGCCCTTTCCGACGGTGAAAGCATCCCCCGCCGATACCTGATTGCCGTTTCGGGAAAGTCGGATTGCGGCGAAGCGCTCTGCGACCGTCTGGAACAATGCTATTTTGCCGATCATACAGGAACTCCCGTCTATGCGCTGATACTGTCGGGGGAGGATGCGCCATGCCCCGAGCTGGTCTCCGATTATCGGACGCTGGCTCCCCTTCAGCGTCGGATTGCCGAAATGGGGAAGGTCCACAAAACAACCTTCCTGCTTCTCTACTGTCGGCGGACCTACGACCCCGACAAAAGGCTCTACCGCGGCTTCTGCCCATCACTGCCGACCGAACTGGCGCATTATGCCCGTGGACTGGACTCCCGTCTGGAACTGTTGGCGGGGGATGCCGATACGCTGAAGGACTGCGACACCCTGCTCTGGCTGGGGGAGGACGGGCTGTTACCCTGCTCTTTCCTCTCCAAACTCAGCCGCATTCTCTCCCATCCCCAAAATCAGCCGATCGTGAAGGAAAGCAGGGTGGTAAGCGGGTATGCGGGATTTCGGATCAGCAGTCAGCCGGTATTCAGAAGCAATCCCACCCTCTTTTCGGCGCTGGGAATCGTTCATCCGGGATCGTGTCTCGCCATGGACATCGGACTGCTGTCCGAATGCCCGACCGATCGTCCCTTCGATTTTTCGCAATTCGAGCGGCTGTCCGTGGGATATTGCGATCAGATCAGCACCTACTCGGTGGGATCTCCTTCCCCCTGTGCCTATTTCCGACGGATATATTCTGCCTCAAAAGAGGATTTTGCGGGACTATGGAAGAAATTCCGATCGGGACCTTCCAGAGGGCGACTGCTTCACCGCATTCTGCGGGA
>JBJDZJ010000069.1:0-16379 GCA_051867915.1 Eubacteriales bacterium
ATATAATAACCACAATAATTGATGATTGACGCTTTTGGTGAAAAGCGACACAGGCTGCTATCCAGAACGGCTGATTTCAATTCACTTGTGAAATCGGACAGATAATCCTATCTGCTTTGATGCAAGAATAATAAACAACAGACCTTGAAGAAGAAATTCTTTAAGGTCTGTTGTTTTATAAAATAGGCACCCGTTTTACGGTTCTTTGAAATGATGCCGTTGACAAATGCCTCAAAATATGATAATATAAATCATGATAAACCGACAGGCACAGTCCGATTTTTCGGAAAAAGGAGCGTTTATATGAATTGGTCAAAAGAATTATATGATGAAGATGAAAAGCCATTGGATAAATTGGTGGAAGGATACAGCCATACCTCGGTTTTCCGAAGGATTGCTTTTATCGGAGACAGCCTTTCCTCAGGCGAGTTCGAAACCCGTGATGATAAGGGCAATGCGGGATACCATGATTTATACGAGTATTCATGGGCGCAATATATCGCCAGGAAGAACGGACTGAAAGCATATAACTTTTCCAGAGGCGGCATGACTGCAAAATGGTATATGGAAAGCTTTGCAAATGAAAACGGCTTGTGGGACAAAGACAAAGCGTGCCAGGCATATGTCATTGCCCTCGGTGTGAATGACATTTATAACCAGAATATGGAAATCGGTTCTGTCGCCGATCTTGATGCCACAGATTATAAAAACAACAAACCCACCTTTGCGGGTTACTATGCACAAATCATCAGCCGGTACAAAGAAATCAGTCCCGATGCCAAATTCTTTTTTGTGACCTTTCCCAAAAGCGACCGATCCGAACTTGACGGAAAAACACAAAGAACCGTAAAACTGCTATATGATCTGGCCGGGTATTTTGATCATTCCTATGTAATAGATCTTTACGAATACGGTCCGATATACGATGAAAAATTCAGAGAACGGTTTTATTTGTACGGTCATTTAAATCCGAGCGGATACATACTAACAGCCAGGATCATTGATTCTTATATGGATTATATCGTCAGGCACCACCCTTCGGATTTTAAAAGTGCCGCATTTATCAACACCGATATTCAATACAAAGGATGAAGAACATCTTCTGACAAAGACAGCGATCCCGTTATAACGGGATCGCTGTGATTTATTCGCCCAGATTGTCGATAATCCGATCCATGAATTCGGAAGGCGTAACGACCTGTACATCCGAATCAAAGGATTCAATCAGTTTTTGAATGCCGTTCATGGTGTTGCCGCCATCAATCAGCGTTCCCTTGCCGTTATCACCCGACCAGGCATGAACAATGATAAAGGAATAGGAATCGGAAGATTTCGGATCGGTGGAAGCGGCATTGATCTTTTGAGCGATTGATTCAATGGAGCCGTCGCCGACTCCCGCCCACAGTCTATAACGGGCAGACACAATGGGCTTCCCGTTCGACCACAGGATTTTTCCGCCGTAACTTGCGTAGTTGCTGTAATCAATATAGAACAGACCTTCAATCCCCTCCTGTTTGGTGAAGGCGGACAGGTATCTTGCGGTAAATCCGTTATCGTCCAGTATTTCGGCATATTTCAGATCGGAGCGAATCATATACTCCGAAAGCTGTGCAGCCATCTCATTTCTGGCGGTTGAAGACCATTTGGATGGGAAGGTATACCCTGTGCCGCTGAGCTGCATGATGAACTCGTCGTTCTCGGTCTGATTCTGATAGAGATAGGACAGAATCGGTGCTGTAACATCAATTGCCGTTGCCGGCACACCCCAACCCAGAGGGAATTCGCCTCTGACCTTGGAAGCATACCATTTTTCCGAGGACAGAAAATCATTGGTCAACCACTGCATATTGTCGCCGTCCGACATAATCAGGCAAACCGTATGCACCTGTTCAGGGGCTTCCACACTGCTTTCCGGTCTCTTTTGCTGAATGCTGTCCAGGCAGAAACCGCTGAGTGTGGACAGATTATAGGCATGATCGGAAGGAACCATGCAGATGTTTTTCCCGGAAAAGCTGTTCACGGTGTCGTATTCGCCAAGAGTATTGTTATATCCGAAAACGACTGCATTGTCCTGCAAAAAATCATATTTTGCGGCGTGTTCGGAGGAATTATGTCCGTTATAGAAGGAGAAATAGGCTCCGGACATAACGGCATAGTCCACCAGTTTCGGCGCCATGGAAGAAGGCTGTTCGAAAGCGATCTTCGTACTCAGCTGTGAAAAGTATTCGCTGGAACGAAGCCAGGCATCATTCTTGCCCCGTACATCCAGCACACAGGAAAGACCGGCTTCCTTCGCCGTCTCTTCATGATCTGCGGTCACAACAATGGCGTCAAGAAGTCCTGCCAACGATACGGCAACTGCCACCGATTCCTTGTCAGACGAATCGTCGCACAGAATATACCCCGAGATCAGATCCTTATAATGACTGACCAGATTCCATGTGTTGCAGGCAACCTTATCCACCCGAGTCTGAAACTTTACGCCAAAATCTCCGGTCAGAACCGAGCGGTAAAGGGAAAGCGTTCCCGTAGAAATCAGAATCTGTTCATCCGTTTTTCCGGCGACAATGCCTTCCAGACAGGCCAGTGACAGTTTATCGCTGAAATCGGTGGGTTCTCCGGTCAGGTAGAGTGTTTTAGCCTGATATGCCGCCTTACTGACAGCAAGATTGTATTTTTGTTGAAGCTGATCCAAAGTGATCTCCTTCTGACCGTCGGGGTCGGTACCAGATGATGTCGGCGATGCGGCAGAACTTCCGCTTGACGAAGTATCTCCGGTAGCTGTCTTACTGCCCGATCCGCAGGCAAACAACTGGACGGAAAGGGCCGCAAGAGTCAGAATGCAAACCAATCTTTTCCCCATGTTTTTCATTGTGATGTCTCCTTTACGAAAAAATGATTACGGAAGACTTATCTGGACACCTCGGTAACAACAGTTGCGGCGCTGTTATAGTATTTGAACGCTTTGAGCGCCTGACCGGTGGCACGGAAATAAACAATGCTCTTCTCTCCCGTCTCCGAAGTATAGAGTGCGAAATACCGATCGGGGCAGTTCTCGGTAGGAAGAAGTGACACCGTCTTGGCATCGGAGAAGGCATCCTTTTCTTCGCTGTATTTATCGTTATCGGGAGCAATCAGCGAAAAATCCTTCACCTTACAGGAAAAAATGGGGTTCTCCCGTTTTCCGCCGTACACGGCATATCCGGTAAAGACGGAATTATCAATCGTATACTTATATTCGATGGAAACAAGGGGCCATGTAAAGAAAATCAGAATCCATCCGATAATCGGTGCAATGGCAACCATAAAGGGATTGATACTGATAAACAAACCTACCAGCACGCCGATCACAATCACATAAGCCAGTATCATGAGCATACGGTGGGTTTTGTAGCTTCCTTCCACCTTCTTTTCAACCACGAATTCGGCATAATTTGAACTTCCGAAAGCGTCATCCGCACGGGCGACAATGTCGCTTCTCTTCTCTTTTTTCATAACAGGATCCTCCGGTTAGTACTATGATAGGTTTATTTTAGCACACAAAACAAGGATTGTCAATCGTTTTTTCAAATTCCCGTAAATTCCTTCAGAAAAATTTATAAAGTCTCTTGCAAAATCCTTCGGAATATAGTAAAATAGATTTACCATTATTTCCACACAGAAAGGTCAAACATCATGAAGAAGATCAATGTTGCCGAACTTCGATCTGCCGCAAAGAGCCTGCAAGCGGGGGACGAGATTCTGCTTTCGGGAACCATCTACACTGCGAGAGATGCCGCACACAAGCGTTTTTTTGCCCTGCTGGATCAGGGGGAAGACCTTCCCTTTGATATAAAGGATGCCGTTATATACTACGCCGGACCCACTCCCGCCAAAAACGGCATGGCAGTCGGTTCCTGCGGCCCCACCACTTCCTCCCGCATGGACCCTTATGCGCCGAGACTGCTGGATCTGGGTCTTGCCGCCATGATCGGCAAGGGAGACCGTAGTCAAAGCGTCTATGACGCACTGATCCGAAACGGCGGAATCTATCTTTGCGCCATCGGAGGAGCCGGTGCGCTGGCAGCGTCCTGCATTCAATCGGTTGAGGTCATTGCCTTTGAAGAACTGGGCTGTGAGTCGGTCAAGCGAATGGTCATCAAGGACTTTCCTCTTTTTGTAGGCATTGACTCTGTCGGCAGATCGCTCTTTCAAAAGGAGAAGATATGACGCTGGGTCAAAAGGTTCGGATGCTGAGAAAGGAGCGCAGGCTGACGCAGGCGGCTCTGTGCGGCACTTACATGACCCGGAACATGCTGTCTCAGATTGAGTCCGACAGCGCAAACCCGTCGGTTGCCACCATTCGATATCTTGCCAAGGTACTTGAGGTTCCTGCCGGCTATTTTCTGGATGAGGAGGACAATCTCCTTGCCTATCGGAAAATCGACAGCATGAGCGTTATCCGGAAGTATTATCTGGATCAGAACTATCAGAAATGTCTGGATGCCTGCAAAACTCTCACCGATTTTGATGACGAGTTGGCATTGATTATGGCAGACTGTTATCTTCACATCGGAATCGGATATTACCGAAAAGGAAATCCGGAAGGGGCCAGACGGGCGTTCAGTCTGGCAGAAGTATTTGCCACCAGAACCGTATATCCTCACGAAGAAATCAGCCGACAAGCGGCCATCTATCTTGCTGTCATGGATTCGGTTCCGGACGGCATTTCTACGCTGAATATTCCGATGCTTGCCGGTGAATCCTTCCGGGATATTTACGACCTGACCCTTTATTTCAATCTTCTTCGGATTACGGAAAGCTACAAATATGAGATTGCCGCTCAGGTCTACGATGTCACGGGGCTGAAAAATCCGCTGTATCGAACCCACATCAATGCCAAATTGTCGCTGTCTGCCGGCAACTACGAACGGGCCGTCGCACTTCTGAATGAGCTGATCGACCGTTTCGAAGATGAATCGGCTTCGCTGTTCTTCCGCTATCTGATTTATACAGATCTGGAAGAGGTCTGCAAAACCATGGGAGACTACAAGGGGGCCTACGAAGCGGGGGAAAACAAACGGCTATACGAAGAGAAATTCAGGCGGTCGGGAGGAGTACGGTCTGACCCCGAACTCTGACTGCCGACACTTCCCTTTCCGATAAAGACATCCATTGAAAAATCCGGAAGAGCCATCGGTCCTTCCGGATTTATCTTGTATCTGCAGGCTGTTTTTGGAAGAAAACACCCCGTCAAAGAAGCACTTTGGCGATGTCGGATTCATGTATAATCCACCCAACCCCTGTTCATACTGGAACAAAAGGTACAAACAGGATTGCCGTTCCTTCCCGATTCCAATGCAAAGAGTATGCGGATCGTCTGTTACAAATACAGTTATCGCCGCAATGGGCGAAAACAGGGGTTTGATATGAATCATAAAAAAACTGCCGAAGAAATTATCGAAAAGGCAGGCGGAAAGGACAATATCCGCACTGCTTCCCACTGCATGACCCGTCTTCGGCTGATTTTGCAGAATGAAACACGGGCGGATGACAATGCCATCGAAGGCATTGACGGGGTTCTCAAAGTGATCCGTCAGGACGGACTGTATCAGATCGTCATCGGCAACGAGGTTCAAAGCGTATTTGACGAGCTGAAATCAAAAGGAATCCGAACCGAAGATTCCGACGCCGTCGGAAAAACCGATCAGGACCGTCCGAAAGGCGGAATTATCAACGGATTGTTCGGCTATATTTCCGGATCCATGACCCCGCTTTTGCCTGCCATGCTGGGCAGCGGCATGGTCAAGGTTCTTCTGACCCTGCTGACCGCCTTCAGGCTGATCTCCGATACTTCATCTACCTATCAGATTCTGAACATTGCCGGCGACGCCTTTTTCCTGTTTCTTCCCATCATACTGGCATCCGCCATCGCCAAAAGACAGGGCAGTTCCGGGATTCTTGCCATGCTCATAGCGGGAATTCTGCTTCATCCCAATCTGACCGACCTGTTTGCCGACGGACGCGCATCTTTTTTCGGAATCCCCGTAATTCCGGCGAAGGATCCTTCTTCCATCCTTCCCGTTCTGCTGATTGTTCCCATCATGAAGTATATCGAAATTTTTGCCGACCGGATTTCCCCCAATGCAGTCAAAGTCTTTCTGAAACCCCTGATCGTCATACTGATCTCTGCGCCGCTTGCACTGATTGTCATCGGTCCCATCGGTACGGTTCTCGGAAATGTCCTTGCAGAAGGCGTTCGTTTCCTGTTCAGCAAAGTCGGATGGCCGGTCTTCCCTATTCTCGCCGCTTTGATGCCCTTCATCGTTATCATGGGCATGCACCGTTCCCTGATCCCGCTATCTGCCGCCAACCTAACAAATTTTGGATATGATCCGATCCTGTACCCCGCCATGTTCTGCTCCAATCTGGCGCAGGGTGCCGCATCCCTTGCGGTTGCCGTAAAATCCAAGGACAAGAGCATGAAGCAGATCGCAACGGGTGCAAGCGTTTGCGCCATGATCGCAGGCGTGACCGATCCTGCCGTCTACGGCGTCACTATGAAGCTGAAAAAACCGCTGATGGCAGCCTGTATCGCCGCAGGAATCAGCGGACTGTATGCAGGGCTGACCGGCGTGGTTGTTTACACTGCGGACCCCTCTCCCTCCCTGCTCACGCTGACGAATACGGTCAAAGAAGGCGGCTACCGGACGCTGATCAACGGACTGATTACCCTTGCCATTGCGGTAGTCCTGTCCTTTACTCTGACCCTGCTCTTTTATCGGGACAAATCCAAAAAAGAAGTCAAACCCAAGCCGAAAAGAATCGGTGAACCGGCTTCCTCCGACGGGTCGAAAACCGCAACCGTTCGCTGTCCCATAAACGGTAAGGTCCTTCCCCTTTCATCGGTGTCCGACGCTACTTTTGCCTCCGGAGTCCTTGGGAAGGGCTGCGCAATAGAACCGTACGACGGTCATCTGTATGCTCCGTTCGACGGAACCGTGGACAACCTGTCAGATACCCTCCACGCCATTACGCTCAAAGGGAAGGACGGCGTTGAGCTTCTGATCCACATCGGAAGAGACACCGTCGGTCTGGGGGAAAAATTTTTCAAAGCATACTGCAAAAACGGCGACAGTGTCAAGGAAGGCGATCTTCTCATCGACTTTGACATGGATGGATTGAAGAAAGCCGGGTATGATCCGGTGACTCCCGTCATTGTCACCAACAGCGACAGCTACGAAAGCGTCGGAACGGTCGCAGACGGAAAAACCGATGTCGGTGCAGGTCTTCTGTCGCTGGTCAAAAAAAGCGAATCCGAAGACAAAAACACCCAATCCGAAACCAAAACAAAGGATTCGGTCTGATCAATGTCAATCTGACACCGCCACGAACATCCGAAAAAGTGATTGAGCCTGTCTGATAGCGGAAATGGATATCCTCTCCTGTTTACACATGAAACAGGAGAGGATTCTGAGTTCAGAAATGTTTTTCACTCAGGAACGAAGCTCGGAAACCGTGACGAACCGGTAGCCCTGATCCTGCAAATAGGGAATGATCTGACGGAGGGCGTCCGCAGTATTGCTTTCACCTACGATATAATCGTGCATCAGGATAATGGAGCCGTCTTTTACATTCTTTTTGACGGTTTCCACGATATTTCTTGTGCTGTTGTGCGCCCAGTCGGTGGTATCAATGGTCCAATAGACCAGCTGATAACCCAGATTCTGGGTTGCCGACGCCACTGCATCCGATCGGTATCCCTCGGGCGGTCGGAACAGGCGAATCTGTTTTCCGCTGACGGCATAAACCGCATCGGCGGTTTTCTGAAGCTCATCCTCCAGGGATACCCGGTCGATCTTCTTCAGATGGGGATGGGTGAAGGTGTGATTGCCGATTTCGTGTCCCTTTTCGACCTCCAGCCGCAGAAGATCGGGATTCTTGCATACATTGGTTCCGACGACAAAGAAGGTCGCTTTGACATGATATTGATCCAGAAGATCAAGGATTTCCTTCGTATGCTTTTCCGACGGTCCGTCATCAAAGGTCAGTGCGACTCTCTTCTGTTCCTGTGCCTGTTCTTCTGCCCGAACAGGAAGCACAGCCAGTTCTCCGCCGAACATCTGAACCGAAAGAAGAGTCAGAAGAAGCATTGCCAAAAAGATTTTCTTTACTTCCATAACTCCTCCAGGCACCCGAACCGATAGCCTTCTTTTTCAAGTTCGGTCAGAAGACGGTCCATGATGGCCGCATTGGTGGCAGAGGTGGGGTGCAGAAGCATGATCTCGCCGTTATGGGTATGATCGAGAATCTTCTTCAGCGCCTCATCCTCCGCCATTTGCCGATTGTTGTCCCAATCGGCATAGGCAAAGGACCAGAAAACCGTCTTATAGCCCAGCTCATCGGCAATCCGAAGATTGTCTTCCGAGAAACGCCCCTCGGGAGGACGGTACACCTTTACCATATCCTTTCCCGTCAGTTCCTTATACCGATCGGCAAGTGCCGTCAGCTGGGCGGCAAAGGTGTCTTTATCGGTGATTTTCGTCATATCGGGATGGTTTTTGGTATGGTTGCAAACCATATGCCCCTCGGCGTCCATCCGCTTGACCAATTCGGGATTGCGGACAATCAGATTGTCCAGGATGAAGAAGGCTCCCGTCGCCTTATGCTTTTTCAGCGCATCCATTACCTTTTCCACATTGCCGTTGGTATAACCGGCGTCAAAGGTCAGATAGATCACCTTATCGTTATCCTTTACGCAGTCATTGACATAGTAGGCATGGTATTTTTTGATAAACGCCATGGGTGCGTCTACCGTGGGTCTGGTATGGTTCGTGTTGTTTTTGCAGTACCAGTTGTAGGGCGTTGTGGATGCGGCAAAGGATTCGATTCCCATAACACCAAGCATACACAATACCGTTAATATGATGATGATTCTTTTCATTCCGTATGGTCATACCTTTCCTTATTTCCGATGGAGGGAACATTAGATGGTCCGATCCCTTTTTCCATCAGATGCCCGATTCTGTCATTTCATCCGCAACAACTTTCATCGGGCTATTAAAAATTGTGCAACTTTTTTCGCTTTTTAATCGGTAAAATGCTTGTATTTCGTGAAAAGATATGGTATAATTGGCGCAGTCATGAAAAAACAAAAAAAAATGAAAGGTACGGTCAACCATGAATGTGAAGGAAGAAGCCCTTTCCAGACATTACAGCTGGAAGGGAAAAATAGAGGTAACACCGACTGTGAAGGTCGAAAACAGAGAGGATCTTGCCCTTGCCTATACTCCCGGAGTGGCGGAGCCCTGTCTGGTGATTCAGAAGGATCCCTCCAAATCCTTTGAACTGACCCGCAGATGGAATACCGTCGCCGTTATTACCGACGGATCGGCAGTACTGGGACTTGGCGACATCGGTCCCGAGGCGGGCATGCCCGTTATGGAAGGAAAGGCTCTGCTGTTCAGACAGTTCGGCGGAGTGGATGCCATCCCTCTGTGCGTGCGCACCAAGGATGTGGACGAATTCGTCCGCACCGTCTCCCTGCTGCTTGGTTCCTTCGGCGGCGTCAATCTGGAAGATATTTCCGCACCCAGATGCTTTGAAATTGAAAGAAAGCTCAAGGAAGTCTCGGACATTCCCATCTTTCACGACGATCAGCACGGAACCGCCATCATCGCCACCGCAGCTCTGATTAACTCGCTGAAGCTGGCAGGAAAAAGAATCGAGGACATCAAGATTGTCATCAACGGCGCAGGAGCAGCCGGAAATGCCATCGGTCGTCTGTTCCTGGCATTCGGCGCCAAGAATCTGATCTTCGTGGACAAAAACGGTGCCATCTGCAAGGACGATCCCAACTCCATCTGCAATGAGGAGCATGGCAGACTTGCCGAAATCTCCAATCCCAACAAAGAAACCGGAAACCTGGCTAAAGTTATTCAAAACGCAGACTTTTTCCTGGGCGTCTCCCGTCCCGGACTGCTGACTCCCGATATGGTCCGCACCATGGCGAAGGACCCCATCATTTTTGCCATGGCAAATCCCGTTCCCGAGATTATGCCCGACGAGGCAAAAGCGGCAGGTGCGCTGGTTGTCGGCACCGGAAGATCGGACTTCCCCAATCAAATCAACAATCTGCTGGCATTCCCGGGTGTTTTCCGGGGCGCATTGGACTGCCGCGCGAAGGACATCAACGAAGAGATGAAGATCGCCGCCGCAAAGGCCCTTGCCGCCCTCATCAGCGACGAGGAGCTGTCCTGCGATTATGTCCTTCCCGATCCCTTTGATCCCCGTGTCTGCAAGACCATTGCCGAAGCGGTAAAGAATGCCGCCATTCGCACCGGTGTGGCGCAGATCACCGACAATTGAGCCGATTTTTCACGACCTCGTCGATGACATTTCCGTCGTCGGCGGGTCTTTGGCTGTTTTGACAAATGTGATTGAATGTTTATACATAATTTTGTGAATAAATATTCATTTTATCTCTTGCATTTTTGAAAAAAAGGGTGTATAATAGGAAAGTCACAACAAATAACCCGGTTATGGAGAGTAAGAATGAATCAACCGAATGAAAAAATAAAGGTCGGAATCATCGGCGCAACCGGATATGCGGGCGCCGAACTGGTTCGACTGCTGATAAATCATCCCTATGCACAGATTACCGCCCTGTCCTCCGTCTCTTTTGAGGGAAAAAAGATGTCGGAAATCTATCCCAACCTGTCGGGCATCTGCGACCTGCCACTGGAAGGTGCGGACGAACTGGTTTCCAAGTGCGACGCTGTCTTTGCCGCCCTTCCCCACGGTCTGTCCGAGCCGCTTGCACAAAAATGCGAAGCGGCAGGAGCCCTGCTGATTGATCTGGGCGCCGATTTCCGTCTGCACGATGAGGCGGAATATCAGAAATGGTATCAGAAATCCTATGCCTATCCCGAACTGCACAGGGATGCCGTTTACTGCATTCCCGAACTGCACCGCTCCCAGGTAAAGAGTACCACTAAAATTATCGCAAATCCCGGTTGCTATCCCACTTCGATCTCGCTGGCGCTGGCTCCTGCACTGAAAGGCGGTCTGATTGAGCGGGAAGGCATCATCATCGACTCCAAATCGGGCGTTACAGGATCGGGCCGGGGTCTGACACAGGGGACCCACTATCCCGACACCAACGAAGCCTTTGCCGCTTACAAGGCGGGCATTCACCGTCACACTCCCGAAATCGAACAGACTCTTTCCGATCTTACAGGAGAGCCGATCAAGGTGGTCTTTGTTCCCCATCTGCTCCCTGTCAACCGTGGAATCGAGTCCACCGTCTACTGCAAAGCGACTGCCGATTTCGACACCATTGTGGCGGCATACAACGACTTTTACAAAGACGAGAAGTTCGTCCGCATTCAGCCGGTCGGCAGTTATTCCAACATCAAGAATGTCCGTATGTCCAACTACTGCGACATTTCCCTTCACTTCGATACCCACACCAACACGCTGATTCTTTCCTCCGTCATTGACAATATGTTCAAGGGTGCGGCGGGACAGGCAATCCAGAACATGAATCTGTGCATGGGACTGCCCGAGGATGCCGGAATTGACTGCATTCCTCCCGCATTCTGACCGATACACCTGCAAAATCAGAAAGGTATAAATACTGATATGAAACTCACTTCGATAGACGGCGGCATTTGTGCCGCAAAAGGATTCCGTGCCGCAGGCATTCACTGCGGAATCCGTAAAAACGCATCCAAAAACGATCTTGCCCTGATTGTTGCCGACAAGCGTTGCCCCGCCGCAGGCGTTTTCACCACCAACAAGGTCTTCGCCGCCCCTGTGGGCGTCACCCTATCCCATCTATCCGACGGATATGCCCGGGCGGTCATTGCCAATTCGGGCAATGCCAACACCTGCAACTCCGACGGGTACGACAAAGCCAACCTGACCTGTGAGACACTGGCCTCAAAACTGGGGATTTCTGCTGAAGATATCATCGTCGGATCCACCGGTGTTATCGGCGTTCCGCTGCCCATTGAGCCGATTCTGTCCGGTATGGACGCTCTGATCGGCGCTCTTGCGTCCGATGCCGCCGCATCCGATCATGCCGCCACGGCGATCATGACCACCGACACCAAAAAGAAGGAATTCGCCTACGAGTTTGAGCTGGACGGAAAGGTATGCCATGTGGGCGGAATCTGCAAGGGTTCGGGCATGATCGAGCCGAACATGGCGACCATGCTCTGCTTTTTGACCACCGATGTTGCGATTTCACCCGAAATGCTGAAATCTGCCCTGAAAGCCTGCATCTCCGACACCTTCAACATGGTCAGCGTGGACCGTGACACCTCCACCAACGACACGGTTACGATTCTGGCATCCGGTCTTGCCGGTAACACCGAAATCACCTCCGAAAACGAAGATTACGCAGCATTTACAAAGGCTCTGTTTGCTCTCTGCCGCGATCTTGCCATGGCAATTGCCGCAGACGGAGAAGGGGCATCCCGCCTGCTGGAATGCACGGTTTCGGGTTACTTAGACAAGAGCGGAGCCAAAATTCTGGCAAAATCGGTGATCCGTTCCTCTCTGGTAAAGGCGGCGATGTTCGGAGCGGATGCCAACTGGGGTCGGATTCTCTGTGCGCTGGGATATTCCGGTGTAGACTTCGATCCCGATCTGGTGGATGTCTCCTTCCGTTCGGAAGCAGGCTCCTTCCCTGTATGCAAAAACGGACGGGGCATTCCCTTCTCGGAGGAATTTGCCAAGGAAGTCCTGACAAAATCCACCGTATACATTGACATCAACATGAATTGCGGCGGGGCTTCCGCCACCGCATGGGGATGCGATCTGACCTACGAATATGTCCGCATCAACGGAGACTACCGTTCATAAGCGGGATGGAGGCATTATGAACTCAGAAGAAACAAGGGCTTTGGAATCAAAGTTCACCATGCAGACCTACGGCAGAGTTCCGGTGGTAGTCGATCACGGCAAGAACGCCACATGGTATGATGCCGACGGAAAGAAATACATCGACTTCACCAGCGGAATCGGCGTCAACTCCCTCGGAGCCTGCGATGATGGATGGATTTCCGCCGTCACAAAACAGCTTGGAAAGATTCAGCACTGTTCCAACTATTATTACAATCAGCCTTCCGCTGTCCTTGCAAAAATGCTGGTGGAGGCGAGCGGTCTGTCCGATGTCTTCTTCGGCAACTCGGGAGCAGAGGCAAACGAGGGCGCCATGAAGGTCTGCCGCAAGTATTCCTTTGACAAATACGGCGACGGACGGGCGACCATCCTGTCGCTGACCAACTCCTTCCACGGGCGCACCATTGCGACCCTGACCGCCACCGGTCAGGATAGGTTCCATCAGTGGTTCGGTCCCTTTCTGGATCAGGTGCGCTACGCAGATGCCAACATGGACGCCATCCGATCCGCCTGTGACGGTACAGTCTGCGGGATCATGGTTGAACCGATTCAGGGAGAAAGCGGTGTTCGCCCTATGGATCCTGATTTTCTGAAGGAACTCCGGTCGTTCTGCGACGAACAAGACATTCTCCTGGTTTTCGATGAAGTTCAGTGCGGAATCGGTCGGACCGGAAAGATGTTTGCCTATCAGAGTTATGGAGTTGTTCCCGATGTTCTGACCCTTGCCAAAGGACTGGGGGGCGGTCTGCCCATCGGTGCCTTTCTGTGCGGTGAAAAGTGCCGTGACGCTCTGAAAGCAGGAATGCACGGTTCCACTTTCGGCGGAAATCCGGTGGTTTGTGCGGGAGCCATTGAGGTGCTGAACCGTCTGACCCCCGATTTTCTGTCGGAGGTTGCCAAAAAAGGCGAAAATATCTGTGACAAGGTCATGAATGCTCATCCGAAATCGGTGAAGGCAGTCCGTGGAATGGGTCTTATGATCGGATTCGTCATCGACGGCGATCCACACGAGGTTGTCACCGAGGCGGCAAAGATGGGGCTTTTGGTCCTGTCCGCCGGATCGGATGTGGTCAGACTTCTCCCTCCTCTGACTATCACCATGGACGAAATTGACGAGGGCATAAAGATACTGATTGAGGTTCTGGATCGGTAAAACGGTCGGATATGACAAAAACAGGCTATCGCATAGTAGCGATAGCCTGTTTTACATATTCAAATCAGCCTTTTTCGGCAAATTGGGCACGGTACAACTCGGCGTAGATGCCGTTTTTCTTCATAAGCTGAGCGTGATTTCCCTGCTCCTTGATTCCTTCATCATCGATGACAATGATTTCGTCTGCATTCCGGATGGTGGACAGTCGGTGAGCGACCACCAGCGTGGTTCTGCCCGAACACAGAGCCTCCAGCGACCTTTGAATCGCCTGCTCGGTTGCGTTATCCAATGCAGAGGTCGCTTCATCCAGAATCAGAATGGGCGGATTTTTCAGAAATGCTCTGGCAATGGAAATTCTCTGCTTCTGACCGCCGGACAGCTTCACACCGCGCTCGCCGATATAGGTCTGATATCCCTCGGGCAGAGATGCGATAAATTCATGAATATTGGCACGCTCCGCCGCCTTCTCGACCTCTTCCCGGGTTGCATCCGGCTTACCGTAGGCTATGTTCTCATAGATGGTTCCGGTAAACAGGAAGACATCCTGCGCAACGATGCCGATGTTGCGTCTCAGGGATTCCAATGTCATCTTGGTGATATCAATGCCGTCAATGGTCACTTTGCCCGAGTTGATCTCATAAAACCTGGGCAAAATATTGCATATGGTGGTCTTTCCCGATCCGGAGGGTCCCACAAGAGCGACCCGCTCCCCCCGTGGGATGAACAGATTCAGATTGGCCAGTACCGGACGGTTCTCGGTGTAACTGAAGCTGACATTGTCAAATCGGATATCGCCCTTCAGATCACCAACTATAATGGCATGAGCATCCTCTTTTTCCGTAGGCTCGTCCATAATTTCGCAAAAGCGAACGAATCCGGTCATGCCATTTTCATACTGCTCCACAAAGGAAATCAGCTTCCGGATGGGGTTCATGAATACATTGACGAAGATGATAAATGCGGCAAAATCACCGACTTCAATCCATCCCTGATAGACGAACAGTCCGCCGCTGACCATAACCGTCAGGTTGAGAAAATCGGTCATAAACGCCGTTACCGCCGTGAACTCGCCCATGACCTTATAGGATTTCGATCTGGCGGCGACGAATCGGTCATTGGTCTTTTCAAAGCGATCGCACTCGTATTCCTGATTGGTATACGCCTTGGAAACACGGATGCCGCCGATGGCGTTCTCCAGAACCGCATTGACCTCGCCGACCTCCACTTTCGTCTCCTTGAACGCCCGATTCATCTTGATTCTTCGCTTCATGGAATAGAATACAAACACGGGAATCGAGGCGAACACAATCAGAGTCAGCCAGATGTTGATGCTCGCCATCAGAACAAAGGAGCCGATCAGCAGAACACCCGAAAGGAAGAGATCCTCCGGTCCGTGATGAGCAAGCTCGGATATGTCAAAAAGATCGTTGATGATACGGGACATGATGGTTCCCGTTTTATTGTTGTCAAAATAGGAAAAGGGCAGCTGCTGCAGGTGATGGAAAACTTCCCTGCGCATATCCGCCTGCATATGCACGCCCATGATATGACCGTAGCAATTGACGAAATAGTTCAGCCCGATTTTGATAATATACAGCCCCACCGCAACAGAGGACCAGATGATCAGCATTCTCAGGTTTTTGTTGGGAATATAGTCATTGATCATGCTACGGGTAATCATGGGATAGAACAGATCCGCCACCGCCAGCAGAAGTGCGGCAAAGAGATCCGCCAAAAAGATCGCCATATGGGGCTTATAGTAAGCTGCAAATCTTTTTATCATCGCTGTTTTTTCTCCTGAAGTAAACTGCCTCTTGCAGGGCAAATTTCAGGGGCGCCGCACACTGAAATGCGACACCCCTCATTATCTGCGCAAAAGGCGATATTACTTCTTACTGAAAATATCAAAAAGCGTATCGTAATCGGAAGACTTCTTGGTCTCCTCGGTCTGAGCAAGATCGTCGATCTTCGGCTTAGAGATCGTTGCCATGGGTGCGGGGGTCTCAACTTCCGGCTCTTCCTTGGCAAATCCGGTAGCGATAACGGTGACACGAACCTCGTCATCCAGATTGTCATCAACTACATATCCGATGATAACTCTGGCGTCGGGATGAGCCTCGTTGGTGATCAGGTCAGCCGCAACATCCAGCTCGTCCAGTGCGAAATCGCTGGGGCAGGTGAAGTTGACCAGAATTCCTCTTGCACCGGAGATCGAGGTCTCAAGCAGAGGACTGGAAATCGCCATCTTCGCTGCAACCTCAGCCTTGTCCTTACCCTGAGCAGCACCTACGCCCATGTGAGCATAGCCCGCGTCAGCCATAATAGACTTAACATCGGC
>JBJDZJ010000070.1:0-16363 GCA_051867915.1 Eubacteriales bacterium
CATTTGTAAATATTTTTGTTTTTTCGTCTGTCTACTTGACAGGGGGCACTTCAGTAAGGGCGATTGTGATGGATTTTCTTATTTGGTTGGTCTTTCTTCCGATCCTCATATCTACCGTTTTGATTCTTCTGTCACTGACAACGAAGCGGCTGCAACGCTGTTTGGGATGGCTTAACCTACTCCTTGTGCTGTTCATTTTGCTGTACTCGTGGCTGACCCTGTCGCAATGGGATCTGACCCGAAGTCAAAGAACGCTTTCCGAGAATCTGATGATCGTCGAATTCTACCTTCTGGCTGCGATTCTGCTCTTGGGCAGCGGTTTTCGGCTGATCCTGTACGCTATACACAGGACTCGGAACACCCATCCTGTCATCATAGCGGCAGGTCCGATGATCGGGCTTTTGGCGATTGTGATTGCACTCGGCATCTGGGTCACCTGCCTTGCCGTGGATGCGGGGGATTTCTTCCATATTTCAGGATAAGGAATCGAGGCAATGCTATGATTCTGGAAAAATTATTCGACTCTCTGGTTGAACTGGGGTTTCTTACCAAAGCCATCGCCGTTATTTCCGTTCTGTTCGGCTGTGTCCTGATCGCCATCTGCGGGCTGATCTGTTGGGTCGAAAAAAAACATCCTGACAACAGCGTTATCCCCTTGCTCAAACGCCGGCTGTATATTCTTCTTTTCGCATGTGATCTGTTGTTTCTTGCCCAAATCCTTTTGCGCCTGCTTGGAATATCCGGTTTTCCCGCAGGAGATTGGCTTCTCATTGTTGATATTTTCCTGATGCCGGACCTTCTTTTGACAACTGCAATCCTGGCAATACGGCATCTTTGGAAAAGCAGGCACAGAAAAATCGGACTTACTGTGATTTCAGCATTCTTGGCGGTATTCCTGCTGTGCGACACATCGGTCTTTTTTCTTTCGAGACATCCTTCCAATGTGTTTGATGAAATCTACCGGTCCATGAGAGATGTGGGCTATCCGTGGGAGAAAAGGCTGTCACGGGTTGAAACCCTTAATTTGTGCTATAAAGACGATATTTTCAACGATCCCTATATTTACGAAAACGGGCAACGGTTCACTATGGCAGAATACACCGGACTTGAAGACCCAAAATCCCGGTGCAACATCTATTGTATCCATCAAACCGGAGTGCTTGTCTTTGTCTGCTATGAAAAAAGCAACGGTATCTGCCGAAATTGGATGATGATCGAATACCGTGTCGATTCCAAAGAGCTATCCTATTCGTGCAGCAATCCTTGCGATTATGACAAAGACACCGTCCTGTTTGACAACATCCTTGCAGACTGGTTTTCCGCATTTGGAGAGGAGTCGGAATTCGATGCCGATCACCCGGGGAAAGTGACCGATGTGGGCTATCGGGCATCCGATTTACCCCTTCAAAATATCATCCCCACCTGAAAAACCGATCTGTTTTATTATTCAACCTTCACAGAAAAGGAGTGAGTTCTTTTGAAAAATAAAAAAAGAATCATAGGCATATCGATTGCTGTGGTTGTTCTCATTGGGATTGTTGTTCACATTGTGGCAACCAACCTGTTTCCGTATGGATATAACATACTTTGGATCAAGGGGAAAACCTCCGAGGAAGTGATCGAAAAATATGGGGAGTTTGATATGGTATCTCGTAATAATTATGATGATCTCACCGGTGAATATTTAATAGGGGAAGGTATATATGTCGTGAAAGAAGCCCAAAGAGGGTATCTGGGAACCACTCCGGAGGAATGGTTTTGTATTTATTTTGACGAGAACGGATTGGCGGAAAAGTGCCGTGTAAGAACCGGAGGAATCGGCGGTTAATCTTGTTCTTTTGGGCAAGCTCAGGGCAATGTCAGCGGAGAGAACCACCGCTACGGTTCGGCATCACCGCATTGACACAGAAAAGGAGTGAATTCTTTTGAAAAACAGAAAACGAATCATTGGCATATCAATTGCTGTGGTTGTTCTCATCGGAATTGTCGTACACATTGTGGCAACCAACCTGTTTCCGTATGGATATAACATACTTTGGATCAAGGGGAAAACCTCCGAGGAAGTGATCGAAAAATATGGGGAGTTTGATATGGTATCTCGTAATAATTATGATGATCTCACCGGTGAATATTTAATAGGGGAAGGTATATATGTCGTGAAAGAAACCCAAAGAGGGTATTTGGGAACCACTCCGGAGGAATGGTTTTGTATTTATTTTGACGAGAACGGTTTGGCAGACAGATGCTATGTAAGAACCGGAGGAATCGGCGGTTAATCTTGTTCTCTTGGGCAAGCTCAGGGCAATGTCAGCGGGGAACAACACCGTTATGCCTTCGACATCACCGCACCGGCATATGAGCGGACCACGCACGGCATCAGTAATCGCAACACTGAATTTCGGAAACAGACTTGAAGGTGGTACTCTGTATGGATTTGTCAAATAGCAGAAAAAAGCTTTTGAAAATATCTTTGATTATAGTCAGTTTGATTATGATACCGATTCTTCTTTGCGTCTCCTGCGCTTGGGTATTTCCGAACTTGCTGACATTTGTTATTGATAAGGGAACTGAACCGACCTATTATGACCGATATACAAAACCTGTTCAGAATGTATGCAGGCAATACGATTTTGATGTCGCAGATAATTTGAACTTTGTCGAGGGGTATCAACGCTATGTGATGAGGGAAGGAACGGAATATGCCTTTCTCTTTTGCATGGACGAAGAGACCTATCAGTCTGAATGGGAGACTTACATTGGTGAAAAAAACTTTCTATATGATGAAAAAATGAGCTATATTCCCTCAAGCCTCAGCGACATGGAGGAAAAGTATGATATAGAATTTCTTCCCGGTTATTTCAACATCAAATATCCGTACAATAGCAGTGACGGTACTTATGGATACAGCGATTATGGCGCTTATTGCTTCTACCTTATATCGGAAAAACAGAAAGATGGCTTGTACTATGTCTATTTCTATCGTGAAGGCTAGTGAAATGCTCATTGCCGAATAAAAACGCCCCGTTCTGCGCCCTTTCTCGAAATCGGGCTGACCCTGATCCTTATACCTGCGGGTATGCTTCTGTGGGATCGGCTGTTTTTCCTGCTTTGCGCCCTGTTTTAAGGCGATGTTCCCGAAAAAATCGGAGAAATACTTGACAAAATCTCCCTTTTATGCTATATTATAAAAAATATCCGATACCAGTGAGCATGAAAGGACAAAGTGAAGATGAAAAGATTTCAAAAGAGCTGCACCGCTTTGCTGATTCTCGCCGCCATGTTGTTGGGAACCCTTGCAGGATGCGGCAAATCGGACAGCGACGGGACCGTCACCACAACCGATGCGACTTCTGTCACATCCGTCGATACCACCCCTGCCGCAACAACTGCCGAACCGATTCCAACCGAACCCGAAAAGGTCTCTCTGGAAGGCAAAACCATCGTCTGGCTGGGTTCCTCGGTCACCTACGGCTCTGCCACCGGCGGCGTCTCCATGGTAGACTACCTCCATGAATCTACCGGATGTATCTGCTGGAAATATGCCGTCTCCGGCACAACCCTTGTGGACAACAACACCAATTCCTATGTGTCCCGTATGAAGAGCATCCGTACCCGTCCCGCAACCGCCGATTATTTCATCTGCCAACTTTCGACCAACGACGCTACTCAGAACAAGCCTCTGGGCGAAATCAGCGACTCCTTTGACATGGATGATTTCGACACCCAGACCGTCTGCGGCGCCATCGAGTACATCATCGCCTACATCAAGGACAAGTACGACTGTCCCATCGCCTTCTACACCGGTCCCCGCTACAACTCCGCCGCATATCAGAAGATGGTGGATGCCCTGCTGGAAATCCAGAAAAAGTGGGGAATCTATGTCATCGACTTCTGGAACGACCCTGATTTTGCCGCCCTTTCTGCCAGAGAGCAGTCAAAATGGCTGAGCAAGTACATGGCGGACGACATCCATCCCAATGCGCTGGGCTACGAAGAATGGTGGACCCCTGTCTTTGAGGAGTTCATCTCAACAACCATCGGAAAGTAAAGCGTGATGAATGCGTATAAACGCAAAATCTCCCCGTGAACCCGACAAAACGGTTCACGGGGAGACTCTTTTTTTGTTTTCAAGTGCTTATTTCCGTCGGCTTTTCAGAAGGCAGTCCACCACACGCCGTGGCAGAGTGGGTTCTGTTTCCGTCAAATTCACCTGACCATACTGTTTCAGATACGCCTCATGTCTGCGCCGAAGCAGACCCTGAGCCTGCTCCACCGTTATGGGTCGAAACCGCACGATCGAGCCCTCCGACAGCTGACCCACCAGCGGCAGATCGGCAGTTACCACCGAAGCAATCCGAATCAGCGTTCCGACGGGCGATGCGTCCACAAAGGATAGAATCGGCTGTCCGTCCGGGCTTACATGAACCGATCCCGGGAGCACAATACGGGGAGATACCTCATACTCCACGGCCTCCAGACTTTTTCCCTGGAGCGACACCGCTTTCCGATCGGGCGTCCCGACGACGGTATAAGAGGAATTATAAAAGGTTCTCAGCGCATCGTCGGTAAAGTGATCCACCTGCGGTCCGGGAATCACTCGAAGGGTAATCTCATCTTCAAAAAAGGGCGGAAGCATCCGTCTGTTTTCCATATTGGGCAAATCGGACAGCGGCGTTCGGAGCGTCAGCCGATCTCCCGCATGAAGTTCCCTGCCCTCGGCATCCTCCTTTGTCAAAAATCCGCCGTGAACCGCCAGATAACTGAACCGACCCCGTTCGGCGGCACCGCCGTCGGACAGGCAGAGGTAGTCTTTGGGATGAACCGCAAAAGCGCAGTAATCGGGGATTCGCTCCCCGTTGAGTCTGGGGGTTCGGTTGGCTCCCGTCAGAGCGACGACGGCATCCTCCTCAAAAAGGACGGTAATCCCCCTCATATTCATTTCGATGCCGATTTCACCTTCGGCATTGCCCACAAGCAGATTGGCATGGCGGAGCGCATCCCGATCTGCCGCTCCCCCTTCGGGAAGCCCCCGGGACCAGCGGCAGCTGCCCAATCCACGAAAGGAGGACGCCTGTCCGGGATCAATGATCTTCATGAGGTTTTTCCTCCTTATCCTGTCTCTCCGCAGGCGGCTCCTTTGAAGCAAGCGTACGGGTCAGGGATGACAGTTTCCGACTGAGCCTGCCGTAGGTCAGCTTCATGGGATCATAGATCACCGTCAGAAAGCGTTCGTTCGGTAGAACAGCCTGCACGCCCGTCAGCATCTCTGCCTCCAGAAGAGCGGCAAGAGCCGTGACCCGATCTTCACCGGCAGAGTTTTTGGGCTGATCGAATTCCACCGTCAGTCCGCGGTCTCCTTCAATCAAGATCTGACAGTCAATCCTTACCGCATTTGCCTTCATATGGCGTTTCCTTTCCTGACAACCCGAAGCGATTTCAATGCTTGTCCAGATCTTCGGGAATAATGGTATGTTCGTTCTTGAGCTTCTTCAGAATCAGGTGGGTCTTGGTATTGGCAACCCCGTCAAAGGAGCGGATGGTACGGTACACCTCTTCCAGCCCGTCGGTGGAATCGGTAACGATCTGAAGAATATAGTCGAAATCGCCGGTGACGCGGAAGCAGGAGATGATGGATGAAATGCCGTTCACCATTTCAAGGAAGGCATCCTCATACCGTGGGTGATCCATGGCCACCTCCATAATCGCCGCCACATCGTTTCCGATCTTTTTCTGATCAATAATCAATGTATACTGACGGATGATGCCCGATGCTTCCATCCGCTTGATCCGTTCGGTCACTGCCGACACCGACAGTTTGATCTCCTCTCCGATCGCACTCGCTTTTTCCCTTGCATTGGCCTTCAGGCACTTGAGAATTTTCAAATCAATACTGTCCATTGCGCACAGCCCCCGTTCTTTCTTTGTGTGATTTCAATCTGACTCCGCACAGAATCAGCGGTCTTTATTATATCACGAATATTTCGAAATTGCAAGTACTTTTCGGGCTTAATTTCAATTTTTTTCGGTTTCAAGCCTTGATCGGCAAACAATTTTTGCCATATCAGCGGATATGGGGCAATTTTCACGAGAAGCCCCGAAAATCGGAGCCTTCTTTCGCTTTTCCCCGTCAACATACAACCGCTATGTCAGTATTTTTTGATAAACATAGCTTTTATATCGGATTTCCATATTGTATTTTTTAAATTTGCTCTCCGATCTGACCTCAAATCCGCATTTTCGCATCAAGGCGTTGGATGCGGCATTGTCTGCGGCAACCTCAGCCGTAATTCTTTCTGCGCCGAGGCGGCGGATCCAATCAATCAGGAGTCCGACGGCTTCCGTTCCGTAGCCCTGTTTCCAATCCTTCTTATGGATACAGTATCCGATGTCGTAAACGGTACGATCATCACTCGGAAACGCACAACAGGAACCGATCCGCCGATCGGTTCCGTTTAACCATATGACAAAATAATAGCCCTGCTTACTGTCGGGAAGTTCGTCTAGCGCCTTCCGATAGACCTCGTCCACATACGCTCTTGTGGGATCGCTCAGATATTTCCCGTTTTCCTCGTCGAACCACATCTCCGTCAGAAAAGGCAGGTCATCCTTTGTGGCATTTCTGATCACGATTCCGGAACCGATCAGCTCTTGTTTGATTTGCATCCTTCCCTTCACTCCCTCCAAGGTCTTTCCTTTTTCACCGTTTTCCCAGTCAGGACAGCCCGACGGTCCTGCGGTCTTTCATTCCATGCGGTAGAGAGGCTCGGGGTCACGGCTGCGGTATTCGTGCCGTTCGTAATAGCCGATCAGTCCGCCGTTCTCATCCCGCAGGGCGATCATGTAGACATCCTTGTTTTCCTTTTCATTGTAAAAAGTGTGAACTCTGTTGTTGGCTCTGTCCAAGCGGAACCAGTCCAGAATCCGGTCGATCTTCTCACAGGATTCAGCGTTATGACAGTCCAGCAGACTTTTTCCCACCAGATCTGCCCCGCCCCGACGGCAGTATCGTTCGCAGGCGGCGGGGTTCAGATAGACAATCCGATGAGAGGTATCGCAGATAACGACTGCACTTCGATCTTCGTCAATCATACTTTTGAAATAGGGGAAAAGTTCCATTGTCAGGTCTCCTTTGAAATCCGGATTTTCCGAAACTTGCAACATGCAAACTTTAATCTGCCGCTCAACGCGATTCTCGTCGAAAATCCCGATGTTTTCATAATTGCCGATTGTTTTTTTATACGGATAAGGTCTTGATCGCTTTTATACCAGGGCGTGCTTACGCCATCTTCCGCTGTAATAGCGGACAAGGAAGCAGGTCACCCGACAGATCCAGTCCACCACCATGGCGATCCACACGCCGACGGCGCCGTAGCCCATCCGATAGCCGATGATATAGCTGAGGGTCAGACGGAAAAGGATCATGGAGGCGATGGAAACCGTCATGGTAAACTTGACATCGTTGGCGGCCCGGAGCGCATTGGGCAGGGTAAACGCCAGCGGCCAGATCGCCGCTCCCCACAGGCAGTGGAAGGCCACAAGGAAGATCGACAGCTGCTCGGTAGCCTCCGAAAGATTGTAAAAGGTCACGATCAGCGGAGTCAGGCAGACCAGCAGAATGTTGAATCCCGAATGAATGGCATAGGTAATCTTCATAAGCCGCTTCACATAGTAGCGTGTCTGAAGCCCGTCGCCGGCACCGATGCACCGTCCCACCACCGTAATCATGGCAAGCCCCAGCGCCTGGCCGGGAATACAGCCGATGCCGTCCAGATTGTTGGCAACTGCGTTGGCGGCGATCTGGGTGGTTCCGAATACCGAGATAATGGAAACCACCAGAACCCGACCCAGAGAGAAAATACAGTTTTCCACGCCGCTGGGAATGCCGATGGAGAGGATTCTGTGAATCTGTCTGCCGTTGGGGCGGAATTTTTCCCGAAAATTCAGATAAACGGGATATTTGGGACGCAGGAGCAGAATCATCAGGAAAACCATGGCGGCAAATCGGGAGATCAGGGTGGAAATCGCCGCTCCTGCCACGCCCAACGGAATCGCGTAAATCAAGAGGCCGTTGCCCGCCACATTCAGCAGATTGCAGAGTACCGACGCCAGCATGGAGACGGTGGAATTGCCCATGGAGCGAAACAGGGCCGCAAAACTGTTATAGACGGCAAGAAAGGGGAAAGACAGGGCGGTAAGATAAAAATAGGTGGACGCGGCGGACATCACATCTGCCTCGATTGATCCGAAAAAGAGAGAAATCAGAGGGCGGTTGAAAAGCAGGCAGAGCGTCATGACTCCGACGGAAATCACACTGACGATAAAAATCAGCTGGGATGCCGCCCCATTGGCGTCCTTCTGCTTTTTGGCTCCGATACACTGGGAGACGACGACTGCGCCGCCGGTTGCAAGGGCGGCAAACAGGTTGATAATCAGGGCGTTGATCATATCCACCAGCGACACACCCGAAACGGCAGCCTCGCCCAGTCCCGCAATCATCACCGTGTCGAT
This sequence comes from Eubacteriales bacterium, assembly GCA_051867915.1. Lineage (GTDB taxonomy): Bacteria > Bacillota > Clostridia > Oscillospirales > CAG-272 > CAKSQF01. Next base: position 8,509 of record JBJDZJ010000070.1, read on the forward strand.
CATACCCACCGACATGGCAAGGGTCTGCTCGATCACAAGAGGGACGATCAGACGGGTCAGTTCCCGCCCGTTGAACATCGGATTTTCCGGTTTATAGCCCTTCGGCAGTCGTTCCACCGACGATTCCTCCTTTTACGGCAAAGATCCGATGCGGTGCGGCAACTTAAGCCGTCCCGCTCTTTTGCCCGCCACGCAGGTTTGGATCACAAGCGTATTTGACCGTGTGCAGACCCGATTTCCTTCCGTCTTTGCCCGTATTTCTGCTATTTTAGCAGATTTTGCCCGATTTGTCAAGGGGCAAAGGAATATCGGATGGGAAGATCTGCGCCGATGGGAGAAAAATCAAAATTCCCCGCATTTTTTTTGGAAAAAGTCTTCCATTTTCCCGAAGAATGTGCTACAATGTGAGAAGCAAAAATTGAAAATGTCCGAAAGGTCAGGAGATTTATTATGGAACTTCAAGGAAAAAAGATCAATTTTTTAGGCGACAGCATCACCGAAGGACACGGTGTTGCCCATTATGAGAACATCTTTCATCAGCGGATTCTGACATCCCGGGGACTCGCCGCCGCCCGCAACTACGGCATCGGCGGAACCCGAATTGCCCGTCAGCAGAAGCCCTCCGATCCCAACTGGGACCGCTATTTTGCCTCCCGTATCGACGAAATGGATCCCGACGCCGACATCGTGGTGGTTTTCGGCGGCACCAACGACTACGGCCACGGCGATGCGCCCATCGGAACCTTCGACGATCGCACGCCGGACACCTTCTACGGCGCTCTCCACGATCTGATTCTCCGTCTTTTTGAAAAATACAGTGATGCGCCCATCGTTTTCATGACTCCCACGCACCGAGGCAATGAGTTTTCCCCCAGAGGGGACGGCTACAAGGCGCCGACCCTTCCGCTTGTGGGCTATGTGGACATCATCAAGGAGGTCTGCCGCTACTACGGCATCCCCGTGGTGGATCTGTATGCCAATGCCGCCCTTCAGCCTGAGGTGCCGGTGATTCGGGAAAAGTACATCCCCGACGGGCTGCACCCCAACGACGCCGGTCACAAGATCATTGCCGACCGTCTGACCGGATTCCTGATGGCACTGTAAATCCGCAGATTTCATGGAATCCCGTTTCATGAAATCCCATTGTCGCAAAAACGGCAGATACCGAAATTCGATCCGAGGTGAGTACGGTGAAAGTACCGGAAAGGGATTACAGTCTGCACGCCGACGAGCTTGCCCCAAAGCTGCTCGGGAAGCTGCTTTGCAGACGGTTCCCGGACGGCGGGGTCCGAAAGCTCCGCATTACCGAAACGGAATGCTATATGGGCGAGTCCGATTCGGCGTGTCATGCCCATCACGGAAAGACCCCTCGCTGTTCTGTCCTTTACGAGAAGGGCGGCGTTGCCTATGTCTACTTATGCTACGGCATTCACCATCTGCTCAATGTGGTCTGTGGGCCGGAAGGCTTTCCGGAGGCGGTTCTGATCCGGGGCATTGAAGGCTATCCCGGTCCCGGAAAGCTGACCAAAGCCATGAGCATTGACCGTTCTCTGAACGGCGCAGACCTTCTATGTTCGGACGAAATCTGGCTGGAAGAGGATCCGGACGCTCCCGTTGTGCGGTATCGGTGCGATCGGCGCGTCGGAATCGACTATGCCGACGAGGTCGACCGTCAGCGTTTGTGGCGTTTTATTCTGATTAAACCCGAAAATGCCGATTCCGAAGGCATGTCAAATTGAAGATCGGTACATTGTCGAAGTATCTTCCGAAAAAATCCCTTTTTTCGCTGTGCGAAAAAAGGGATTTTTTATATGCCCTGATTAAAGGAGGTGGCACTTCGTTGATTTTCGGCAGATCGGCGGCTCTTATTCTCTGTCCTGTTTTGCCGACATGCTGATGATTTTGGAAACCTTGCTCTTGATTCTTCCGTTTTCCATCTTCCATGCGCTTTTCCATTCGCCTTGCCGATGGGATAAGATTCAGGGGTTGCCGCACTCACAGATGAAGTACGGCAACCCCATTTCAGGTTATTCTATCGTTTTTTCTCCAACCGAAGAACAGAAGACTCAGTCGTCGATTCTTCTCTTCTTGGCAACTACAACTGCGCCTGCAACTGCAACAAGTGCAACTGCGCTCAGAAGGAGTGCGATGTCACCGGTCGAAGGAGCGGGAGTATCTTTATTATCATCATCGTCCTTGTCGGTGGTGGGAGGAGTTACGGGATCGGCAGGCTTGGTTCCGGTGTAAGCGCCCTCGCCGGTGATGACGGTTTCAACCTTGATCGAAGGCTCGGTAATAGCCGCATCGCTTGCATACATCTCGATCTCGTTGATCTGGAACCAGTTGTTCTGGAAAGAACCGTCGGTGATTTCGATCTTGTAGGAGGTATAGTTATCGGGCTTATCAATCTTGTATGCGAAGGGAGTAGCGTTGACAGCGCTCATGCCGCTGTTGACAACCTTATCGATTTCAACATAGTCGGTTCCGTTCTTGGAGCCGTACAGGGTCCATGCGATGGGCCAACGGGGCCAGTCTTTGCTGTCGTTGCCGGTGTAGATCACATAGTAATCTGCCTTTTCGGTAGCTTCCCAGCTGATGGTCATGCCGGTAACAAAACCGCCCTCAATCTTGGATCCGCTGTTCTCGCCGGCAGTACCGGTATTGCCGTCAAATGCGTTGCCTACGGTGGAGGAGGAGAATCCGCCGCCGACAGCAGGATTGGACAGGGTCAGCTTCTTGCTGCCCAGAACGGTTGTAAGCTGATCATCGGTCAGAGCATTGGTTCCTTCGGAGGTCTGGGATACAGCGGTATTGATGGTAACAGAGGTGTAAACACCGTTTGCATCCTTCAATTCAAGCAGGGACTGACTGGTCACATAATTCTCGGCAACCAGCGTGACCTTCTTTCCGTCAACTTCAGTCACCGTGAAAGTAGCGTTGGTGCTGTGATCGTCATGGCATCTTCCGGTAAAGGTATCTCCTACCTTGTAACCGGGATCGTCATTATAAATGATAACGGCGGTAACGGTCTTGGCTACCTTATCCATGGTAACCTGAGAGTAGGAATAACTCTTTGCGGCAATTGTGGATGCAAAGGTCTGGGTGTAGGTATCTGCGCCGGCAGTGAGCTTCAGCGTGTTGTCTTCACCGACATGAAGGTCGGCACCGACAATACCCAACTGGAGCCAGCTCTTTTCGATATCATTGGCATTGCCAAGCTGGCAATGTCTGTTTCCGAGATAGCCGATATTCCAGTAAGCGGTCTTTCCGTTGACCTCAATCTTGATGTCGGAAAGGGACTCCACATTCAGAGAAGTGGTGAAGTACAGGTTTGCGTCGATGAAACCGCATTCTCCGCCAACCGATGTAAACTGGCCATACGGAGCATTTTCATGGAGCTGCAGTTCGGCAGCAGACACGGAAAACGCACCCAAAGCCATTGTGCCGGAGATCATAGCGATTGCCATCAGTGTTGATAATAGCTTTTTCATAATCATTTTCCTCCTGACGAAAAAGATTTGTTATTTTATTATACCATATCAAAACTGCTTTGTCAATAGTCTTTTCGTATTTTCTTCGGATTTTTGAAACTTTTTGTTCACATTTGGGGTCTTTTTTTGTGCTTTGCTGCCGGGCATTCCGGTCCGTCGGCAGAACGCTATCGGTTCATCATACCGGGAAGCGTCTTTTCGTGCAAGGTGCTGTCCGGGAGCTTCAATTCACCCATCAGGCAGGCGGGACGGATGCTGTGTTCGCCGTAGGTATTCCGAATGCGATCCACCGCATCGTCCAGTTTTCCCTGCCGAAGCTGACTCACAGAACTGCCCAGAAGATCCATCTGCACGGGAGCGTCTGCCAAAACCAGCGAAATGGCGGTCACCGAAACGGCGCGGATTCCTTTATACCAGCGATAATTTTCATCAAACAGGGCAAATGCCGATCGGGCCAGATACAGCGGGCTTTGTGTGGGCAGATCGGAGGACGGAAACTTCATCTGCCAGCCCTTTGAAAAGAGATCGTTCTGGCGGACGCTGATGCTGACCCCCTTTGCCGCAAGCCCCTCCTTCCGCAGGCGGTGACCGATATCCTGACACAACTCCAGAATCACCTTCCAGACCTCCTCCGAACAGACCAGATCGGATTTTGTGGTAATACCGTGCCCGATGCTCTCGGCAGGTCGGACATAATCCACATTGCTGACCTTCGAAAAATCCCGCCCGTTGGCAAAATCATGAAGCATTCCGCCGTTTTTCCCGAATTTCTTCAGCAGAGATTCTCTGGGATATCTTGCCAGATCCCCGATGGTCTCCACCCCCAGAAAATTCAGCTTTTCCGAGGTTGCTCTGCCTACATACAGCAGTTCCCCCACGGGAAGTCCCCATATTTTCCGGCGGAAATTTTCTTCGGTGATTTCGGTGGTGGCGTCCGGCTTCTTCATATCCGAACCCAGCTTGGCAAACACCTTGCAGAAGGAGACGCCGATGCTGACCGTCAGCCCCAGTTCCTCCCTGATTGTCCGGCGGATCTCGTCGGCAAGCTCGACCGGCGTCTTTTTGAAAACCCGCAGACTGCCCGTCATGTCCAGCCAGCATTCATCCATCCCGAAGGCTTCAATCAGGTCGGTATAGCGGGCGTAGATCTTCCGTACGAGTCCCGAGAATTTCACATATTCGTCAAAATGAGGAGGTACGGGAATCAGCCCGGGGCAGGTTCCCGCCGCCTCGGAAAAGGTCATCCCCGTTTTGACGCCCGCCCGTTTGGCAGGCTCCGATTTGGCCAGCACAATTCCGTGGCGATCCTCCACCGATCCGCAGACCGCAATTGCCTTGCCCCTTAGCTCGGGATGAAGCTGCATCTCCACCGAAGCATAAAAACAGTTCAGATCACTGTGAAAGATTACCCGACTCACTGCCGTCCCCATTCCCTTCTTGTTTCTTTCCGTTTTTTCCTATTTTCCCCGTTTTCGGTCATTTTTCATCCGAAAAGCTCATACGGACCGAAAACCAGGTGTTGCTGTCCGCCTCATAATACAGCCGTTTCAGAATGCCTTCCACGATCACGGTATACTCGGTAGGCGCCACAGACGCCACCCCTTCGGGTGCATGCCTGCGGCATCCCGATACCCGATCCACGGCATACACCCGATCGCCCGCGCGGATTCTCAGAGGAACCATCTGCCCGTCCTCCAGAAACCGAACCTCCACCGACAGATTCTGTCGGACTCTCCGTATTGTCTGCAATTTTGCTCACCTCCGGTTGGAACAAATGTTCTTTTCTGCTATTATAACACAGGAAATTCTGTTTGTCAATAGGAAATGACAGGCAAATTGAAATTTCGATGAAAAAAAGAAAGCGCCGTGTCCCGGCCTTTTCGACTCCTTTCGACACGCATCGACAAAAATCAGATGAAATGTCGAATTCTGTCAACGAAAAGTTCGGACTTTTACCAAAAATAATGTCAAAAGGTCTTGATTTTTCAAAAAAACAGTGATATAATGGCGGCGTTAGAAAAGCCGTAAAAAGAAAGATTGGAATCCAAAAGGTCCATTTAAAAAGGGCCGAAAACAGGCCCTCAAAAAACAGAAAGGAATTCAGAAAAAATGGAGAAAATCAAAAAGAGAAGGAAGACCGAGCGTGAAATCCGTCAAAGAGATGAAAGGAGATTTCTGACCGCAACAGCTGCCATACTGGCCGTTCCTCTGTCCGTCCTGTCCGTCGCCGTCACCGTTCCGATCACCGTTGCCATGATTCTTCCCCCTTGGTACGCCTTCGCAGCATCGGGGATTCTATACCTGATTCTGTGGGCGGCGGGTCGGATCTATCTGGAGGCAGTGAAGCGTCGGGAATTGGAGAACATGGCATATCTTGCCGACACCATTGCCGATCCGGTGGAGTTCCGATGTCCCATTACCTTCCGTGACGGTGCAAACCGCTGTCCCGGATACCTGCTTCTGACCTACGACGAGTGTTATCTGTTCGCCAAGGGAAAGGGCGGACTGCTGACCCCTGTACAGGATATGGAAACCGAAAAAATCTGCCTGCGCAAATCCGAAGTTTTTGAGGTTCAGGTGGTTTCCGAGCGCAGAGTCAACCTGATGCTCACCGCCGACGCCGGCTATCAACTGACCGTCTTCCCCCTGAAAAGGCTGATCTACTGCATGGACCGGGATTCCTGGAACATCGGCGGAAAGATTGCTTACAGCCATAGGAACTGACGGCGCCAATCCGACAGCCTGTCGGACAAACCGGCTGTCGGATTCGGGACAAAACCGAATACATCGAAGCGGGCTGACGCAAAGCGGAATTTGCGTCAGCCCGAAGTTTATTCTATATTGTTTTATTCCAGAATGTTTGTGGTCAGATAGTCCACACCCATCTTCACCAGTTCTTCCGCCCGCTCCGGCCGATCCACCGTCCAGCAGTTGATCGCAATGCCTGCCTCTTTCAGCGCTGCCACCGATTCGGCAGTAAGCCGATCCTCCCGGATATCCAGATCAAAGCCCTCCGCCGTCAGCCGTCCGATCAGCTCCGGATCCACCGGATGATCGGTAAGAAACTGAACCGGATGTCCGGGAAGCAATTTTCTCAGCTCCACCAGATTCTCAAAGGAAAAGGAAATGAAAACCGTCTGTTCCAGCTGACCGATGCTTCTCGCCAATTCGATGATTTTCCGCAGATCCTCGGCGGTAAAGTTCCCTTTCAGCTCCAGCACCGACACCTTACCGTAGCATTTGCACACCGAAAAATACTCTTCGGGCAGAGGCAGAATCAGATCGCCCCGTGCTCTTCCCTCTTTATCGGTCAGACGCAGGGAACGGAGTTCGGCAAGGGTGGAATTCTCCACCTCTATGTCCCGATCTGCCACCCTTCCCGTACGGCCGTCATGAATCAGCACATAGCCGCCGTCTGCCGTCCGATGGACATCGGTCTCAATTCCGTAATAACTTCGGTTTCCCGCGGCAACAAAGGCGGCGACGGTATTCTCCCGTTCGATTCCCGAAAGCCCTCTGTGGGCAATGATTTTGGTATTCTTTTTTTCAATTCCCATCGGTTTCATCGGAAAATCTCCTCCATTTTCATCTTATGACAATCAGAACTCGCCGACCAAAAAAACGATTTTGAAAATTGCCCATAGCAGGGCAAGAATCAGAAGTCCGAGTGTGACAAAAAAATGGACATCCGCCTTTTTGTTTGCCATCAACCGCCGAATCCACAAAATGACGCCGCAAATCAGGCAAATGGGGCAAAGCAGAGCCTGTATCAGAGTCAGGTACAGATAAAGCATGGAAAAAACCAAGGCGAGAACGCCCTGATCCGATCCGCCGAGTCCGTAGCAGATCAGATCCAACGCCGCCATACCTGCCAGCGTGATGCAGAAGCCGTACAGGGACGGCAACGGGGATTTTTGTTTCTGTTTCATTGAATGTTCTTCCTTACATAACATTTGCTCGGGCAGTCGGGAACCCGATTCTCAGCCCGAACGGGGTATTTTCTGCCTATTGATTGGCTTTCGGTTTCCTTAAAAGACGGATCACACGATCCAGCAGCGAACGGTAGGTGGGTGCAAGCTCATTCTTGATCCGGTTCTCGGGGATCCAGCGATAGCCTGCGATCTCCCGACCGGGGAATCCGGGTTCGCCTTCCACCTTCGCCAGAAAGAGAACCACCCGCTTTTCGATCTTCTGAGCGATGGGATAGTGAATTTCCCCTCTGAAATCGGGATGGAGCGTCACATGAAAGCCGGTTTCCTCCCGGATTTCACGGATTGCGGTTTCCGCCTCGCTTTCCCCCGCCTCCATATGGCCTTTGGGAAAACTCCATGTGTTGGAACGGCGCTGTAAAAGAAGAAGATATT
>JBJDZJ010000071.1:0-3125 GCA_051867915.1 Eubacteriales bacterium
ACCAATACCGTCTATACCGTAGCCTATACCTACCTTGCGTCTGCAAACAGCATGACCGATTTCATCGGAACCGAAAGTTTTTCGAACGGAAGTGCATTTTCTTACACATATGATGCTAATTCCAACTTGACAAGTGTGAAAGAAAATGGTATACTGAAGATAAGCTATACTTACGATTCGAACAATCAGCTGATTCGGGAGGATAACGCCAACTCCGGAAAGACCACCGTATGGACCTATGATGCAAACGGCAACATTCTTTCCGGGGAGATCTATGCCTATACCACCGGAACAGTTGGAACGCTGTCGGAGGCGGTGGCGTATGCTTACGGCAACAGCTCCTGCGCCGATCTGCTGACCTCCTATAACGGCGGAACCATCACCTACGACGCCGCCTTCCTGCCCCAGAACTGGCGGAATGCATCTTCCCTGTCCTGGGAAGGGCGGAACCTGACCTCCCTGACCCTGACAGACGGACCGACCATTACCTACGCCTATGACGGCAACGGAATCCGCACAAGCAAGAGTGTGGGAACCGATACCGTTCAGTATGTCCGTGACGGGTCGAAGCTGCTTCAGGAAATCCATGCCGACTACACGATCACCTTCCTGTACGACGATACCGACACTCTCATCGGTTTCCGGTACGGCGGGAATAACTACTACTACGGTGCCGACAGTCTCGGCGTGATCCACTATGTCTACAACGAGGCAGGCACTGTGGTCGTCACCTACACCTACGATGCATGGGGAGGTACCGTCTCGGCGACGGGCAACAATACGCTGATCGGGGTCAATCCCATCCGGTACAAGTCCTACTACTACGACAGCGAGACGGGCTTCTTCTACCTGCAGAGCAGATATTACGACCCCCAGGTGGGAAGGTTTGTTAGTGCGGATGATTGGCAGTACATGGGTGCAACCGGAACGGTGCTGGGATATAATTTGTTCTCGTACTGCGAGAATGAGCCGGTAAATTATGTGGATAATATTGGTCTTGTAAGGACAAAGATTTCGACTTCGCAATACAACAATAAATATTGGTTAGTCAAACTAATCAGTAAGTATATTCCAAATATATATTCTGGTGATTTAGTTGCAAAAACATTGCTAAACAAACGTTTTTTGGGTGTTGGGATTGAAATTTCAGTGTCGGTTGCTGCGCAGACAAATGCAAATGCGATATACGGGGGAATGTTTGCCAAGGGTGTAATAGAAATTTCTGCTTTTTGGGGAATTACAGATAAATTATGTTTTGCTTTTTCACCTGGAATAACTTGGAAAGAAACATACATGAAACTTGGCTTGCTATATTCTCCAACCAGTTCAGGATTGTACTATGCATTGACACTAAAAATTAGTGTCTCGCACCTAACCGCTGCTGCAATCGCAGTTAGTTGTGTCGCTATGCCTTATCTGGGTACATTTGTTAGTTCTGTATTAGTTGCCGTAAAGTCTTCTATATCCAGCGCAGCAACTATCTTGGTGCCGATGCTACCCAAATTAATACCTATGCTTATATAGAGGTGATTTATATCTTGCTTTTTAATTTTGAAGTGCAATGTGAAAAGAACTTTCAGAGTAACCTTATATCACGACAAGCATCTGAGCCCCATCATTTGCTCGCCTTCTGGGAATCATATAGAAACAGTCGGATAGGGCTGTATACCTACCTATTAAGCGATTCTGCAATAAAAGGGTACTATGAAGATGGTTCGAGAACCAAAGAGGGCAATTTACAACGAGCTAAAGTGTGGTTTTATGGCAAATATTTCAAACGTTCCCATTGCTTTAAGGGATGGATATGCTTCTCCCCTCTCCTGCAGTTGATCATGCTTTTCATTTTTGCCGGCGCCTGCGTTGCATCTATAATTGGTGGGATCGGAGAGGTTATCGAACTACTGTTTGTTGTAGCTCTGATGGCAATCTTCGAAATCTGGATTGGAAAGAGTGAAACGGAGGTCTTCCGTATCCTGAAAGGTTATTGTCGCTGATTCATTCATACAACATATCCCTGTAGATGATTCCATAGTTTCCTTGAGATAGTTCGAAGCTGCTTCAGGAAATCCATGCCGACTACACGATCACCTTCCTGTACGACGATCTCGACGCCCTCATCGGCTTCCGGTACGGCGGGAATAACTACTACTACGGCGCCGACAGCCTCGGCGTGATCCACTATGTCTACAACGAGGCAGGTTCGATAGTCGTCACCTACACCTACGACGCATGGGGCAATACCATCTCGGCGACGGGGAACAGCACGCTGATCGGGGTCAATCCGATACGCTACAAATCCTACTATTACGACAGCGAGACGGGATTCTTCTACCTGCAGAGTCGGTACTATGATCCCCAGGTGGGAAGGTTCATCAATGCGGATGAGGTGGATTATCTCGGTGCAAGTGGAACGGTGCTGGGTTGCAATCTGTTTGCGTATTGTGAGAATGAGCCGATAACTCATTCTGATGCTATTGGCTGTTTAACATGGCCGGGACAGATTCATAATTATGTTCAACTTGTATTGACTATATACATTCTTGCCACATATGGTAAAATTGCTTTAACAAATTATTATATAAAAATGGGCAAATTTAAATTTGGTTTAGCTGACTTATATGTAAAAGATTGGAATGAGGTATGGGAGGTAAAACCCGATAAACAGAAATACTATAAATCCGGCCCTGCACAATTAAAAAAATATATAGATAATCTTTCCGGTTCAAGGGCGGGTCGTAATTTGGGGAAATTTACAACATATTATTTGGCAAGTGAAGGAATATATGAAGTAATATTTCGTAGCAATACATCTGATGGCATGATATATTATGAATACCACTACTGCTGGAATATTCTACTATACGCTTCTATTCTGTTTGCAGGAGGGATTATTATATATTGTACGGGCGGTACTGCTTTGCTCGCACTCGCCTTATAATAGCTTTTGGTGAAAAGTAATGAGAAAAAGTATACGAATCGAATTTTGCATGATTTCCGATGAGGTTGAACGTTTTCATCTGAAGGACTTTCGAAAACAAATGGCGAAAGAATTGACTCCTCAGATAGCCCTGAAGATCATTTTAAATCGGGAAATCGTCAATCGCCCGGATTTTTGGGATCACATT
>JBJDZJ010000072.1:0-16135 GCA_051867915.1 Eubacteriales bacterium
CTTGTTGATGAACTCATAGCCCTTACAGGGTTCGTTGGGTTCGATGGTGATCTTAACATGACCGTACTGACCCTTACCACCGGACTGACGGGCATACTTGCAGTCCTCATCTGCGGACTGAGTAATGGTTTCCTTATAAGAAACCTGAGGTGCGCCGATGTTCGCCTCTACCTTGAACTCACGAAGCAGACGGTCAACGATAATCTCCAGATGGAGCTCGCCCATTCCGGCGATGATGGTCTGTCCGGTCTCTTCATCGGTATAGGTGCGGAAGGTAGGATCCTCTTCTGCAAGCTTTGCAAGAGCGATACCCATCTTTTCCTGCGCTGCCTTGGTCTTGGGCTCAATGGCCTCCTTGATAACGGGTTCCGGGAACTCCATGGACTCAAGGATAACGGGATGATCCTCGGTGCAGAGGGTATCACCGGTTGTGGTATACTTCAGACCTACGGCAGCTGCGATATCGCCGGAATAGCAGATATCCAGATCCTTCCGCTGGTTAGCGTGCATCTGAAGAATACGGCCGATTCTCTCTCTCTGACGCTTGGTGGAGTTGTAAACCGTCGTGCCGGCTGCCAGCGTTCCTTCGTATACACGGAAGAAGCAGAGCTTTCCGACATAGGGGTCGGTCATGATCTTGAATGCGAGAGCGGCAAAGCTACCGCTGTCGTTTGCGGGGCACTCGACTTCATTATTGTCGGGATCCGCATTGGGGTCGATGCCCTTGATTGCAGGGACATCGGTAGGAGCAGGCATATAGTCAACGATTGCGTCAAGCAGTTTCTGAACGCCCTTGTTTCTGTAAGAGGTTCCGCAAACCACAGGAACAATCTTGTTGTCGATGGTAGCCTTACGGAGAGCCGCTTTCAGTTCGGAAACGCTGATCTCCTCGCCCTCAAGGTACTTCATGGCAAGTTCGTCGTCGGTTTCAACGATGGACTCGACCATTGCATTTCTGTACTCCTGAGCCTTTTCCAGCATATCAGCAGGGATTGCTTCAACACGCATATCCTTGCCCATCTCATCGTAGTATACATCTGCTTCCATGTTCATCAGGTCGATGATACCCTTGAAGGTATCCTCAGCACCGATGGGGAGCTGAACCGGAACGGCATTTGCCTTCAGACGCTCATGAAGCATATCCACACAACGGTAGAAATTTGCACCCATGATGTCCATTTTGTTGACATAAACCATTCTCGGAACGCCGTACTTGTCAGCCTGACGCCATACGGTCTCGGACTGAGGCTCAACGCCGCCCTTTGCGCACAGGACAGTTACGGAACCGTCCAGGACACGCAGGGAACGCTCAACCTCTACTGTAAAGTCAACGTGACCGGGGGTGTCGATGATGTTGATTCTGGTTTCGGGAGCGGACTTGTCCGTCTTCGTCCAGTGGCAGGTAGTAGCAGCGGAGGTAATGGTAATACCGCGCTCCTGCTCCTGTGCCATCCAGTCCATCGTCGCTTCACCGTCATGGGTCTCGCCGATCTTATGGTTGACACCCGTATAGTACAGAATACGCTCCGTAGTTGTTGTCTTACCGGCGTCGATGTGAGCCATGATACCGATATTACGGGTGTTTTCAAGTGAATATTCTCTGGGCATAGACTTTTTCTCCTTAAATTACTAGTAAGAATTGATTCGGAAAAATCAATATCTGTAATGAGCGAAAGCCTTGTTCGCCTCAGCCATCTTATGGGTTTCTTCCTTCTTCTTTACGGCGCCGCCCATATTGTTGTTAGCGTCCAGGATCTCCGCTGCAAGACGCTCCGCCATCGTGTTCTCACCGCGGTTTCTGGAGTAAGTTCTGAGCCAACGCAGACCAAGGGTCTGGCGTCTTTCAGCTCTGACTTCCATAGGAACCTGATAGGTGGAACCGCCGACACGGCGGGCTTTAACCTCAAGAACAGGCATGATGTTCTCAAGCGCAGTCGTGAACACTTCGAGAGCGTTTTTGCCGGACTTCTCCTCTACGATTGCGAATGCATCGTAAACGATCTTCTGTGCAACGCCCTTTTTGCCGTCATACATAATGTTGTTAATCAGCTTTGTAACCAGCTTGGAATTATACATAGGATCCGGCAATACTTCTCTTTTGGAAACTTGTCCTCTTCTAGGCACTGTACTTCCCTCCTTCATGAAAATATGAACTCACAGGTACTCGAAAGATTTCTTCCGTTAAGTGCGGGAATGTCGTATGACAATAAACATTGATCTTCAACAGATTCCTTGGCACAAACGTGAAATTTTGGTACGCTTTCCCCAAGATTACTTTTTCTTGGTATTCTTGGGAACCTTTGCGCCGTACTTCGAACGGCTCTGTCTGCGGGCATCAACGCCCTGGGTATCCAGCGTACCGCGGATGATGTGATAACGAACGCCGGGAAGGTCACGAACACGGCCTCCGCGAATCAGTACAACCGAGTGTTCCTGCAGATTGTGTCCGATTCCGGGGATATAAGTGGTCGCTTCAAGACCGTTGGTCAGCTTTACTCTGGCAATTTTACGAAGAGCCGAGTTAGGCTTCTTAGGGCTGGTCGTGGAGACCTTCGTGCAGACGCCTCTCTTCTGAGGGGAACTCTGATCGGTCGGAACATTGTTGAGCGAGTTGAATCCCTTCTGAAGCATAGGAGCCTTGGACTTGAAGACCTTCTTTTCTCTGCCCTGCTTTACGAGTTGGTTAAATGTTGGCATATTGCACCTCCTGTTCTGTTGTAAAATCATGTTTATTGTCCGAGCATCCAAACCGTTACATGAATAGATTTTCCCAGACTCTTGTATTATAGCATCTTCGATTTCAATTGTCAAGAGAAGTTTGAAGTTTCGCCAAAAATCTCTTTTCTGCACAACTTAAATTGGCTTTTTATTGTAAAATTGGGCAAAATGATCAGAACCGAACAATCCGCCATCAAAGGGCAAAAAACGAAGCATCGGCATTCCGATGCTTCGTTTTCAGTCAAAATGAAATCAATCAGCCATCAGCAAAGTTGTCATGATACCATTTCAGGTATTGACCGGCAAGGGTCGTTTCCTTGGTTGTATCAACCGCATTCAGTACATCAGCCATTCCGCTGATCCAGGAGTTCAGATAACCGCTTACATAGGTATCGGGTGTATACTGCTCACCGGTTGTAGGATCGACTCTTCCGTTATATTCTTCAACCTTTGTCCAGAGTTCCACATAAAGCTCATTCAGACCTTTGGCGGTTTCATTCAGGGCTTCATCCCAAACCAACGGGAAATGGGCAAAAGGCGAGAAGGTTGCATCCGTGCTTGCCTGTTTTGCAAGCTTCCAGTTGTCGGCAGATACGCTGAGTACCTCATCCGACATTTCATCGTTCTGCCATGCCAGGAAGATATTTCCGATGAGGTTTTCATCCATAATGTAAATCGAATTGGTGTCGCTGGTATACTTGCGGGATACAATTCCGGTATCCTCATCGCGAATATAGGTCACATTCTCAACGCCGTAGAGAACGGTATTCAAAAGCTCTTCGTTGGTCATCAGAAGATTGACAACCTGCATGCAACGGGCGACATCGGATGAATATTCGCTGACGGCAAACATGCTGCTGAAGATTTCGGATGCGTCGGCAACGGGCTTTCTGGTCTGGACAACATAGTAGTCCTCGCCGTAAATCTCAGGGGTATCGGCATCTCCGGTGACAAATGCTGCGGCAAAGTTTGCATCAAAATCAACCACATCCACATCTTTTGCGTAGTCGCCGTTGACCGATCCGCAGGCAATAATCGTAGCCAGCTGAGCCTGAACCGAAGCATTCTTCATAATATTGTCAGGGCGGTAGGTATCCGTCTCAACCGCTCCGTCGGGGACATAAGACGAAACAACAGAGTCACGCTCCAACGCACTGGTCAGTCCGAGACTTCCGACATTATAAAGAGGAATGACACCCTCTTCATTTTCGGCAACATCAACCAGATAATCACGCAGAGAAGAAAGGCCGGTCACATCGCTGATGGAGTAAGGATACTTGTCAAACAGCGACTTCTTTACCAGAAGATACTCATAACCGCCGTAATAGGAATTGCCCGGAATGGCATACTGACTGCCCATAATCTGTCCGTATGTCATCAGATTGGAAGAAACATACTTATTAAGAAGGCTGGCATCTGTGGAATTCAGGGAATCGGACACATCGGCAACGATGCCGGCATCCGCAAATTCGGTCAGCATATCATAGCTCGTTATCATAAAGATATCAATCTGATTCTCATAAGGCTCGGGATATGCGGTCACCGTTCTGTACTTGCCTTCGACGATTTCGATGACGACTTCATCGTCTTCGCTTCCGATAGAGGAATACTGTTTTCCCGCAAGAATATCGCTGTCTCTTGCAAGACTCTTATTCAGAACGACATCATGATATTCATCCTCTGTATAAAGCTGGAGAACGACATGTATGTTCAGGTCGTTTTCGGTAATCTGATTGATTGCTTCCTGTACAGCGGCAATTCCTTCCTCTGTGGTTCTTTCATCCGTGATCATGTTCAAAGTAACCGTCATGGGTTTTACAACCTCATCGGTCGACACGGTTTCATCGCCTCCACAGGAAGTGAGTACGGATGCGGCAGATGCGAGCATCAACACACTCAAGCCAAGGCTCATAAGTCGTTTTTTCATGCGGAAGATCCTCCTTAGAATTCCATAACGAATTTCTATTTCATACTAATGATAGGCAAGTGCGCTCCCAAATACGCACTCATTTGTTACTTGTTATTTTACAACAAAAATCCGAATCTGTCAAGGATTCTTTTTGAGAAAAAGAACGGGAAATTCTTTTCTGATTCGAAAATCAAGGCAAAATTAACAATTTGTTCATTTATGTTGCACAATTATGATTGGAATAATTGGTAGTTTTGCAAATGAGTTTCGGTGATAGTTCCAAAATCGCAATCTGTTTTTTGTACAATATTACAAAATTTTAACGCAGAAAACGGATTTTCAGGATGTCGTGATTCAATTATCCAGGTAATCCCGAAGCTTTCTCGAACGGCTGGGATGACGCAGTTTACGCAATGCTTTCGCTTCAATCTGGCGGATACGCTCTCTTGTGATCTGGAAAGCCGCTCCGACCTCTTCAAGGGTATGCTGCTGACCGTCCTTCAGTCCGAACCGGAGCATAAGAACCTGTTCCTCCCGGGGAGTCAGTGTATGAAGAACGGCGAGAAGCTGTTCCCGGAGCATATTCTGAGAAACGCTGTCCGAAGGAGACGGGGTATCCTCATCCTCGATGAAGTCGTACAACTGGGAATCCTCTTCCTCACCGACCGGCGTTTCCAGAGGAACCGGGTCCAGCGCAATCTTCATGATTTCCTGCACCTTATCCAGAGGCATATCCAGTTCTTTTGCAATTTCCTCAATGGTAGGCTCTCTTCCAAGCTCCTGAAGCAGTTTACGGGAAACCCTGGATACTTTGTGAATGGTCTCTACCATATGGACGGGAATCCGGATGGTTCTCGCCTGATCGGCAATGGCACGGGTAATCGACTGACGGATCCACCAGGTAGCGTAGGTTGAAAATTTGAAGCCCTTGCTGTAATCGAACTTTTCGACAGCCTTGAGCAGTCCCAGATTTCCCTCCTGAATCAGATCCAGAAAGGACAGTCCCTTTCCGGAGTGACGCTTTGCCACGCTGACAACCAGTCTCAGATTGGCTTCTACCAACTGATTCTTGGCTTTTTCGCCCGCTTTGACCTGCGCCTCCAGTACGGGGATCTGCTCGGGGTCCAGATCCTCGGGATTTTCAAGGATCTTCGCCGCCTCAAGCCCCGTGTTCATGATCTGGGCAAGCTCGGTTTCCTTTTCGGGGCGAAGAAGCGGAACCTGTCCGATCTCCTTCAGGTACATCCGGACCGGATCATCCACAGCCAGTCCGCCCTGAACCAACAGTTTTTCCATATCCTCGGCAGAGCTGTACTGGGCAACTTCGCCTTCAATATCGGCAATTTCCGCCTGGTTCATCTCTGATCCGCCTTCCGATACGACCCCTTCCAGCGTTTCAAAGGACTTTTCCATTTGTTCCTGATCGAAATCCTCATCCTCGAAGGCGTCAATCAGATCGTTGTCGGTAATGGAGGAGTTCTGCGCTCCGCCCTTATTCAGAAACTCGCTGATGTTCGGTTCCTGCGACATAGATTGATCTTCCATCTTCATACTCTGAACCTTCCTTTCTGATGAGTCGGACGGCAAATCTCATCCGACCTGTTCATGATCTTCCTTTACCCTTTCATTATCCCGCACAGTGAAGCAGATCATACCGTCACCTGCAGCAGGGAAATTTATCGGTTTTATCCAAGATAATCGTTGATATGCTTGCGTTTAAAACTGATTTTACCGCGGATTTTGCGAAGGGCCTTCGCCTCAATCTGGCGGACACGCTCCCTTGTGATATTCAGCTGTGCTCCAACCTCTTCAAGGGTGTGAATACGATTGTCCTTCAGCCCGTAGCGGAGCAAAATGACATCTTCCTCTCTGGGGCTCAGACTGTGCAGTTCCTTCAGCAGTTCCTCGTGAAGCATGGTCCGGAACACCGAATCCGCCGGTGCCGGTGCGCTGTCATCCTGAATGAAATCTCCCAGATGGGAATCCTCTTCCTCTCCGATGGGCGTTTCCAGCGAAACCGGATCCATGGCAACCCTCATGATTTCTCTGACCTTTTCGGGAGAGAGGTTCATGGCCTCCGACAGCTCGTCCACTGTGGGTTCCCTTCCCAGCTCCTGATTGATCCGTCTGGACACCTTGGACAGGCGATGAATGGTCTCCACCATATGAACGGGAATCCGGATGGTTCTCGCCTGATCGGCAACCGCACGGGAGATCGCCTGACGGATCCACCATGTGGCGTAGGTGGAAAATTTATAGCCCTTCCGGTAATCAAACTTTTCCGCCGCCTTGAGCAGTCCCAGATTTCCCTCCTGAATCAGATCCAGAAAGGACAGTCCCTTGCCCGAATGGCGCTTGGCAATGGAAACGACCAGTCTCAGATTGGCCTCAACCAACCGATTTTTGGCCCGTTCGCCTGCGCTGACCTGCTTTTCCAGCTCTTTCAGATAGCTTTCATCAACGGCGGGGTTGGCCTCATCGGGATTCTCGCTTTTCAATTCTTCCAGAAGGGCCTGTGCCTGAAGACCTTCATAAACCTTGCGTGCAAGTTCTCCCTCTTCCTCTGCGGAAAGCAAGGGAATTTTGCCGATTTCCTTCAGATAGAGTCTGACGGGATCGTCAACCGAAAAGCCCTCCTGAACCAGCATCTTTTCCATATCTTCGGCGGTCAGATTCTGACCTGCCTCGTTGACCAGATCGTCCGCACGGCTGGTTTTCAGATAGTTGACAATTTCCGCATCGTCTCCCTCGTGATTCTCACTCAATGAAAAACCGCTGTCCAAATCCTCATCATCATAATCGTCCATATAGGACAAATCGGAAAAATCTCCGCCGAAACCGCCGGCTCTTCCTGTCAGATCGTTGACATCATACCGACCGTCCGTCAGATTTTCTTCGTCAAATCTCATTTTGACCTCCAGAATTTTAGTATACCGCTATATTCGCTTATATTCGCTGTGATACAGCTTGGAATTATTTTTCGCCGTTTTCCTGTTTTTTCTGTCTCTTTTTATTGATTATATCGACAGCATTCATGTTTTTGTCACGGGCGGCATCCTGCAATGTCTGATAACACTCAAGCAGGATCTTTACGGAATTGTCGGACAGATCCCGACGCCCAATTCTGAGCCTGTTCAGCCGTCCGATTTCATCCTCGGTAAGGTCGGCATTCAGAACGCTCTCATCAAAGGCACCGCTTTCCGAACAGGCAAGCATCAGACCGTAAACCTTTTTACCGAAGGATGACACAAAATCCTCTTCCTTGGGGAGCAATCCCTGATTTCGAAGTTCCCCGATATATTCGGGATGAATCATCAGAATTCCGAATATGGCATCCTCAGCCGATGCCGCCCTGAGATTCTTCATCCGATCGGGATTCACCCGATCCCCGATTCCTGCGCTCTGACGCATCAGGCGGGTTGTCTCCTCCCGCTTTTCGGTACGGTTTTCGCTGAGAACCTGCTTTTCCACATCCCGACGGATGGCGTCGGCGGGAATTTCCAGTTCCTTTGAGACTCTTGCAATATAAATTTCCCGTCTGGCGGCGGATTTCTCGGAAGCAATCAGCCGGACGCAGGCATCCAACGCCCTGATTTTACCCTGGGCATCGGTTATGTCGTTGTCGGAAAGGATTCTGTCATATCGGAAATCAAATTCTGTGCGGCTACCCTCCATCAGCTTTTTGAAGGCGGCAGGTCCGTACTTTTTCAGATACTCATCGGGGTCCTTTGCATTCTTGACCTTCAGAATTTTGCACTCCAGACCCACCTCGCCAAGCAGACGGAAGGCTTTGGATGCGGCGTTCTGCCCCGCCTCGTCGGCATCGTAACAGATCAGCACCGACTTGGTGTAGCGTTTGAAGATTCTTGCCTGTTCCGGCGTTATGGCGGTTCCCAGTGTCGCCACGGCATTGGTAAAGCCGGCGGCATGGAGGGCGATCACATCCATATAGCCTTCGCACAGGATCAGCTGTTCTGCGCAGTTGTTCTTGGCGAAATTCAGGGCGAAAAGATTCTTGCTTTTCTTAAAGGCGGGCGTGTCCGACGAATTCAGATATTTGGGCTTGGAATCGTCCATGACTCTGCCGCCGAAGGCCACCACATCGCCTGTTGTGGCGATGATCGGAAACATGACCCGATTTCGGAAAAGACCGTAGGGGCGTTTGGTTTTCTCGCTGATTCTCGCAAGATAAGCAGAGGACATCTCGGCATCTGTATAGCCCATAGATGAAAGCAGTTTCGGAACGGCACCGAAATCGTCGGGGGCAAAACCCAGACCGAAATGGCGGATCACCGGCAGGGTCAGTCCACGGGACAGCAGATAGTCCAATCCGGGTTTCCCCTCCGGCGTATCCAACAGGATATGGTTGAAATATTTCGCCGCTTCCCGATTCATGGCAAGCGTGCGATTCCTTCTCTCGCTCTCATTTTTCTCATCGCGGCTTGATGTAATCGTAATTCCCGCACGCTTGGCGAGAAATACCAACGCCGACGGATAGTCCAGATTCTCCGCTCTGCGGATAAAGGTGATCACATCGCCGCCGGCTCCGCAACCGAAGCAATAAAAGCTGCCGTCGTTCTGAAATACGGTGAAGGAAGGAGATTTTTCACTGTGAAAGGGGCAAAGCCCCACATAATTTGAACCCGCCCGTTTCAAACTGACATAGGCGGAAACCACCTCGTCAATGGGATTACGCAGTTTGATTTCTTCCACTATGCTCTGATCGACCATCTGCGTCCTCCTGTATACAACTGCTGATTCAATATAATATACGCCAAAATTCACACAAACCCTTTTTTTCAAAGGGCTTATGTGAAAATTCAAAAAATGTTTAAATTCGGCTGTCAACACTGTCATATCGCTGACCGATCCCGATGGCCTCGGCTTTGCCGGCAGACATTTCGGTAAGCCGTGCGAGAAAGCGATCGGTTTCGGTTTTCGGAAGAGCGATCTGCACCTCAACCTCCGCTCCGTACTCAATGCGGTCGGTCTTGGCAAGGTACTTGGGGAGTTCCACCCGTACCTTCTGCCAAAGGGAATAGTCCACGGCGAAAAGGATCTCGTCAAAGGGAATGAATTCGACGATTCCGGCATCGTCCACCGCCAGCTTGGCGGCAGCGCTGTACGCCCGGACCAGTCCACCGGTACCCAGCAAAATCCCGCCGAAATAGCGGGTAACCACCAGAATGGCATCGGTAAAGCCGCTTTTGCGGATCACATCCAGCACCGGCATCCCTGCCGTTCCCTGGGGTTCCCCGTCGTCGCTGTATCGCATGAAGTTGCCCTCTTTCAGCACATAGGCGTAGACATTGTGTCTGGCGTCGCTGTGCTTTTTCCGGATCGACTCCAGAAAAGCCAGTGCCTGTGCTTCGGTTGTCACATGAGCTGCATAGGCGAGAAACTCGCTTTTTCGCTCCACGAGCCTTCCGAAGCCATCCCCGCCCAAGGTAACATAACGCTCCTCCATGATTTTGCCCCTTTCCCGAGCCGACGGCCGATTATTCCTGTCTGAGATATTTCCGAAGCTGTCCGATCGCCTTATCGTCAGCCAGCGCCAGAACGATCACATATTCGTCGGTATACTCCACATTCTCCACCTGAACCAGATTGTAGACCCGTCCGATGACTGCCTGGTCGTTCTGGGGGATCCACAAGGTCACCAGCCGCTTGCCCGATAGGGCGATTTTTTCCAGTTCGGCAACCAGATCGGGGATTCCCCTGCCGTCCAATGCCGAAATTGCTACCGCAGGTCCCGACGAAGTGCTTTTCAGCAGACCGGAACCGATTTCGGTTGCGACATCGCATTTGTTCAGCACATACAGACGGGGCTTTGCCGCCGCACCCAAATCGTAGAGCAGTTTTTCCGTAACTTCAAGCTGACTTTCCGCCTCGGAATCGGAGGCGTCCACCAACACCATGACGGCATCGGCATACCGAACCTCATCCAGCGTGGAGCGGAAAGCGGAGATCAGATGGTGGGGCAAATTGCGGATGAAGCCGACCGTGTCGGTCAGAAGAATTTCCCGACCGCTGGGGAGCTTATAGCTTCGGGTCGTGGGATCCAGCGTTGCAAACAGCTTATCCTCCGCCAGAATGCCGGCATCGGTCAGCCGATTGAGCAGGGTGGATTTGCCGGCATTGGTGTAGCCCACAATGGCGATTTTCGGAATGCCCGAACGGTCCCGCTTGGCTCTCTGAACCATGCGGTTGCTCTCAAGCTCGGCAATCTGGCTCTGAAGGGCGCTGATCCGCCTCTGGAGATGCCGTCTGTCGGATTCCAGTTTGGATTCACCCGGGCCTCTGGTACCGATACCGCCGCCCAGACGGGACAGTTCGGTTCCCTTTCCCGTCAGACGGGGGATGGTATACCGAAGCTGGGCAAGCTCGACCTGCAGTTTCCCTTCGCCGGATGTGGCATGAAGAGCAAAAATGTCGAGAATCAGCATGGATCGGTCGATGACCCGCACCTCATAATCGGGATCGTCGCCCGACTGCGCAAGGATTCCCTCTTCCACATTGCGAATCTGCACCGGAGAAAGCTCATCATCGAAAACCACCAGCTCAATGCGGTTTTCATAGCACAGTTTTCCCAGTTCCACAAGTTTACCGCTTCCGATATAGGATTTGGCCACGGGACTTTGGAGTTGCTGAACCACGGTGGCAAACAGTTTACCGCCTGCGGTATCCAGAAGCCGCTCCAGCTCATCCAGCGATACGGCCTGTTCATGGGGATCCTTTTCGGGCGTCAGCACCGACACCAGCACCGCAAGAGGAGCCTCATCTTTATCAAATAATTTTTTCTGTTCCGTCATATCATTACCATACCTTTCTTTCTTCTTTGGTACTGCCGCCGAAAGCGAAAGCGAACGCAACCCAATCGGGTGCGCTCGCTTTCAGATACGGATAGTGACACAAACTTACTTCTGGAAGTTTGCCAGACGCTTCTTGAACTTATCAACGCGTCCGCCTGCATCTACGAACTTCTGCTTGCCGGTAAAGAACGGATGGCACTTGGAGCAGATTTCAACGGTCATATCGCCCTTCGTAGAACGGGTCTTGTACTCAGCACCGCACGCACACTTGATTGTGCATTCCTTATAGTCGGGATGGATTCCTGCCTTCATCTTTCACACCTCATTTACTGTTCTGAAATAATCCTGTCGATGGTCGGAAAATCAGATCTTTTCCTTAACCTTGGCGCTCTTGCCCTGTCTGCCGCGCAGATAGTAGAGCTTCGCACGGCGAACGCTGCCGGAACGAACCAGTTCAACCTTCGCTACATTGGGAGAATGTACGGGGAAGGTCTTTTCAACGCCGCAACCGTAAGCAATCCGTCTTACCGTAAAGGTTTCGGAAATTCCGCCGCCCTTCTTGGCGATAATCGTACCCTCGAAGAGCTGAATTCTCTCTCTGGTCTTGCCGTCTGCCGATACCTCGACAATCTTGTTGTGAACACGGACGGTGTCGCCGATATTCAGTGTGGGAACCTCTGTCTTGAGTTGCTCATTTGTTAAAGCCTTAATCAGATCCATTTTGGCTTCCTCCTTATATTGGATAATCCCGGATGTTCGTGCAGAGCTATATGCAGAGGACCACCCTTTGTCATGTTTCGCACACGCAGTGAGTATTATATCATATCCTTTCGAAAAATGCAAGGGGTTTTCGAAAAAAATTTAAAAAATTTTGAGGAAAATCACAGAGATTTTTCTTTACTTTTTGAATCGGATATGCTATAATTAGTAAGATGGAATATTTTATCACAGAATCGAGGCTATCATATTGAACACAATCTTCCTTATATATAACGGCGCTCTTTCCGCCCTGCTGTCGGAAGGTTCCCTTCCCGACGGAATTTATGCGGGGCTTCTTTCCCCTGAGCTTGCGGCACTCCTTCAGAACAAGCTCTCCGAATCCCCCCTTGAAACAATTGCGCCCGACGCCGAACTGCCTTCGGCGAGCGAGCCTTGCGGGTATCTTTGCACGGTTTCAAATACCGATGACCTTCAGAATCGGATCGGGAAGGCGGAAGGCCATACGGTTGCGGTTGTTGCAAAGGACGCCTATCTCCTCTTCGGCGGAAGTATCCCATTCGCAAACGGCCGTGAGGATCTCGTAAGCGAAGATTCCGATCGGGACGCCGACCGGTTTTTCCAAATCGCGGGAGTACGGCTCCCCGATGAGAAGCCGGATACGACCGATGTACCGCCGGTCGGTTTTGCCGATGCCCAAGACAGCACACCCGCCGAGCCGTCCGATGATGCCGATCTGCCCGTACCGTCCGAATCTGCCGATTCGGCGGAACTGCCCGCAGAAACGGACGGGGAGCATCCCGACGAGCAATGGTCCGATCGGCTTTTTGATGAAATCGAGTCCGAAAAGCCCGCAAAAGTAGCGGAAAAGAAGAGCCTCGTTTCCTCTATCTTTGATTGGTTTGAGGTTTTCTGTGTCGCCATGATCTGCGTGTTGGTTCTGGTTTCCTTCGTTGCCCGCCAATCCCCCGTGGAAGGCTCATCCATGTACCCCACTCTGGTGGGTCATTCGGCAGGCGGCACCGATCCGGAACACGGACTGGACTCGGGTTACGATGTTCTCCTGATCTCCAACCTTTTCTACACGCCCAAGCGTTCCGACATTGTCATTATTCAGGAACCCAGCCAGCTGTCCGAACCCATCGTCAAGCGGATCATCGCCCTGGAAGGCGACACCGTCCGCATCAATTTCACCACATGGGAAGTATCCGTCAACGGAGAGACATTGGATGAAGATTATGTGAATCTGAAGAACATTCCCCTTTCCTCCCAGAGTCTTCCGGTGGATCAGAACAACTGTTGGGAAGGAACGGTACCGGAAGGATGTATCTTCGTTCTCGGCGACAATCGTGCGGTATCCAAGGACAGCCGTACCTTCGGCTATATTGACGAGCGGTATATTATCGGAAAGGTTGTCCTTCGGATTTCTCCCTTCTCCCGTTTCGGTACGGTTGAGGACTGAGCCGTCCCCGTCATTTATTCAAAAGAAAGGATCGGTATTTCTATGCCGTCAGATGTTATTCAGTGGTTTCCCGGACACATGGCGAAAACCCGCCGGATCATGGGCGAGTGTCTTCCCCTCGTGGATTTCGTCTTTGAAATTCTGGATGCCAGAACACCCATCGCCTCCAAAAATCCCGAAATTGACCGCATCTGCAAGGGGAAGCCAAGAATCGTGCTGTTTTCCAAATCCTCTCTTGCCGACCCCGTCATGAATGATAAATGGAAGCAATACTACCGTTCAAAAGGGATTGATTGCATACCCTGCGATTTTATCACGGGTGCCGGTATGGGCGAGATCCTCCCCACCGTGAGAAATCTGCTCAGCGAAAAGATTGCCCGCAACGAATCCAAGGGAATGGCAGGGAAAGCCCTTACCGCCATGGTCGTCGGCATTCCCAATGTCGGGAAATCATCATTCATCAACCGTTTTTCCGGCACGAAAAAGGCAAAGGTGGAAAACCGTCCCGGCGTTACACTGGAAAAGCAGTGGGTAACCACCCCCCACGGCATCCGACTTCTGGATATGCCCGGCGTTCTCTGGCCCAAATTCGACGATCGGAAGGTCGCCGAAAATCTTGCCATCACCGGAGCCATCAAGGATCAGGTGCTGAATACCGACGAGATTGCCGTGATTTTGTGCGGCAGACTGAAGAAAATCGCCCCCGATCTGCTGTGCTCACGCTACAAGCTGGATTCCGATTGGCTTGAAGATGCCGAAAACTACGACATTTTCCGCATGATCGGAAAAAATCGGGGATTTCTGATCTCCGGCGGCGAAATTAACGAAGAACGGACGGCTTCCACCCTTCTGGATGAGTTCCGATCGGGCAAAATCGGTCGGATCACGCTGGAATCCGCCGAACTGATGGAAATAAAGGAGAGCAGATAATGCCCGACTATCAATATGAATCGGCGGCAGCCCTGCGGGGATATACCGTTGTCGCCGGAACCGACGAAGCAGGCAGAGGTCCTCTCGCCGGCCCTGTCTATGCCGCCGCTGTTATTCTGCCCATGGGTCTTGTAATCGACGGACTGGACGACTCCAAAAAGCTGACACCCAAAAAGAGGGACAAGCTCTTTGACCAAATCTGTCGGGATGCTCTGTCCTTCGGCATTGCCTCGGCATCGGTGGAAGAAATCGACACACTGAACATTCTGAATGCCTCCCAGCTTGCCATGCGCCGAGCCGTGGGAATGTTGAATCCCACCCCCGATCTTACGCTGGTAGACGGAAATGTGGCAAGGGATTTCCCGATGGACACCGAGACCGTCATCAAGGGCGACAGTCTGTCCATGTCCATCGCCGCCGCATCCATTCTGGCAAAAGTGGCGAGAGATCGGTACTGCGAGGAAATGGACAAACTCTACCCACAGTATCAGTTTGCCAAACACAAGGGCTACGGAACCGCCCTCCACATGTCGCTGATCCGTACATACGGCGTCTCCCCGGTTCACAGAAAGACCTTCATGGGGTTTCTGAACAAGGACAAGGGTCATGAATAACCGCACCTCTCTCGGAAGATGCTTTGAAGGTGCCGTCTCTGCCTGGCTTTGCGGACAGGGCTATCACCTTCTGGATCGCAACTACACCGTCAGGGGCGGTGAACTGGATCTGATCATGGAAAAGGACGGATATACCGTCTTCATCGAGGTCAAGGCACGGGAGGACGGCGACAACATCCGTCGGTTCGGACGCCCCGCCGATGCGGTCAATGCCGGAAAGCGGGAGCATCTGATTCATGCGGCTGAGTGCTGGCTGAGGGAGCATCCCGATCACAAGCGTCCGAGGCTGGATGTGGTTGAGGTTTATTACAATGTCACAGACGGCTTCTACTGTCTGAGATTCAGGCATTATCCCGGCGCATTCCGTAAAAACGGATGATTCCCGGATTCTGATCCGTAAAACAAGGGAAAGAAGGAAAAATTCCTTGAAAAAAATACTTCTTTTGGCAACCGGAGGCACCATTGCCTCCAAATCCTCCGGAGAGGGACTGTCCCCGAAGATCACCTCCGAGGAAATTCTCGGATATGTCCCCGAGCTGGCGGATCTTGCCGATATAACCGCTGTCCAGCTTTACAATCTGGACAGCACCAATGTCTGTTCCCATCACTGGCTCAGGATTGCACAGGAAATTCGGGAGCGATACGATCAATTTGACGGCTTTGTCATCACCCACGGCACCGACACCATGGCATACACTGCAGCCGCCCTCTCTTACCTGATTCAGCAGAGTCCCAAACCCATCGTCCTGACCGGCTCTCAAAAATCCATCTACCTTCGGGACACCGATGCCCGAAACAATCTGATCGGTGCAATGCTCTTCGCCTGCGATGATCAGGCATCCGGCGTTCACATTGTCTTTGACGGAAAGGTCATTCTCGGCACCCGCGCCAGAAAGACACGAACCAAATCCTTCAACGCCTTCTCCTCCATCGACTATCCCGAAATAGCCAGAATCCGGGACGGTCATCTGAT
>JBJDZJ010000073.1:0-3082 GCA_051867915.1 Eubacteriales bacterium
GGGCGGCATAGCCCTTTACCGTTTCCAGCAGATTGGGGATCAGATCAAACCGCTGTTTGAGTACCACATCAATCTGGCTCCACTGGGTCTGAACCTTTAACCGCTCGGTTATCAACCGATTGTAAGTGGCGATGCCCCAGATCAGAAGCAAAATAACAAGGGCTATCAGAATAATAAAAATGATCATACTGTTTCCTTTCTTGGATTTCATGGACCGACGGCTTCAAGAATCTCCTGATCCGCAGGACGGTCATAATCACAGTAATATGTGGCAAATACTGTGAGCGTGTATGCTTTCGTTGTATATGTCATTGTTATTGGTTATCCGCATCCCCGTCGTCCGGGATCAGGTCGCCCCGACCGTCATCATCCTCACCGAGCCGAGATTCCTCCGGTCGGTACTCAAACTGTTCGCTTTCCGTGTCCCAGAACCACACCATCAACAGCTCGGTGCCGCCGTCATTGAACCTCATGGTCACATCGCTGTTGCCGTCGCCGTTCAGGTCGGCGAAGTCGATGCCCAGAAACATCTCCCATGCGTCGCCCTCAAGGGTAATCGGGTAGTTCACAGAGTCAAACAGCACTTGATCTTCCGTATCGTAATAGAAGGTGGCATCCGCTTTGTGGACGCACACCAGCACATCGGTGTTCTCACCGTTGCGGGTGACGGTACCGCCGGCACGCACAATGCCGGTCACCCGCCAGTCGCCTCCGATGTCGGGAAAATCGTCGCCTCTGTTGCCGCAGGCAACGAGACCCAGGCAGAGAACCGCTGCCGACAGGATCGAAAGATTCTTTTTCAAAAGATTCATCAATTTACCTCTTTTCCGTACGGTCCGGTCTCCTGAGATCAGCCGAAGTAGCCGCCCCAGCCGTCCCAGCCGTCACCGGGGTCGGACCATGCGTCCCCGCCGTCGCCGGGGTCGGACCATGGATCGTAATCGTCGTAATACATATCATCATAATCCCAGCCATCGTCATTCGATTCTATAAATTCGCCGGAATCGCTGTCAATGTAGCCGTCTGAGCCGTAACTTATGAACACATTTTCATAGCCGTTCCAGTACCAGATATCGCCGTCCTCGTCGTACCAGTAATAGGATGTTCCATAGTCGCCGCTATCGCCGGAATAGTCGGGCAGTTCGGGACGGGACTTCGGCGAGGTGCTCCAACCGGTGCGGTAGGAAACCGTATCGAGAATATTATTGCAGATTTCATAGTAGTTTTGGATACGGTAATCCACGGCGGTGGTGACTGCGACGAGTGCGTAGCCGGTCGGGCCATAATAGCGCACCTCCATGCAAGCGCGCACGGACTCAGTCAGATTGCCTGTTGAGAAAATCGAACCGTCGAGCCACATATAGCCGGTGATGCTGTAATAGTCCCCGTTGTCCTCAAAATCGGAACCGACGGATTTGATGAGATACTTGCCGTACATGGAATTTATAAACTGATTCAGCATAATCACCATGTAGGTCTCTGCAGTGGCGGCACCCATTTCCATGAAGGGGTCAAAGCCGGTGATGGGCTGGAAGGTGAGCAAAATGTTGGTGTAATAGTCGTCCGTGCCGTCTTCCATGACTGCATTTAGGCTTACGCCGTTATGGACAGTCGTATGGGGCCCCGCATTCATCTGGATGGGATAGTTGATCGAAACATTCGCAAAGTCGTCCGAGAAGTATGCGGTCTCGCCGAGTTCGTCCTCCGGCGTCGGAAGAAGCATGGGGTATTCCGTGAGCAGGAGCAAATTGTCATTATTATCGCTCAGAACGCCCTCGTCGCTTTGCCAAAGGGAGATCATCTCGGACCCATCCTCCATGCAGAGTGTGATGAATCCTTCCTCCACCACAACATAGCCGGGACCGATCTCATCTCCGTAGAGGTTAACGGCAACCCATTCGCAACTGTCATTGATGATAAAATAGAGCGGCAGGTTTTCCACCTTCCAGTATCCGGTATAGGCGGAGATTTCGGGAAGTTGCTCGACGGCTTTCTTTTTGGTGGATTTTCTTTCCACCGGCGCATCGCTGCCGCAGGCTGTAAGGCTCAGGCACAGAACCGATGCCAAAAAAAGACTTGCATATTTTGTCCAATTTTTCATATGATCTATTCTCCTGTATAATTCGTTGTGATTCACTGCTCCTGCTCTGCCATGGAGAGCAGCTCATCGTGGCTCAGCTCGACATTGTCGAAGCGGACAAAAATACCGTTGGTCACGGCACTGGCCCAGATCTTCGGGTCAGCAAGCGGGCGAAACCGGATTTTGTCAAGGTAGGGCTTCATGTCCAGCAGCAGACGGCTTCCGGACACGAAATCCACCTGCAAAATGTGGTTCGGCAGCGGCGCAACGGCGGTAAGATACCTTCGGTCCAAATGGGTCCCCCCCCCTTTTTTTCTTGGCTTTTTCAACAGATAAAAAATCCACTGTACAAATATTGTACAGTGGATCAAAAGGAAAAACCATTAACCAAAGGTTAGGTCTTTTTCGAAAGGAGCGTCAACAGCTGTGCTCTTTTGCTTCGGGTGTCGCCCTCAATATGAAGTTTAGAGTAGATCTGATTCACATATTGCTTGACGCTGCCCTCAGAGAGAAACAACTTGCCTGCGATCTCACGGTTCGAAAGCCGCTGTGCCATCAGCTTTACGATCTCAAATTCCCTCTGTGTCAGCGCATCGAACGAGCCGGGACGAGTGTTTGCCGCTTTTCGTGCTTTTGCCGCTTCGCCCAGCCCGATGATCTTCACGATCAAGTCGCTCTTGATTTTCCGTGCCAGCATCGGTTGTAAGCGGTCATAGTTCTCCACAAACGGTATCACAAAGCCGTCCGGTTCGGCATCGGAAAGCGCCCTTGAGAGCCACTCGTTTGCTTTCTCGGATTTTCCCAGCATCTCATAGGCGACGGCGGTCTGAATACGGGTATGCAGTGCGACCAGTGCATAGTGCATGGCTTCGCACACGGCAAGCTGTCCCTCACTGCGGCCGATGACCTTGGCGTAAGCACCCTGGGCAAGGTACACCTGATTCTCGATCAGTTCCATCATAGGCTTGCCCGGCGCCAGAAAATGTATTGTGGAGAGCTGAT
>JBJDZJ010000074.1:0-3063 GCA_051867915.1 Eubacteriales bacterium
ATAATCCTCCAGATTCACCAGCATATGCTGGGCATAGAATGCGCACAGACGGTTGTCGGGGTCGATCATCAGATAAGAGCCTGCGGCACCGCCCCAGCCAAATTCTCCTATCGGTGACAGAGATCCGCCCTTAATGGGGTCGATCATGGTACGCACGCCCAGACCGTAGCCGTACCCAGCCATCTGTGTCCAGTTAAAGTCGGCAAGGCGGACGGGATCCAGAGCGTTGGTGCGCATAAGATCCACGGTTCGGGGCGACAGAATCCTCTCCCCGTTTTTCCCCAGTCCGTGATGTGCCAGTGCGTCGGCGAAGCGGATCATGTCATCCACCGTTGAGATCAGTCCTGCCCCGCCGCTGTCGTAGTCGGGACCCGGAACATAGTCGTTTTTCTTTTCGATGGGGGTAGCACTTTTGGTCGAAAAGTCGTAACGGGTCTGATCGGGCATTTTGGCGGCAATCTCATCGGTCAGGTGGTAGCAGGAATGGGTCATTCCGAGGGGGTCAAAGATATTCTTCTGCACATAATCGGCAAATCTCATTCCCGACACCTTCTCCACAAATGCCGCCAGCACATCGTGACAGAGGCTGTACTGCCATCTTGTCCCCGGCTCGAAGGACAGCGGAGTCTGCGCCAGAGCGTCTGCAATTTCCAGGGTGGGACAGCGTCCGAAGGTGCGTTCCTTCACCTCAAGGGTTGCAGGGGTGCAGAGATTATAATCCAGTCCCGCCGACATGGTGAACAGGTCGATGACACGGATCTGTCTTTGGGCAGGGACAAGTGTGTCTCCGACCTTTACCTGCATTTTTCCGAATGCAGGCAGATAGGCTGACAGCGGATCGGTCATCAGGAACTTTCCCTTTTCAAACAGTTGAAGGGCGGCGGTACAGGTCAGGGGCTTGGAGCAGGAATAGAGAAAATAGGCGGCGTCTCTGCGGATTCTCTCCTGCCGCTCCGGACACTGCCGGCCGATCGAATATCGGTAGATTTCCCGATGATCCTGCCACAGGGACAGATCGCAGGACGGAATCCCCACCTCGTTTACCAGATGATCCAGAAAAGCGGTCAAATCAGTAAAATTCATGAGTTTTTCTCCCTCACTAAGCAAACATTGCATCCCGATGTGTATCGCATACAAGAAAATTCCCAATCGGAATCATTTATACGATATACATCGCATCGCCGACATGTATGGGATATTAGAGCAAATCTTATTCGTAGGGGCGTTCATTGAACGCCCGCGGGCGACCATTGGTCGCCCCTACGGTGTACATTTTCTTTTATACAATCAGCATCGCATCGCCGAAGCTGAAGAAGCGGTATTTTTCCCGGATGGCCTCGGCATAGGCCTTCATCATGAACTCTCTGGAGGAAAATGCCGACACCAACATCAGCAAAGTGGATTCGGGCAGATGAAAATTGGTAATCAGACCGTCCACCGCCTTGAAGGTATAGCCGGGATAGATGAAAATCTGCGTATCGTCGGTCATGGGATGAACGACACCGCTCTCATCGGACGCCGATTCCAGCACCCGGCAGGAGGTGGTCCCCACGGCGATGATTCTGCCCCCGTTTTGTCTTGCCAAGTTGATGGTCTCAGCCGCCTCGGGGGTAACCCGGAAGAACTCGCTGTGCATGATATGATCGGTGATCTGCTCCTCCTTGACGGGTCGGAAGGTTCCCAGCCCCACATGAAGCATGACCTTTGCGATTTTTACGCCCTTTTCCTCGATTCTTCGGAGCAGTTCCTCGGTAAAATGCAGTCCTGCGGTAGGGGCGGCGGCAGACCCCCGCTCGTTGGCATAGACCGTCTGATAGGACTCGTTGTCCTCCAGGGGTTTTGTGATGTAGGGCGGCAGAGGCATTTTGCCCAGCTTATCCAAAAGGCTGTAAATGTCATCCTTGGTATGATCGTATTCAAAATGCAGAATCCGGTTCCCGCCCTCCACCACATCGGTGACGGTGGCGGTCAGCAGTCCTTCGCCGAAGAGAATCTGCGTTCCCACCTTTGCCCGTCTGCCGGGACGGGTCAGCGCCTCCCACGAGTCCAGTTCCCGCTGACGGAGAAGCAGTACCTCCATGGGAATGCCGGTATCTGCTTTTATACCCAGAATACGGGCGGGAATCACCTTGGAATCGTTGAGAACCAGCACATCGCCAGGGCGAAGACGGTCGATCACATTCCGGAAAACCGTGTGGGAAATTTCACCGCTTTTTCTGTCACAGACCATCAGCCGGGCAAGGTCCCGCTCCTTCGACGGCTCCTGTGCAATCAGCTCCTCGGGCAGATCGTACCAGAAATCGTGAGTCGTCAGATTTGTCTGCGTTTTTGTATTTGAAATCATAAAAACTCCTTGACAAAATGATAAAAATATGATAATATAGGAATGGGCGATCATTTGCATTGCCCGTACCGTCCGCACTGTCCGGACGCTACTCTATTATACTACAAGATTTCAAAAATTGCAATCCCCCTTTGATTTTTTTGAAAGTGAGTGTTAAAGAAAATGAGGAAAAAGACCATTTTCACCGGCGCAGGCGTTGCCATCGTGACCCCCTTCAAAAACGGCGCTGTCGATTACGACTGTCTGGGACGGATGATTGAAACGCAGATTGAAGGCGGCACCGACGCCATCATCGTCTGCGGAACCACCGGTGAATGCTCCACTCTTTCAGACGAAGAGCATCGAATGTGCATTGAATATACCATCCAAAAGGTTGCCCACCGGATCCCCGTCATTGCGGGAACGGGCAGCAACGATACCGCCTATGCCGTTGAACTGTCAAAGCACGCCGCAGCCGCAGGCGCCGACGGTCTGCTTCTGGTGACCCCCTATTACAATAAGGCGACGCCCAAGGGGCTGATCCGCCATTTTTCCACCGTCGCCGAGTCTGTGGACTGTCCCGCCATTGTCTACAATGTTCCCTCCCGCACCGGATGCAATATTACGCCCGCCATTGCCAAAGAGCTGTCGAAATGCGAGAACATCTCGGGCATCAAGGAGGCCTCCGGCAATATTTCACAGATCGCCCAGACCGCCGCTCTCTGCGGAGAGGATCTGAA